>JBJOOU010000182.1:0-2610 GCA_046051105.1 Bacteroidota bacterium
GCTTTGGGAGCAGGGGGTCGTGGGTTCGAATCCCGCTACCCCGACAGAAAAAAGGTTTATCGATCACTCGGTAAACCTTTTTTCTTTTTCAAAAAACATAGCTTTGAAATGTTTGTCTGAAAAAAATACTATATCTTTGGAGCTATATAAATACTTTTCTGGTACTTACAATTAAATAGATAAACGATATGAAAGCACAGGACGACGATTTGTTGGTATATGACGAAGATGATGCCGTAAAATTTATTCTCAACTATATTCCGGCTGAAGATAGAGCGGGCATTAATGACGAGAAAATTGAATATGTTTTGGATGTGGTATATGATTACTACGAAGAAAATGGTTTGATTGATGAAGATTCGGCTGATGAAGCCAGCATCGATGAAGAAGAAATGTTTAATTATATCATGAAATGTTCGAAGAAAGACAAAATGGAGCTGACTGAAACTGATGTTCAGTTGATTTTGGAGGGCGAATATGAATATGGTAAGTCATTAGGTATCTATACTAACGAGGACTAAAATTTTTGATCTTATAAAGAAAACACCGGGGTGAACTTTCATCATCTGGTGTTTTTTTGATATATATGGGTAATATGTTTTATTATTTGATGTATGGGGTGGTGTGGCTGATCACTTTATTACCCTTGCGTGTGTTGTATTTGTTTTCGGATATAGCTTACCCCATTGTTTATTATGTTGTACGCTATCGCAAAGATGTGGTGCGTCAGAATATTAAGCGGTCGTTTCCTCAAAAAACAGAACAAGAGTTGAGGAAGATTGAACGGCGCTATTACCGTTTCTTTTGCGATTTGATGATTGAGACGCTTTATGAGATGAATATTAGTAAAGCTGAGATTAATCGACGGATGACTTATTCGAATGTGGAGGCTATAAAAGAGCAATATGCACAGGGGAAAAGTGTGATGATAATGACGGCTCATTATGGTAACTGGGAGTGGACGCTGAATTTCCCTTTTTATATGCCGGAAGGCGAATCATCAAATCCGATTTATAAGCAATTGAGAAATCCACGGTTTGATAAGTTGATTCATGGTTTGAGAAGTAAATATGGAGCACAGTTGATTGAAAAGAAGGAACTGCTTCGCACCATGTTTCGCTTGCAAAAGGAAAAAAAACTGGGTAATTTTTGGATGATTTCTGATCAAACACCGAATATGTATAGTATCCATTATTGGACGCAGTTTTTGAATCAGGATACCCCTGTGGTTACCGGTACCGAAACGCTTGCCCGAAAATTTAATTATCCGGTGTTTTATGCTGAAATTACATGCAAAAAGCGTGGGTATTATCACTGTGAGTTTCAGCCGGTAGTGCTTGATCCTCAATCGGCTTCGGAATTTGAAATTTCAGAAACCTATATGCGATTATTGGAAAAAACAATCGAACGTCAGCCTGAATATTGGTTGTGGTCGCATCGCAGATGGAAATTTACCCGTAATAATTCTTAATAGACTATTCATGTTGAAGACGGCTGTTGTTATCCTGAACTGGAATGGAGAGAAATATTTGAAACAATTTCTTCCGGTTTTAATACAAAATACTACTAACCATGGTGCTGAAATTATTGTAGCTGATAATGCTTCTACGGATGGTTCAATGGAATTGTTGGCGAAAGAGTTTTCGCAAATACGAACCATCGTGCTTGATAAGAATTATGGATTTGCGGGTGGTTATAATAAAGCACTGGCACAAGTGGATGCTGAATATTATGTGCTGTTGAATTCGGATGTGGAAGTTTCCGAAAATTGGCTCGATTCATTGATTGATTTTCTGGATAAAAATCAGGATGTAGCGGCTTGTCAGCCCAAGATTAAAGCTTTTCATGACAAAAAACTCTTTGAACATGCTGGTGCTGCCGGTGGTTTTATTGATAAATATGGCTTTCCGTTTTGTAGGGGGCGTATTATGGGGAGTGTGGAGGTGGATTCCGGGCAATATGATGAGGTGAAAGATATTTTTTGGGCTTCGGGTGCTTGCTTAATGGTGCGGTCAACGGTGTATTGGGAAGTAGGAGGGCTTGATGATGAATTTTTTGCCCATATGGAAGAGATAGATCTTTGCTGGCGTATCAATAGTCGCGGATACCGAATTGTCTGTGTACCTCAAAGCGAAGTGTTTCATGTAGGAGGCGGTACTTTAAATACAGAAAGTCCTTATAAAACCTATCTTAATTTCAGGAACAATCAGTTGATGCTTTATAAAAATCTTCCGCAGAAGGATTTGAAACGGGTTCTATGTGCAAGATTCTGGTTTGACTATGTGGCAGCTTTGCAATTGTTTGTTACGGGAAAGCGAAAAAATGCATATAGTGTGTTTAAGGCGAGGAGAGATTATAAAAAACTGAAGCCATCGTTTGAACTGAAGCGCGCAGAGACTCAACGATCGGCAACTAAAGAGAGTTTGGAAACAATCTATTCCAAAAGTATCGTTTTTAATTACTATTTGAAATCGAAACAGAAATTCAATCTTCTTAAATTCTGACTTTTCTGAGTCTTTGAGCTAAGATTATATACAACCACCGTGAATGAGCTATGCAACTCTTTCACGGTGGTTTGCTATTATATTAGTAGCTAGTGAGCTCTATTTT
>JBJOOU010000183.1:0-3519 GCA_046051105.1 Bacteroidota bacterium
AACATAATTGGTAACAGGAAAGCTTTTGTTCTGCCAAGCGAAGGCATTGATTCTGACTATTATGCACCCAGAGAGGCTGCGAAGAATGAAACATTTACTTTTCTGCTATTGTCAAGACTGATTCAGGAGAAGGGTATCGAGGAATATGTAGAGGCCTCGAGGATGCTTAAGAGCAAAGGTGTTGAGTTTCAATCGCAGCTGCTTGGTAAACAAGAGAAAGAAAGCTCAAAGAGTATCACTCTTGCAACCGTGGAGGAATGGCAAAATGCCAATATTATCCAGTATTTGGGAGAAACGATCGATGTTCGGGATTTTATAGCACAGGCTGATTGTATTGTGTTACCATCTTACTATATGGAAGGTGTACCCAGATGCCTGATGGAAGCAATGAGTATGAGAAAGCCAATTATCACTACTGATAATGTAGGATGTAACGAATTGGTTGTTGATGGAGTGAACGGCTTTATGTGTGCTATAAAGGATGTTGAGGATTTAGCCAATAAAATGGAACAGATGGTAAATTCATCGACTCAGGTACAAAAAACGATGGGTGATAAAGGACGTGAAATGATTTTGGAAAAGTTTGATGAACGAAAGATCATCGAAATTTATATTCAACAGCTTCAGAAATATTGTACTATATAATGCTCACCACCTCCATCGTCCTATACAACCACACCGTTTCTGAGATTGCTCCTTTGGTGGAGGAGTTGAAGAAGTCTGTGTTGGTTTCAAAGATCTTTTTGGTGGACAACTCGCCGGTAGAGGGGATTGGATTTCGGGAATTGGGGGTAGAGTATGTTTTTACCGGTAATAATATCGGTTATGGAGCGGCTCATAATATCGCTATCCGGCAATCGATTGCTGATAAACTTCCCTATCATTTAGTGATCAACCCGGATATTTCATTTGACTTTCGCATACTGGATATTCTTCTGGAATATTTGAATAATCATACAGATATTGGACAAATAATGCCTAAAGTGTATTATCCTGATGGAGAAATTCAATATCTTTGCAAACTGCTTCCGACACCCTTCGATTTGATTTTTCGACGCTTTTTGCCGGCTTCTTTGACGATGAAAAGGATGGAGCGTTTCGAACTGCGTGCTTCGGGTTATGATCGTGTGATGGAGGTTCCTTATTTATCGGGCTGCTTTATGTTGCTGCGTACGGCGGCGCTGGTGGAGGTGGGACTGTTCGACGAACGGTTCTTTATGTATCCCGAGGATATCGACCTGACCCGACGAATGCATCAGAAATACCGGACGGTTTTTTTTCCCGAAGTCAGCATCGTTCACCATCATGCCAAAAGTTCGTATACCAGTCCGCGAATGCTGTGGATTCATATCAGCAATATGATTCGGTATTTCAACAAGTGGGGTTGGCTTTTTGATGCAGAACGGAGGCAAATCAATAAAAAGACATTGAAACAATTGGTATGAACAATTTTAGCTTTATCCAGATTACCAGCGCCTTTATGGTGCTCTTTGCCATCATCGATATTTTGGGCTCCATTCCCATTATCCTGAATATAAAACACAAAGGGCAGGACGTGCATGCGCTGCGGGCCAGTGCAGTAGCGCTGATTATTTTGCTGGTGTTTCTGTTTTCAGGGGAAGGTATTTTGCGCCTGTTTAATGTAGATATTCAGTCGTTTGCTGTGGCGGGGGCATTGATTATCTTTGTGTTTGCCGTTGAAATGATTCTGGATGTGGAGATTTTTCGCAACAAAGGGCCTGAAGGCGGCTCGTCGATTATTCCTATTGCATTCCCGCTGATAGCCGGTCCCGGCTCGTTTACCACCCTGCTTTCGCTACGTGCCGAATACGCAATGCCCAATATTATCAGCGCTTTGGTGCTGAATATCGTATTTGTGTATTTTGTATTGAATTCTACCTCCAAAATCGAAAAAATGATCGGCGAGGGGGGCATTTATATCCTTCGCAAATTCTTTGGCATCATCCTGCTGGCTATTGCCGTAAAACTGTTTACTACCAATTTGGGGAGTTTGTTGTAGGAACAGTAATCCATCCTAATCACTAACTTTATAAACGACAGCCACATACATAATAAGCGCCACTTTCTGATGAAAGTGGCGCTTATTTATTGTTCTACCTCAATGCCTTCAGTAAGATAAGAATTGCCTTCGTTCAATCAATATTCGAACTTGCCAAATTCGCTCTCAATCAGAAGTTCCTTTTTGTCCGACGCCTCACAATATCCAACAATTTGCGCATCGATATCAAAGGATTTTGAAATTTCAATTACTTGCTGAGCATACTCAGCAGGCAGATAAACTTCCAAACGATGGCCCATATTGAACACTTTGTACATTTCTTTCCAGTCAGTGCCCGACTCTTTTTGTATCAGCTTAAAGAGTGGTGGAACCGGAAACAGATTGTTTTTTACCACTTTTAGATTTTCCACAAAATGCAGAATCTTTGTTTGCGCTCCTCCCGAGCAATGCACCATTCCATGAATGTGAGGACGCAGCTCAGAAAGCAATTTCTTCACAACTGGCGCATAGGTACGCGTTGGCGACAGCACCAATTTTCCGGCATCAATATCCAGGCCTTCTACAGCGTCGGTAAGCTTACACGAACCCGAATAAGCCAAATCCTGAGGAATATCTGCATTATAACTTTCAGGATATTTTACGGCAAGATAATTGGCAAATACATCGTGACGAGCAGACGTCAATCCGTTACTACCCATTCCACCGTTGTACTCCTTTTCGTAGGTAGCCTGTCCGCACGACGAAAGCCCTACAATCACATCGCCAGCCTGTATATTGGCGTTATCAACCACTTCCGACCGCTTCATACGGCAAGTAACCGTACTGTCAACAATAATCGTACGCACCAAATCGCCTACATCAGCCGTTTCGCCACCCGTAGGATAGATATTTACACCCATCTCGGCCAACTCCTGCACCAGTTCATTCGTACCATTAATAATGGCTGAAATCACTTCGCCCGGAATGCAATTTTTATTACGACCGATGGTTGAAGAAAGCAGGATATTATCCGTAGCCCCCACGCAAAGCAAATCATCAATATTCATTATCAGCGCATCCTGAGCAATACCTTTCCAAACAGAGATATCACCGGTTTCTTTCCAATAGATATAGGCCAATGAAGATTTGGTACCTGCACCATCAGCATGCATTATATTACAATACTCAGGATCATTGCCCAGAAAATCGGGAATGATTTTACAAAATGCCTGAGGGAACAGACCTTTATCGATGTTTTTGATTGCATTGTGTACATCTTCTTTCGACGCAGAAACGCCGCGGAGATTGTATCTTTGATCGCTCATTAATATATTGGTTAATTGGTTAGTTATATCTATTTATGCTTGACAATCGTTAGAATGATCGACCCGAGCGTTCGATCACATCAGACACTTTACGATTAAATTTATCTTCTTTCAGCAGCTGCTCCAAAGTCATATGCATCCGATAGCACCAGAAGTTACGCGGATTGCTGGGTACATTTATACGCTCTGCAAAAG
>JBJOOU010000184.1:0-11900 GCA_046051105.1 Bacteroidota bacterium
CATCATTTTCAAGTAAATTTAATCGCTCAATAAACAAATATTCGTTATTCCAATCATAGTTGTTGACTATGTGTTGGTTTATTTCTCCATATGCATGTTTAAATCTATCATCTGTTTGAGAGGGCATGCCATATAATTCCCAAATATCAGTTAGGAAATCCATAATAAGATTTTCCTGATCAATATACTTGAAAGTAAGAGGATTATTGATTAATTCTCTGAATAAACTGTATTTCTTCTTTTGAGTTAATTTGAATGCCATATTATTTAGTTTTGTGGCTAATTATCATATTTCATTCTTCCCTTTCAGTAAATCACTCATTAACTCCATACTGATCGAGGGTCGGAATACTATTTCTACAAATATGAGATCTTTGCCCTAAGTTTACACCAACCTCACCCTCCCCGTCAGCAGCACCTGCATCATCCCTGCTTTGAGTTCTTTGTATTTATCCCGCTCTTTTTCGAGCTGCGCTATTTCATTGTCCATATCGGTGAGGATTTGGGCAATGGCGGTTTGCTCAGATTTGTTTTTTGGTATATTTATTTTTATCGATTCTATTACTTTTGCATTTAAACTCGGCACACCAGATGCTTCATTATATAAGTACCAATCGATTAGACTGAAGATGTAAAAGAGATATTTAGCATCATATCCGGAATTTATCTCAGAATAAAATAGAGTATCAACAGTCCAAAATGGAGTGTCGAAATAATAAGGCTTGTCTATTGTGCCCTTCCGACCAATTAGAACTGACTCTTTAGAATAGAGTGGTGTGTTTGTTTTACCTATTATGCCACCAGTTCCTAAAATTGGATATTTACCATTTACACATTCAACTTGCTTTTGATCACGACCATGCCTTATTGAAAGTGCATCGCCGATTGTTTTCTCCACCCACTCCCCACTAAACCCACTCAAGCGTTTTTTGCCGGTAAGCAGTTGTTGCATAGCGCCCTGCTTGATTTGTTGCTTTTTGGCTATTTTTTTATCCAGAGAGGCTATCAATGCATCGGTATCGCTTAGGGCGGTGGCGATGGCGGTTTGCTCGTCTAATGTTGAAGGTATTGGTACATAAAATTTATCAAAATCACTCTTGCCTATGTTCGGTTGTGCGGCTTCATTTACTAGTTTTTTGAAAGCCTTCTGAATAAATTCAGATTGAAGCAATACGTAAACATATTCCTTCACACAAATGGGCTTATTAAAGAAATTTCCAACTCGGTAATTTTGTAGTAAGGTTTCGTTTGTTTCAACAATCGAAACCTTACCTAATGTAGCACCAGTTAATGCCATTAATATATCTCCCACTGCCAATAGAAAATTGGAAAACTTATTCAAATCACTTGGGTTAATAAAAGTTGCATTTGAAAAGTCAAGTTTCCCATCATACTGAAGAGTTCCAATTTTAACTACTTTTATTCCATTCTTTGAAAAATGTTCTTCTCTAAATTGAAAGCCATGTTTTAAAGTTGCACAGTTTGTAAATTTTACAACTTCCCAATCCTCCGGAATCACCCCAATATCCGTTTGCTTATATCCTTGTTTCATTACTTCCATAACTTACAGCGTAAATCCCATTAATGACAAATGTTTCTTTACTTTCTCTTCCAACTCCATAATATCCTTATCAATAGCCGATAGGGTTTGTGCATAGCGTTCGGCCAGTTCGCTTACGCGGGTGGTTAGGTTTTGGCTGATTTGTTGCATTTCGCTGTCGAGGCGTTCTGCTAAAGTAGCTAACCATTTTTTCTCAAGCACTAAGTAGCGGGTTTCCTCTTCGGTCAGCGCCTTGTATTTGTCGGCCAGCTTGGTCAATAATTCGTATTTCAGGGCTTTTTACACCCTTTTGCCGTCCGCCATATCTTCTTTCAGTTGCAGGTATTTTTCCAGCAGCTGTATTTCGGCTTTGGCCGCTGGATTGCCTTTCAGGTCGCGTATGCGTTTCTTTACATTACCGTCGTTGATGGTATCGTTGGTAAAGTTGCTGCTGTCAAAGTAGTTTTCGGCTTCTTCTTCCAGCAATTCGTTCAGCGCTGTTTCGCTTTCGGCTATCTTTTCTTCGGCAGCAGTAATCAGTGCTTTCATCTCACTAAAGCAGACATCTATCACTACCGATACGGGCAGAAGGTCGCACACCACATCCTCGGGCGTGGCAGCTTTTTTCTCTTTTACCTTTTTCAGGTTGCCGTCCTTGTCTTTTTTGGCAGCAGGCTGCGGAGTGTAAAGTTCCGCCTTCCATCCATCCGAAGCCACCAGATACACATCGTCCTGCATCGTTTCGTTCCAGTAGGTGAGCAACTGTTCGTACACATCATACGATTCTACCAACAGCGTGTCGACGGCAAATTTCTCCAGCAGCAGGTTGCCCAGCTCCTGTATCAGTTCCTTGGGGTGGGTGTTGGCATCAATGGCTTCGAGTAACGGGCGCACCTGCACTTTCCATTCGTCGTAATGCGTGCGGTAGGCGGTGGTTTGCGCTACAAAGTCGGGGTGCTGTTGCACCGCTTCGCGTATCTGCGTGGGTTCGCATTGCAGGCTGTAGTAGCCTGTGCGGTCGGCCATTGGGGCAAACAGCGCTTCTTTCAGTGCCGGACAGGCCTCCCAGTAATGTTGCAATTGCACTATATCGTGTTGCGGCAATCCACCGCGCAAGTGGGCTTCTATGTCCTGTACAATCTCCGTATCTTCCGATTCGATGTAGCGGGGCAGGTTCAGATTATAGTCGTTGCGTACAATCTCGGATTTTTCCACAAAACGGGCATAATGCGCCACGGGTTTTTGGGCATTCCATACGTCCACTATGCGGCGCACATCCTGTTCACGCAGGCGGTTCTTGGGACCGTCCTTGGCATAGCCAGCTTTGGCATCAATCATAAAAATACCCGTGCGGTCGGTGGCTTCTTTTTTGTCGAGTACAATGATGCAGGCGGGTATGCCTGTGCCGTAAAACAGGTTAGCGGGCAATCCGATAATGCCTTTGATATAGCCTTTCTCCACAATGTGTTTGCGGATGGTGGCTTCGGCATTACCGCGAAACAACACCCCGTGTGGCAGAATGCAGGCACCCTGTCCGTGTCGGTTCATGGTGCGGATAATGTGCAGCAAAAAGGCATAGTCGCCGTTCTTCTCGGGCGGCACACCGATGGTGCTGTTCCAGCGTCCGTATTCGTCTTCTTCTTTGGCACTTTTCAGCCACGATTTGGTGGAAAAGGGCGGGTTGGCCACCACAAAATCATAGCTTGCCAGCGTACTGCCTTCTTCGGCTGCTTTAAATTGCGGGTTGTTGATGGTGTCGCCCTGACGGATATCGGCCAGGTCTTCGCCGTGCAATATCATATTCATCTTGGCCAAACCTACGGTAGCGCTGTCTTTTTCCTGACCGTAAAGGGTGGCGCCGTGGGGTGTCTCGGCCAATGCTTTGAGCAGGAGCGAGCCCGAACCACAGGTAGGGTCGTAAATGGTGGTGCGCTTGCTGCTGGTGTTTTGCAGCCCGATGACTTTTGCCATTACCCGGCTTACCTCGGCAGGGGTGTAGAACTGGCCTTTGCTTTTTCCGCTTTCGCTGGCAAAGTGTTTCATCAGGTATTCGTAGGCATCTCCCATCAGGTCGTCGTCGTTGGCACGGTTCTTTCCAAAATCCAGCCCCGACGATTGGAATACCCCTATCAGGTTACTGACCGTATCTACCAAATCCTTGCCTTTGCCCAGCTTTTGCTCATCACAAAAGTCGGCTACATTGATCACGCCGCTCAAATCATTGGCTTCGGCCAACGCAGCCATTTTCTTATTGATTTCTTCCCCGATATTCGATTTTCCCTTCAACTCCACAAAGTCATCAAACGTGCATCCTTCGGGTATCTCTATCAAAGAATCAGGGTTGTTTTTGTATTTATCGCTGACATATTTCACGAACAAAACCACCAGTACATAATCCTTGTACTGACTGGCATCCATTCCTCCTCGCAACTCATCACAGCTTTTCCACAGAGTGCTGTATAACTCCGATTTTTTAATGGCCATTAATTTTTAATCGTCTGTTTATACTAAGCCCCAAATTTACAAATAACATTTCAAACAGCCTACCATACAGTTAATTATTTTCTTCCAATGAACAATAAAAAAAAGCCCCAGACCTAACAGTTTTTGAATCTGTTAGGTCTTATAGCCCCGGAACGAGTATGTATTGATACGATGACTCCAGGTCATCGCATCAATAGGGTTAGGAGTTACTTAGTGAACGGGTGAACCCAAGTCACCCCCCTCACCACCGGCCATCGGGCTTTTGCAGAATAGTTCGAATGATTTTGCCCCAAGCCCTGCTTGTCCCGATCCCTATCGGGAGGGAATTTTTGCCGCAGCTGAATTATTTGGAGCATAGAAATGAAAATCCAACCCTTCAGATGTAGAATTCAGAAAACTGGGTTGTAGGAGACGAAGGTAATCTCATTCCCCTTTAGGGGGTAGGGGCAGTTATAGGAGCAAATATATGAAACGAAAGTAACTTCATTCCCCTTTAGGGGGTAGGGGCAAAATTCATTCCCCGCCATTTATCCCGTTCAACGGGAGCGCCTGTCCGACTTGACGGAGGGTAGGGGCAGATATTGGAACAAAGAATTCTTTTTACCTAAAACAGCGTTTGCTGGTTCAGCTCCGGGTAGCTTACTTTGTGCAGAATTTCGGGATAATTCCGATTGACTTTGGCATTGCTGGCAGCCTTCGTGATGGTATGCGCCTCCATTTTTCGTTCGTCATAAGGAATCATCAGTTGCTCAATACCTTCGCGGGAGCTGTTGCTGTCGACCCACAACTGAGCCTGCTCATAATCCAGAATCAAAGGCATTCTTTTCTTGAGGTTATGAATTTCTTCCATCAACGGATTGGCGGCCGTGGTCACAATACTAAAGGTATCAAAACATTCACCCGTCAGCTGATCTGTCCAGCTATCAAACACCGAAGCCAATAGAAAACCCGGCATTTCTTTCGGGTAGATATAATAAGGATATTTCTGTCCCTGAAACTCCCTCCACTCAAAGAAACCCGACACCGGCAACAGGCATCGTTGCAACAAAATACTTTTACGGAACGACGGTTTCTCAAAAATCGTTTCCGAAACAGCATTCAGCGTCATGTTTCTTAATTCTTCAGCTTTTTGGCGCGAGGGTGTCCAATTCGGTATCAGCCCCCATTCCTTCAGCCCCCAGTCATTTTCAGTGATCACCGGCAATTGCGGGTGAGAAAACCCGCTGGCCATATATTGGTCAGGTATTTCCGTTTGCAAAGGGTTCTTCTTCTTTTTTCGAATATTTAGCGGAAGACTATCGTAATACTGTTCGGCGGTCATCAACACGCCATCCTTCATAATTGCTACTGTAAAACACATAAGCTGATTCTTTTATTGATTATCGCCTAATCAGGTCTGGAAAATAAACAGTTATCCTTCCAATAAGGTTCGGAATCAATAGACCTAACAGGTTTCCAAAACCTGTTAGGTCTTATAGCCCCTGAATGAGTATGTATGGATACGATGGTTTGGAGGCATCGCAGCAATTGGGTTAGAAGTTCATTAGTGAACGGGTGAACCCAAGTCACCCCCTCACCACAGGCCATCGACCGCCTCCAAAATCATTTATCACTAATCATTTATCACTCTTATAGGAGACGAAAGTAATTTAGTACCCCTTTAGGGGCTAGGGGCAGATACGAAGGTAACTTCATTCCCCGCAATTTATCCCGTGCAACGGGAGGGGGTAGGGGCAGATACCACCCATCATTGAGACGCAATATATTGCGTCTCTACCTGTCACTTATCATTAATCGTTAATCATTCAGACGCAATATATTGCGTCTCTACCAACTACACTTATCATTAATCGTTAATCATTGAGACGCAATAAATTGCGTCTCTACTACCCACTACTAACTACAAACTACAAACTACAAACTATCACCCGCATTTCATCACTTTTCCTGCGCCGCTGTATTTTACGGGTTCTATGACGCTGCCGAAACTGTTTTTGCCGAATTCCACGCCCAGGCAGAGCACCAACGTAACGTAGTCCGGTATCGGGTCGAGTATCATCGGGTAGTCCAGCGCAACGGTGGTAGCGGGCACCGTTCCCGAGGTAGGGAGCCAGTCGGAGCAATACACGCCGCGGTCTTTGTAGCAGAAGTTATGTTCCGGGTAGTCGTAGCGCTTGACTTCCCCGTCGAAAGTCACGTCGCATACTCCGGCCAGACTGGCTTTGATGCGGAAGTAAGGCAGCGAGCGTCCGTTGTAGAGGTTGATGGCTGTTTCGATGGTGGGGATTTCTATCAGCGCTTTGCCGGTGCTGCGGTCGATAGAGGCGGTGATGGCTACCCGCAATACACTCTCCAGTACTTGCTTTTGGCTAAAGTTCAGTCCCGTGAGCAGGTCGGGGTAGTGGGAGAGGCGAATGCTGCGTTGTCCCTGCGGGAGTTCGGTGTCCAGCTTTTGGATGTGTTTGGCCAGCGCATTGAGCGTGCTCGTTACGGGGTAATCCTCCAGCGACTTCATTTCCAGGCAGGCGCGGCGTATCTGGCTGCTCATTTTCATGCAGCCTGCCCACTCGGCATTGTTGAGTCGTACTGGTTCAAACTCCGGTCTGGTTTTGATTTGCTTTTTGCTGGGGCCACCTTTGGTGCGAATAATCACTTCGTCGCTTCCGTTGCGGGTGTACATGCTGATGTTGGCCATCGGGCCGGTCATTTGTGTCAGATTTTTGAGGCGTGCCATGGAGAGTTAGAAATTAGAAATTAGACGTTAGAAATTAGAAAGTTGATGCGATGCATTGCCGTAGTTGTAGGCCGTTACAAATATAGTTTAATTTTATGAAACATGTATTTTTTATACCTATATTTCGTGTCTTTATAGGGACGGGATATATACGGTTTATATACGGGATATATACGGGATATATACGGGATATATGGCTTAAAGATGCGGTAAAGCGACTTATCAGTGATTAATGATTAGTGATTAGTGATTAATGATTAATGATGAATGATTAGTGATTAATGATAATTGTAGTGGGTAGAGAGGCAATGTATTGCGTCTGAAGGATTAGTGATGAATGGTGGGTGTGTCACTTCATGATAAATGTCAAATATATGCAGCAACACGGACTATTTATTATGGTTTACTTTGCACCCGCTTTTTGTGAATAATCATAGAGCGTTATTATTTGCGATGTATCGAAGATTGAGTATAACAGAAAATGATGCGGAATACATGGCTGGCTTCAGATCCTTGCCGGTAAGCAGTGTGTTGGTCGATAGTAGCTGTCGGTTGATAGATATAAATTTGCAGGCGATATTTCAGTTTAATGTTGGGAGGAGTGAGATTCAGAAGGAAGAGCAGTTTATTTCTCGCATTGAAAATTTTCAGGCATATGTGGCAAATTTGAGTAAGGGAGTGGATTTATATAAAGAAAAAACAAGCATGCAATTGATTGACGGGAGGACGGTTGAACTTCTGTTCTCGGCCACCATGCTGAGTGGAACACCTGATTTGTTTTTGTTTCAGTTTTATTAATAACAGAACTGACTCGAATAACGAGTTTTTTTGAAGTATAGTGACTTTTGTGGTTCATCTCCAAATGATTGTTTGATCATTTTTGGGGCTGGTGAATAAAGCAATATAAATTGCAGGTATTGACTGACGCTGTAAGTAAGTGTTCAGAATTAATTGATAGTATCATTCATTTTTTCTTATCTGCCCCCAACCCCCTAAAGGGGGCTACGAGACTCGAGAATTGTAGAAATAATCAGCATTTTTGCTCGGCAAAAGTCCCCGCCATTTATCCCGATTCATCGGGAGGGGAACCAACGGTCATGACCGAAGGGAATAATTAGGGGCGGCAAAATAGTATAAACTAATTTCGTTCACTTACCTAATAAGGTCGTTTCGGTATAAAAACTGAAACGACCTTATTACTTTTTTTCGTTATTGAAGCATCTGCACCGACTGCTTAGCAGGCCATTTCGCCTGCATTCTTTTTGGCCGATAGCAGGTTGTAAGCTCCTTTTACCACCAGTTTTGTTTTGGCGTAATCCACGGTGGCGGGGAGAACTACTTCGGTAAAATCGCCATCGCTAAGGCCCTTCCGTACGGGAATCATTTTGTATTCGATGAAATTTTTGCCATCTTCCACTTTGTTTTTTTCCTGCACAAAAATATAGTCTTTGTTGTCGAAGCTAACAATGGCTTCGTTGGGAACGGCAGTAACATTGGCTGTGCTGCATTCGATTCTTGCATTTACGTACATGCCCGGCACAATGCGCTGACAACTGCCCTGTATGCCGGCGTACACTTTGTAGCTTTTGTCGGTATCTACCGATTGTGCTGTTTGATATACAATGGCGGTATGCTCTTCGGATTCGTTATTCACCACAAAGTGTATCTTTTGATGATTTCGTACCTTATTTACGTCCTTTTCGAATAAGGTAAGCTGTATGATCAGGTTGTTTTCGTTGATAATTTCGACCAGAATATCGGTGGGCGATACGGCTTTTCCGATATTGATATTCACGGTCTTTACATAGCCGCTGATGGGCGATGGCAGATTGACAGAACGGCTGATATTGTCGATGGTGAGGCGGGAGGCATTGATCCCGATCAGTTCGAGTTTTTGTTCCAGCGCTTTTACCTGAATTTTCAGGTTGCGGTAGTCGGCTGTGGCCTGTTGCATGTTTTTGGCCGACGATACTTCGTTTTTATACAGTTCTTTTTGTCGGCGATAGTCAGCTTCGGTATATTCCAGTTTGGTTTTAGCTTCCAGATAATCCTGCTGAAGGTCAATAAACTCCGGATTTTCGATTACGGCCAGGGTTTGCCCTTTGGTCACTCTGCTGCCCGGCATCAGGCGGGTACTTTTGATAAACCCGCCGAGTGGCATGCTCACTGCTGCCGTGTTTTGAGGGGTTGCGGTAACGGTGCCATTCACTTTGAGAATGCCGCTCATGGTGCGCAAACTGATTTTCCCTGTTTCGATACCTGCCAGTTGAATCTGGTCCTGACGCATTTCCACTATATCTTCGGGCAATACCTCTTCTTCTTTTTCTTCGGCTCCGGCGGTTGTAGCTTGTTTTTTGCAGGAAAATAGCCCGAGCATTCCTATGAGCAGCAGGCTTGTAATTATATAGTTGTTTTTAGTCATAATTGATTTTTTTGTTGAGTTCATAAAGTTGATGAATGCTGATCGCCCGGCTATTCGGCTTTTCCCAGCATATAATCCAGTGATATAACGCTCTGGTTGTAGTCGTTGAGGGCGTTCAGGTAGTTTTGTTTAATCCCCAAAGCCCGGTTCAGGTTTTGGATATAATCCAGATAATCCATTTCTCCGGCCCGATAGCTTTGGGTGGCTTGCCTGATAATCGCATCAGCTTCCTTTAAAGCCTGCTTTTCGTAATAGTCCACACTGTTGCTGTTTTTGGTGAGTTCGAGCAACAGCGTTTGGTAGGTGTTCCGGAAATTAAGCGTTTGGTATTGTGCATCGTCCTGAGTTGCTTTTTCTTTTAGCCGGGCTGCCTTGATGCGGGCTGCAGAAGGGCGTGTCCATAATGGTACACTGATACCTGCCTGAATAAACGTGAAACGATCGGAGGGGCCGAATGATCTGGCCATCCCGTTCACTTCCTGTGTGCCCTGAATGGTTTGACTTATCACACCTACCGATAAGTCGGGCAATAGTTTACTGGCTTCAATTTTTGTTTCGATGCGGGATTGTTCTACCTGTAGCTGACTGTAAGCCAGCGTAGGGTGACTGTAGCCGGCAGTTGGATCGGTTGGCGATGACGATAGTTTTATCAGTACCGTATCAGCAGGCACAAAATCGGGGGCTCTGTTGAGCAAAGTGGCCAGTCGCTGAAGGCTTATCCGGATGTCAGCCGTGCTCTGTTGCAGCTGGTTACTGACTTCCATACTTTGCGAGCGGGCTGAAATCATCTCCAGCTGATTGGTCTCGCCCAGTTGGGAGCGCAGTTCGGCGGCAGCCCTAAAGCCGGTAAACAGGCTGTCCTGGTATCTCAGTAGTTTTTGCTTCGAATACAGATAGCTTAGCTGCCAATACAATTGTTTTACCTGCGTGGCAATGTTCAGTTCCGTTTCTTTACTTTGGTACTCAATACCTTTGGCGGTAGTGTTGGCCAGTTTACTTTGGTGGATATAATAGGTGGGGAAAGCCATCGACTGGGTAATTCCCACACTATTGTCGTGGACGACTGAGTTGAACTGCCCATATTGAGCATCGACAGTAGCTTTGGGTAAGTCCCATGCTGCTTTTTTCAGGGTTTTGCCTATTTCGGTTTGCTGACGTGCCGACCGTACGGCCAGGTTGTTGGATAAAGCCATCCGCACGGCCTCCTTTGCCGAAATGGCTTCGGCTGTTTGTGCGTGTAGTCCACAGTTCACCAACAGCAACAATGCAAGCACCCCGACTGCCTTTCTGCGTCGGCGGCTTCGGAACCCCTGCTGACTGAAGATATAAAATACGGGCAGAATCACCAGTGTGAGCAGCGTGGAACTGATTAAACCGCCGATGACCACGGTAGCCAATGGTTTTTGTACTTCGGCTCCGGCCGAGGTGGATAAGGCCATCGGCATAAAACCCAACGAGGCCACTGTTGCTGTCATAATTACGGGGCGCAGTCGGCTGTGAAGCCCTTTGCGTACCCTTTCGGCTATATCGGTGATGCCTTCCTGCTCCAACCGGTTGAACTCAGCTATGAGCACAATGCCATTCAGCACCGCCACTCCAAACAGCGCAATAAATCCCACCCCTGCTGAAATCGAAAAATTCATTCCGCGTAGCCACAGAGCCAGTATTCCACCTACCGAAGCCATGGGTACAGCACTAAAAATAAGCAGCGACTGTTTCACCGATTTGAAGGTGAAAAACAGCAGTATAAAAATCAGCAACAAGGCTACCGGAACGGCTATTGCGAGTCGGCTTTTGGCCGCCTCCAGATTTTTAAACTGCCCGCCATAGCTCACGTAATATCCGCTGGGGAATTGTATTTTGGAGTCGATACCTGCCGATACTTCTTTTATCACGCTTTCGATATCGCGGTTGCGCACATTAAATCCAATGGTGATGCGGCGCTTGGTGTTTTCGCGCGAAACCTGTGCCGGCCCTGATTTAATGTTGATATCTGCCAACTGATCAAAGGGTATTTGTCCGCCACCCGGCAAACTCACCGATAGGGAGCGAATGTTGTCGATGTCCTGTCGGTAATCTTTATCCAGGCGTACCACCATCGCAAATCGCTTTTCTTCGTCCATCACCATGCCCGCCTCGCTACCGGCAAAAGCTGTTCGCAGCACTTTGTTCAGCTCGGCAACGGACAGGCCGTACTGAGCCAGACGGTCGCGGTTGTATTCCACCTGTATTTGTGCCAATCCGGTCACCTTTTCCACATTGATGTCTTCTATACCTTCCATCGAGTGGATTAGCTTTTCTACTTCGTTGGCTTTGGTGGAAAGCAGGTCGAGATCGTCGCCAAAAATCTTGATAGCAATATCCTGTTTCGAACCCGATAGCAATTCGTTGGTACGCATTTGTATCGGTTGCTGAAATTCAAACTTTACACCGGCGAGCGGTATCAGTGCTTCTTCCATTTTCGCCACCAACTCTTCGCGGGTTGCTGCTGATGTCCATTCACTTTTCGGTTTCAGGGTGATAATGTAGTCGCCGGTTTCCATCGGAGTTGGGTCGGTGGGTATTTCGCCGGCCCCTATTTTGCACACAGCATGTTTTACTTCGGGGAAAGAATCGAGCAAGATCTTATTGGCTTTTTGCACCTGTTCCACAGTATTGGACAAAGATCCACCCTGTAAAGTAATTACCCCGGCGGCCAGATCCCCTTCTTCCAGTTGGGG
>JBJOOU010000185.1:0-3300 GCA_046051105.1 Bacteroidota bacterium
CGTGAACGCTGTAAATGCAGGCACATTACCTGCTACTACAGGATGGAAAACAATTACACTGGAAGAACCAACAGAAGGTCGTTATTTCTGCTTTGAAGCTTTGAACGCACAAAATGCCAACGATAATTCTACATCGATTGCCGAGTTTGAAATTCTGGGTGAAGATGGAAAATCAGTTTCTTCTATCAATTGGAAAGTAGTATTTGCCGACAGTGAAGAAACCACCAAAGCCGCTAACGGAGCTGACAAACTGTTTGATATTCAGGAATCGATTATCTGGCAAACTAAAATCGGCGACAAGGCAAATCACCCTCATCAGGTGGTGATAGATATGGGCAAGGACGTAAAAGTGACCGGCTTCCGTATATTGCCGCGCACCGACAAGAGCACTAAAGGAATGGTGAAGGATTATCGTTTCTTCCTGGAAAAGAAAGCTTTTAAGTTTCAGTAATTGAAGAGGCAAACACATAGTTACACACTAGTTTGTTCTTTTTCAAAGTAAGACTCAGAACATATAGTTGTAAATGGTTGAAACCATTTACCCAGGGATACAGTAAGATCAAACTATCAGAAGTAATTCAACGTGAAATAATTTATTATTTCACAGCTATGTGTTCTTTAAATTGTATATTCTAAACGAAAAAACTAGTGTGTAACTATGTGATTCATTCTTATATATAGTTTTATCCACATATTTGAAAATGTTTTTGAACTCACAATTCAAGAACATTTTCTATTTTTACACTTCACGAATCAACCAGTTATAAATATGAATTTTTACAAGAAGTTACTTTGTATTCTCGTTGCAGGCTCCACATTGATGCCGCAACTACAAGCAACTCAGCAAGCTGAAAAATCATCTTGTTGTGTCAGCAAAAAAAGCAAGACATCGGCTTACCTGTTTGTGTATTTCACCGGAAACCGGAAGGACGAAGAGCAAATCCGTTTTGCAGTGAGCGACAATGGCTACAACTTTAAAGCGCTGAATCACGACCAACCGGTGATTAATTCTGCTGATATCAGCCTGACAGGCGGTGTGCGCGACCCGCATATCCTGAGAGGTGTAGACGGCAAAACCTTTTATATGGTGGTGACAGATATGGTGTCGGCCAATGGCTGGAGCTCCAATCGCGGTATGGTATTGCTTAAATCAAAAGACCTGATTCACTGGACTTCAAAGAGCATCCATTTTCCCACTACATATCAAAATGAGTTTGGAAAAGTGTTGCGCGTGTGGGCTCCACAAACCATTTACGATCCGCAGGCTAAAAAATACATGGTATATTACTCCATTCTGAAAGATGCTCCGGGCGAGTACGATAAAATCTACTACAGCTATGTAAACAAAGACTTTACTGCATTGGAAGGTACTCCTAAACAATTGTTTTTCAGTCCGGATCAGAAAGCCTGTATTGATGGCGACATTGTGTACAACAACGGCAAATACCACCTGTTTTTCAAAACCGAAGGACATGGCAATGGCATCAAAAAAGCTACTGCCGACAAACTGACCGGCGATTGGAAAGTGGAAGATAAATACCTGCAACAAACCACCAGCCCGGTAGAAGGTGCCGGCGTATTTAAACTGAACAATTCAAACGACTGGATTTTGATGTACGACATGTACACCAGCGGACGCTATCAGTTTACCCGCAGTGTCGATTTGGAAAATTTCAAAGTAATTGATCAGGACGTAACCATGGATTTTCATCCGCGCCACGGAACGGTTTTGCCGATTACCGCTGCCGAAGAAGCCCGCCTGAAAGCATATTACACCAAACCAGCGGATGTGTTCAACTCCGCCAAAGCAGCTGGCTTGCGCCCGGTGAATATCGTGGTGGACGAGAAAGCGAAAAAGGTGACACTACCTGTAGAATCGACTACCGACTTGGGCACTTTTGCACCCGCTTTTGATACATCGAAAGAAGTAACCGTAAAAACCATTGGCAATGCCGATTTCAGCAAAGGCGATGTGACTTACGAAGTAAAAATTGGCAAAAACGCCGAAAAATACAGCGCCTCTACCGTAAAAAACCACAATCCGGTATTGAACGGGCTGTATGCCGATCCGGATATTTTGTATGCCGAAAAAACAGGCAAATTCTACCTGTATCCTACCAGTGATGGATTTACCGGATGGTCGGGCACGTATTTCAAATGCTTTTCGTCGGACAATCTGGTAAACTGGAACGACGAAGGCGTGATTATTCAGTTGGGCAAAGACGTGAGCTGGGCCAACCGCAACGCGTGGGCGCCTTGCATTGTGGAGAAAAAAATCAACGGACAGTATAAATACTTTTATTACTTTTCGGCGGCACAAAAAATAGGTGTAGCGTCGTCCGATAATCCTACCGGCCCCTTCACGGATCTTGGGCAGGCGTTAATCGACTTTAAAATTGAAGGTGCCAAAGGCGGTCAAAACATCGATCAGGATGTATTTACCGACCCTCAAACCGGCAAAAGCTACCTTTATTGGGGCAATGGATTTATGGCAGGTGCCGAGCTGAACGACGATATGATGTCGATTAAAAAAGAAACCATCAAGCTGCTGAAACCCGACAATACCTATCGCGAAGGCACTTATGTGTTCTTCCGCAACGGCAAATATTACTTTATGTGGTCCGAAGACGATACCCGCAGCGAAAACTACCGCGTGCGTTATGCCATTTCGGATTCTCCGCTGGGCGATTTCACGATTCCGGCCAACAACCTGGTGATCGCCAAAGACCCTTCGGCAGGCATCTATGGCACCGGACACAATGCCGTATTGCAAATTCCGGGCAAAGACGAATGGTATATCGTGTACCACCGCTTCAATTATCCTAAAGGAATAACTATGGGCGATGCAGCAGGCTACAACCGCGAAGTATGTATCGATAAACTCGAATTCAATGCCGACGGCACTATCAAACGAACCACGCCAACACACAAAGGAATTGAGCCGGTGAAAGTGAAATAACTTTTCATAGCTATTCTTATTCAAATACAAAAGCGAATGCTCGTCACGAGTATTCGCTTTTTTTACCTCATTGGAGGTGAACTTTCTCCTTAATATTAACTTTAAAATTTATCTCCTCCAAATGTAGCAGAAATAATTGAAATTATAGATAAAACTCAAATATTATTTTAAAATTGGCTGATCCAATCGGCAAAAATAGAGCTTACCCGGATTTTAGGATAGTACCTTTTTTTGTTTTGTTTATTTTTCCTTCGCCGAATGATTCACATTCAAAATTATTGTGCTATTTTTACAACGAAAAAAAATACCTACAGCTCAATAATATGGAATTTCAATATTTC
>JBJOOU010000186.1:0-7012 GCA_046051105.1 Bacteroidota bacterium
GCGCAATTGGTAGAGACGTCATATATGGCGTCTCTACGGTAGGGATGCGGGGTTTGCAGAAAATAAATTAAATCGTACAATCCTGATAACGGATAAATCAATAAAATTAACGCATCATGCGATACGGAATTGAAGGGGTTATAATCGTGCGGAATTCGGTTGGGACGAATCAATCATTGTGCTGGCGCAATTGTGTAGAGACGATGTGTACATCGTCTAATAAAATACCAACGTTGAAAAACATCATCCAATTTAGAGACGATGTGCACATCGTCTCTACGGTAGGGACGCGGGGTTTGCAGAAAATAAATTAAATCGCAATATTATGAAAC
Organism: Bacteroidota bacterium; assembly: GCA_046051105.1. GTDB lineage: Bacteria > Bacteroidota > Bacteroidia > Bacteroidales > Paludibacteraceae > Paludibacter. The sequence goes on from JBJOOU010000186.1 coordinate 333, forward strand.
CTGTAAAATTTCAAAACAAATACCGAATACCGTCGGCGCGTGCGCAATGGCACGATTACAACGGTGGCGAATATTTTGTGACCATTTGTACGCGACATAGGCAACATTATTTTGGGGAGATTCGGAAGGATGAAATGATATTGTCAGAAATCGGGAAATATGCGGTGGATAATCTGGAACAAATCACCCGGCATTATCCCAATTGCACAATTCCATTGTATGTGGTGATGCCTAACCATATTCATGCCATTGTAATTGTTGCGGATACGATAGAAAACAATGCCAATCACGTAGAGACGATGTGCACATCGTCTGATAATAAACCGAAACAGGATGATCGAACCTACGTAGAGACGATGTGCACATCGTCTCTACACAACCAACGGTGGAAAAATGGAATGGTGGATAAAAAAATGCAATCTGTTTCGATCAAACGTGGTAAATTGTCAACCATGGTGGGTGGATACAAACGGGCAATCACCCGTTTTGCCCACGAAAACAAAATGGATTTTGGGTGGCAGGCGCGGTTTCACGATCATATTGTGAGGGATCAGGAGGAGATGAACCGGATTGCCGATTATATTCAGAACAATGTACGGAGATGGAAAGAAGATAAATTTTATACAGCACTATCCAAATAAATAATGTAACCCGTAGTATTCCAATCGATTCAAATGATTATTTATCCTGTAAATGCATTGATTATCACATCCAATCAAACGCCTTCTCCCCTCCCCTGCTCCACCAGGTCAGCAGGGAAGTTTTTCAATAAGAAACAAGATATTACCTTATTTAGGTTATCGAAAAAAAATATCTATATTTGTGGGGGCAATAAATATTTGTAGCAATTCGATGTAAACATTCAAGTTTTAGATTGATTCGGGTATTTGTTTATGAATCCAGTCAAGGGAAAGCTAAAATCATAGTTGTATATCTCGTTTTCAGTAGCTATCCCTGGTATTCTACAAATCGCATTATAAAAGCATCTCCGATAAATGTATATCAGAACCATTCGTAATTGCCATCCATCATAATAAAAAACCAACTACAGAGATCAGCTGTAACAAAATTTAAATGCAGACGATAAGATGACCATCGATTACTATTTTCCACTGTTTCAGGAAATCATGTTGGGGAGCATGAATCCCCTGTTGCCCGAGAATGCCGAAGGGCCGTCCTGGAAACTAAAGGTCGACGAATTGATCTTTATGAATATCCCCGACCCTGGTGTGTACCTGATGGAAGTGGGACGCCCACACAGTTTGAAAACCACCTGGTACTACCGCAAAATAGTAAGCGAAACCTACCTGTATACCGAAGACTTGCTGCAACTCCTGTTAGGAGAATCCAACCGAAAGATACGGACCTGGTACCGCGATCAGATATTGGACAAGCACCTTACTTCGTGCCTGATGCTGGTGGGAGAAAAACTAAAAGCCTTTGAGAGCCTGAAGAGAGATGACTTCGACACACAAAGCAATGTGTATATATTTCAACTCCTGAAAACCTGCATTGCGAAGGCGTACCTGGAAATTCAATACGCACTGCGGGATGTAGTTGCCCATCCACTCACCGAAGAATGGCTCTACAAATCGCTCGTAGTGGAGCCTGCACCGATATGCGGGATAAGCAAAAAGCCGATCATCCACCCTGCCCCATCCGCTGCAACAACGACTCAGGCAGCTACAAAAGCAGCTACCAACCCCACCGAACGCACCTACAACAGCCTACAGGTCCGCGAATTGCTTGGGCTTAGCGAAAGTACGCTGAACCGAAAAAAGAAAGCACCCGGATTCCCCTTATCAGTCAAAGTTGGCCGTGAAGATTATTACAAGGCCGACGAAGTAGATGCATGGCATCTGGCACATCCACGCAAAGGTCGGCAAAAATAAGTTTTCGCACATCCCACTGAAAGCAACCCATTTCCGAACCTTAGTAGAAAAACAGGAATCCATACAGATAAAAACCTTATTCCCCCATCCAATAGTGAAGGCTCGTTCCTGTCTCTCATTTTCACGAACAAAGCCCCCTGGTCATCACAAAGACACACGCCAACCACTCAATTTGATATACAACCACTTACAACGCTCCACAAATTATGCTCGCCGATATCACCTTTTGTGCATAACTTTTGCAGCGAATCAATAATTTATCAGAATTTGTTTAGTATATTTGCTACACACTTACATACTAACATACAGGCAACCAACACTTCGCATCAACTATGACTACAAAAAATCTCACACTCAACCTGCTGAATTTTGGCTTTACAACAGCTGAATTAAGTTGCTATATCAGCACTACCCCCGTAGATGGCGGCGTGCTGCTTTCCTATAAAGAAAGAGACTTTCTGATAGAGCATGGTTTCTTTAGCGGACAGACCGAAGCTCTGTATAGCAGCTTCGACAAGGCTGTAGCAGGAGCTAAAAAAGTGACGCTGATGTGCAGTAAACAGGATGGAAGCAGCAGGGGAGCCTTGTGGCCGTTCTCGTTTTTGAAGAAATATTATAGCTGGAAACTGAAAAATCACTTCGAACAGAAAGGATTTCCGGTGCGGTCGGATATGATTGCTGATACAGAAATCTGGATGCAGGCGGCCTCCCCCTTGTTGAATTGCAAGGGATATAAAACTATACGCTTACGGGTGCAATTTGAACGCATTACCCCGCATCCGGAACTGTTGATTACTTACGATGGGGTGCATTCGGTTTACCAATATCCACTCACACACGACTTGTTGCAGGAAGTGGACACAACGCTATACAGCTGGATGCTGTTTCGGAACAAGCTGTACCGGTATGATGCATTGCCCGATGAGGCACGACTGCACGAAGACGAAGTGTATCCCTGCATGAACAAAAGGCTGAAAAAAGCATTGAGAACACCCTTTCCTGCACCGGACAAAAGCAATCCCTACCAGAAATTTTTCAAAGAAACAGAAGCATTTAGAAGTAGTTATCTAACTGATAAAGAATTGAACAGCTGGATGCCAATAAGTCAGGACTGGGTAAACCGGGAATCTGTGTCGTTGCTGGCTTACGGAGAAACAGTGGCGCCGTTGCTGTTTGGAGCAGGCAAAACAGATACGGACCCACAGAAGGGAATCAAGCAGCACGGACCACGCAAACTACCTGACACACGCAACACGGTGTTCTTTTTTATCTGCCACCGCAACGATATTGCCATGGCCAAAACCATTCATTCCTTTCTGGAAGGAAAGCAACCGGGCTTTAGTGGAATTTCGCGCTATGCAGGTATTCACTACAGCAATGAAAAGGGACTGAGCGTATATTTTGAGAACAAAGAAAATCCTTTGCCCGAAATTGCAGAACAACTAAACAGTCGAACGCTGGACAACAACAAAACTTACATCGCCCTGTACCTGTCGCCCTACGGCAAATGGGACGAACTGGAAGCCCACCGCAACATTTATTACCGGATAAAAGAAGAACTGCTGTTTCGAAACATCGTGACTCAGACCCTGGAAGTAGAAAAAACCTGGGTTGGAAGAAATATGGATGATCAAAACTATGCACTTCTAAAGCAAGGTTTCAATTACTTTCTGCCCAATATCTCGGTGGCATTGCTGGCCAAGCTGGGTGGAACTCCCTGGAGCCTGACAAATGGCAAAGCGAGGGAACTGGTCATCGGCATCAGTGCATTCAAAAGCGACGATTTGGATCGGAAATACCTGGGCAGCGCTTTTAGTTTCTCAGGCGAAGGGGAATTCCGTGAGTTTGGCTGTTTCTGAAGCAATCAAATCAATGAGTTAGCCGGGTCAATTCTGGTAGCAGTGCGCGACTACTGTCACCGCAACGACCCGCCGGATAAGCTGATTATCCATTTCTACAAAACCATGAGCCGGAAAGAGCTGGCTCCTATCGAAAAGGGGCTGGCTGAATTACAACTGGACATCCCTGTAGTGGTGGTATCGATCAACAAAACCCTCTCGGAAGACATTTTGGCCATCGACCATTCATCCTCCAGATTGATGCCCGAGTCTCATCAATACCTACAGGTGGCAGAAAACAGGTATTTATTGTACAACAACGGCATCTATCCCGGAAGCAACTTTAATGAGCGGGAGGGATATCCGTTTCCGATGAAAATCAGTCTGCAATATTACCCAACCGACAGCATCGGCCCACAGCCCTGTAGCGAAGAAATGGTTCCGGAACTTTTCCTGCAAATTTGCCAGTTCAGTCAGCTCTACTGGAAGTCGGTCTCCCGTCAGGCATTGCCCGTCACACTCAGGTATCCCGAAATGCTGGCGCAAATCGTACCTCACTTCAGTCGGCCGGAACTGCCCCGCTTCGGCAAAGAAACACTTTGGTTTTTGTAGTAGTGATTAATGATTAGTGATTAATGATCAGTGATGAGTGATTAACTATGAGTGATGAGCAGCAGCCGACTTTCACTGCTAACCGGGTTTTGAACTGTACTATTTATTGATACGATGGCTTGGAGTCATCGAATCAATAGAGCAGAAGGCCATTACTGAACGGGTGAGCGTTCGTCACCCCCTCACTACCGGCCATCGACCGCCACAAAATCACTCATCACCAATCACTAATCGTTAATCCACTGCCTGTTTTTTTATGACCGAATCGGAATTCTGTCCTCCCGGATGCAATAAATTGCGTCTCTACCTATCGCTAATCGTTCAGACGCAATATATCGTTAATCACTAATCATTTAGACGCAATATATTGCGTCTCTACTACCCACTACAAACTATCAACTCTATATACTCCTCTCAAAAAAAACCTCAAATTGCCATCATCACCTTAGATTCCCCTCAAATTGCCATCAGATTGCCCTCAAAACAGCATTGGCAAAACCTTTGCAAAACAGACTGCCGTAGGGCGCTACAGGCTTATTGAAACGAAAATGGTTGGGTGAACAACAAGCAAATTCAGGACAATAAGGAACGAGTCGGAAAGCGGATGCAGTGTTCAATGCCGAAGCTGAAAGAATCAGACTGCAAAAGTTCATTATTAATGCCAAAAAATTACAATTATGGCAACACTTAACATGGGAATCCTGGGGGGATTCTCGGGTACAGTAGGTACCGTGGTTGGTACCACCAACCGTAAAGGCGACGATATTATTCGTGCCAAGTCAAAAAACAGAAAAGCATCCAATAGCGATGCACAGGTAGAACAACGAAGTAAATTCGGGCTCACCACCGGCTTTCTCCAACCACTGAATCCGCTGTTGCAAATCGGGTTGAAGCAGGTATCGGGCAGCCAGATGGCACCGTTCAACTATGCCAGCAAGCAGGTATTGGCCGAGGCTATCACAGGCGAAATGCCCAACTTTGGCATCGACTACAGCAAGGTGAAGCTGAGCGAAGGAAACCTGGGGCGTGTTACAGGTGCGAAAGTCACCAGCGATAGCACCAAAGCAACCTTTAGCTGGAATTTCGAGACAGGGTCTGCCGGAAACGGAACCGACAAAGCCGCAATGGTAGTGTACAATGTGGACAACGGAGAAATCAACTACTCCCTGGGAGAAGTAAGCCGTTCGGCCAAAACAGGCAGTGTATTACTACCCTACAGCGAGTCGGGCGACAAATTGCTTTTCTATCTATTCTTCCAGGCTGCCGACGATGCATACACTGTATCCAGCAGTCAGATGGCCGGAAGTACAGTGGTAGCCTAAGCACACGTCCATCAGAAAAACGCCTTCGGAGTACATCCGCAGGCGTTTTTTATTTGTACACAAGCCCGCCACCATTTTATGAACCCGATAAACTTGACGAACTTGATAAACTTGATAAACTTTACGAACTTTATAACTTGATGAACTTTACAAACTTGATAAACTTGATAAACTCAGCAAACTTTCCTTACCTTTGCACAAAAATACCCGTTCAATGCTCCCCATTCTGTATTCCGACCCTTATTTCACCGTCATCAACAAGCCCTGTGGCATGCTGGTACATCGCACTTCGATAGCCGAAGATGACGATCCGGTGGCATTGCAAGTCTTGCGCGATCAGTTGGGACGGATGGTGTACCCGGTACACCGGTTGGATCGGCCGACTTCCGGCGTGGTGCTTTTCGGTCACGACCCCGAAATCACACGGGCGCTACAGGAGGAACTGGCCCGCCCCGATGGTCATAAGCAATACACAGCCCTGATTCGTGGTTGGATGCCAGAGCCTGTCGTTAGCACCCGCGAAGTAAAAAACGACAGAGGCACCCTAAAGGCCGCCGAAACACGCTTTGTGCCGCTGGAGCAGTTCGAACTTCCCATCTCTACCGACCGCTACCCCACTGCCCGCTTCAGCGTAGTGGAAGCCTACCCCACTACGGGCCGCTGGCACCAGATACGGCAACACCTGGCCCAGCTGCGTCATTATATCATCAACGACCGCGTGCATGGCGATGGCAAACAAAACCGCCTCTTTACCGAGCATCTGGACATTCGTGAGATGTTTCTACATGCCCACCGTTTCGAAATCACCCACCCCATTACCGCCGAAAAACTAAGCATCGAAGCCCCGTTCCCCGAACATTGGGAGAAGATAAGAAATCTGAATCTATGAGACTGAATTTGAACCTACAGTTTGATGTTTGAAATTATTGTTGTCCGGTAAATATTTTCAGATTCTTCACTTCGTTCAGAATGACAAAGACTTATACATACAGATAAAAGGAGGTGGTTGGTTGGCG
>JBJOOU010000187.1:0-2963 GCA_046051105.1 Bacteroidota bacterium
CAATCGAGCCGATGGTATCCACCATATTTTCTTTCAATTTTACGTAATAACATTGGGTATTTCCCCAAAACAGATAGGCCTGATTATCATTATCTACAATCACAGTTGGATCAATATCATCCCAACTGATTTTCGTTTGAGCAGTCGTCAGATCGTTGGTGATTATGGCCGATCCTTTGGCATCTTTAAACGGCCCAAGTGGATTATCAGCCACCGCAACCCCAATGGCTTTGCCATGAATGGTTTTGTGAGAAACTGCCACATACCAATAAAACTTACCGTTGCGCTCAATCACCTGCGAGGCCCACGCATCGCCCGAAGCCCACTCAAAATCCTTTGCATGCAGCGGAGTGGGGTGCTCTGTCCAGGTTTTCATGTCGCTGGTAGAAAATACCGCCCAGTTATTCATAATATACCGCTCCTGCCCACGAGGGCAAGCATCAACGCCGGCATACAGATAAAACTTTCCTTTGTAAACCATCGCAGCCGGATCGGCAGTGTATTTGTAACGGATAACGGGATTTCCATGCGATTGAAAGCTGGTATCCCGAACCACTTCCTGAGCAGATGCTGTAAAAAATCCCAGCAATGCTAATAGCGAAAGAATTGATTTCTTCATGAACAACTGAATTTTGATTTCTAATGATAGTTCAAAAATACTGCAAAAGCAGCTTACGGCCAAAGCCATCAACTGCTTTTGGATATTTGTCCAACTAAATTGTATCAACGTATCCGTACACCCATTATTAATCTCGCCCTAAAGCATTATTGGCAAAGCAAGGTATCAAATTCAATATACAACTGTGTGGAACCTTTATCATCTGCAACTAACCATTTATAGTTGGTTACAACATATGCATTTCCTCCATCACGAGCTACACATGCATCTATCTCTTTGGCTCCTGATATTAAATCAAAGTGTACCGCCATATCCATTGGTACTTTATAAATCCTGCCTTTTACCAAATATTTACAACAATTGTTCGATACATTTTCATTAGCTTCTGATTGCGACAAATAGAATGCATGAGTTAGTTTTGGCAACGACCTGGCAACCTGCACTGCCGTCATCGAACGGGCACAAGCTCCCAGCATCAGCATCAGCAATAAAACCACAATTACATTAAGTCTCCCCATTTAAATGCTATTTATAAATTACAATATCTTCTTTATCCAACTGAAGAACCGAAACGGCACATATTTTACCGGCAAATCGATCCAGGTAGGCGTAGTCACCACCGGGCGCGCGTTGCTGAAAGCCAGGTAACTCAAATGGCCATGATATTTTCCCAGTCCACTATTTCCTACTCCGCCAAAAGGCAAATGATGATTGGTAACGTGCATCAGCGTATCGTTGATGCAGGCTCCGCCCGATGTGGTTTTGCTCAATATATCCTTGGCATTGGCACTCTTTCCGAAATAATAAAAGGCCAGCGGCTTTTCGTGGCTATTCACGTACTGGAACACCTCGTCTATTTTGCCAAAAGTCATCACAGGCAGAATCGGTCCGAATATTTCTTCCTGCATAATCGGAAAATCAGCTTTCACACCGTCGATAATGGTGGGCGCAATATAGCGGTCAGCTTCATCCACTTGCCCACCCATAACAATCGTTCCATGCTGCATCAGCTTCTTCAGGCGCTCAATAGCATCCTGATTCACAATACGCGGAAAGAACTCACTCTTTTGCGGATCTTTTCCGTACCATTTGTGTACATAATGTTCAATTCGTTTCAGCAGTTCCGCTTTTACCGATTCATGCGCAAACAAATAATCGGGTGCTATGCAGGTTTGGCCGGCATTGATTAGTTTTCCCCATGCAATACGTTTGGCGGCAATATCAATATTGGCATCTTTGTCCACAATGCAGGGACTTTTACCACCCAACTCCAGCACAACAGGCGTTAGGTAGTTGGCAGCAGCTTTCATCACCACTTTCCCCAACATCGGACTGCCGGTAAAGAAGATGATATCGAATCGCTGTTCGAAAAGCCGGATATTGGTATCCTTGCTTCCCTGCACTACCGACACATAGGCCGCAGGAAAAGTTTCGGCAATCATTTCTTCGATAAGAGTTGCCACCGTAGGCGTCGAAGGCGATGGCTTCAACACAGCACAACATCCGGCCGAGATAGCCCCCACCAAGGGATTGAGCAACAACTGAAACGGATAATTCCACGGTGCCATAATCAGCGCCACCCCCAACGGATCCTGGATAATGCGACTGGATGATGGCAATAAGTGCAAAGGAGTGGGCACGCGTTTCGGTTTCGTCCACTGGCGCAGATGCTTCAAATGGTTATCTATTTCCTGCAATACCATGCTTATTTCGGTAAGGTACGCTTCCTGTGGCGATTTGTGCAAATCCGTCCACAAAGCATCCAGTATCCGCTGTTCGTACAGCAAAATGGCCGCCTTGAACCGACGTAGTTGCTCGATACGGTAATTAATATCAAGCGTTTTATGCGACGCAAAATACTGACGATGCTCGTTGAGCTGTTGTATTATTTGTTGTTCTGAAGTTTCTGGTATCATCCTATAAATATCTTTCTTTGATCATATACAATTATAGTCAATCAAAATTTGCCTTTTTTTAAAGCCCATCTGCAATAAAACGATTGTCAGTATCAGTACCAGCAACGATAATGATATGACATATACGCTATCAAAATGAGCCGATAGTATTTTCAGCAAATCAACATCGTCTTTGGTATTCACACTTAAAACGTTCGTCAAAAATGCAATCCCATTGTTACAAAAGTGGGCAAATATACAGATATAAATATCTCTGGTTTTGAAATAAATCCAGCCTGTAAATATACCCGAAATAAATGCAGACACAAACTGCCATGGATTCATGTGAATCAGACCAAACAACAATGCTGATAGCAAAATGGCAGTAACTGGTTTGGAGTTGTGCAGCAATCCATCCAGCACAATCCCTCTGAAAATAAGCTCTTCAA
>JBJOOU010000188.1:0-12238 GCA_046051105.1 Bacteroidota bacterium
AGCGATTCCATTTTGCTGTACACATCTTCTTTTGGAGGCAGGTAAAAGCCTGGAAGTTCAACATGTGGTTTTCCTTCAGGCAGATTTTCAAGTGCAAGATTGATCATTTTGATACTTTCCCACATCTCGGTTTCACGTACATTGAAACGATCGTAGATATCGCCGTTTTCGCCTACAGGAACAATAAAATCAAAATCGTCGTATGAACAATAAGGTGCCTGAACACGAACGTCATAATCCACACCAGCTGCCCGAAGATTAGGCCCGGTTATGCTATAGTTCAAAGCGCGCTCGGCAGAAATACCACCCACATTGATGGTACGATCCATGAAAATACGGTTGCGAACCAACAGGTTTTCAAACTCGGTCAGCACTTTGGGCAAGCGTTTCATCAGGTCGCGAATTTTCTGAATTGTTTTTGGAGTGAAATCGGTGTCGAAACCTCCCACACGTCCCAGATTGGTGGTAAGACGGGCACCGCAAATTTCCTCGAAAATTTCATAAATCGCTTCACGTTCCTGAAACACATACACGAATCCTGTCAACGCGCCACTATCCACACCAATCACACTATTACATACCAGGTGGTCGGCAATACGAGCCAACTCCATGATAATGATGCGCATGTAATCGATGCGTTTGTTGGTTTCTACTCCCAAAAGTTTTTCTACAGCCAAATGCCAACCAATGTTGTTGATCGGCGATGAGCAATAGTTCAAACGGTCGGTAAGTGTAGTGATCTGGTAATACGGACGGCGCTCTGCAATTTTTTCGAACGCACGGTGAATATAACCGATGGTTTGCTCTGCTCCCACAATCGTTTCACCGTTCATGGTGAGCACATTCTGGAAAATACCATGCGTAGCAGGGTGAGTCGGACCAAGGTTCAGCGTGCTGTATACCTTTTCGTCCTGCTGGGTCAAGTCTAAGTGGTGTTCCGACTTAAATGTTTCCATTGTATATATCTTATTTATACCTTTTTAATTCATTATGACAAGTCACGACTTGTCATTACTATCGACCAAAATAACGGTCGTCTTTATCATCGCGGGTAGCATCTTCCAATGGATATTCCTTGCGGAGTGGATGATAATCCATATATTCCACGTTCAGAATGCGGGTCAAATTCGGGTGGCCTTCAAACTGAATTCCATAGAAATCAAATGTTTCGCGTTCCATCCAGTTGGCACCCGAAAAAACATCAACGATACTTGGCACTACCGGATTGGCACGGGTGACAAACACTTTCAGGCGCAGGCGTGCATTGGCTACCAGGTTGTGCAAGTGGTAAATTACACCAAATTCCAGTTCCTGTTCCGGAAACTGAATACCGCAAATATCCGTAAGGAAAATAAATTCCTGTTCCGATTTAAGCCATGAAATAATCGACTTTATAGCAGCTGCTTCAACCACAACAGTAAAAATATCGGCCGAATCGTCGGTCGATACAATCTGCTTTTCGAATTTCTGCTGTAGATTCTGAAGTAGTTTTGAATAATCCATTCTAAACTTATTTTGAAGATAACCTGATTAGATGATTTGAAGATGAAATGATTTGAAGATTGGTTCTATAGAGTTTGTTCTTTGCATTTACTCACTAGGAATCCGCTAATTTTCAAATTGCTACATCTTCAAATTTCCAAATCATTTATTTAATTCCGTATTTTTCGAGCATCTCTCTATACTCAGGGCTGTATCGGCGGCGTAAAGGCTCGTTTCCAACCAGTTCCTGAATTTTGAGGAAGCCATCAATGATTTGTTCCGGGCGAGGAGGACATCCGGGCACATATACGTCTACCGGCACTACTTTGTCGATTCCCTGCAACACGCTGTAGGTGTCGAAAACACCACCGCTCGAAGCACAGGCACCGATGGCAATCACCCAGCGGGGTTCGGCCATTTGCTCGTACACCTGTTGTACAACAGGAGCCATTTTCTTGGCAATAGTACCCATCACCATCAGCAAGTCGGCCTGACGGGGTGAGAAGCTCAAACGTTCGGCACCAAAGCGGCCCAAATCGTAATGAGCACCCATGGTGGCCATAAACTCGATACCGCAACATGAAGTGGCAAATGGCAAAGGCCATAAAGAATTTTTACGGGCAAGCCCAACGGCTTTATCCAGCGTGGTAACAAAAAAGCCCGGACCGCTTTGGCCTTCCGGGGCATCTACCACATTGTATGTATCTTTTTGTTCGCTCATATTTTTATACCTTATTCCAATCTTTTATTCGTGGTCTTTGTTCCAATCCAATGCTCCTTTTTTGTAAATGTAGAAGAACCCGAAGAGAAATATTCCTACAAACAATAGCATCTCGTAAAACAGAGTCCAGTCAGCGTCTTTAAAATTTACAGCCCACGGATAAAAGAAAATTACTTCCACATCGAAAAGAACGAACAAAATGGCAATCAAAAAATATTTGATGGAAAACGGGAAACGTGCGTTGCCCTGAATTTCGATACCACATTCGAAGTTTTCTTCCTTTTTCAGCGTACGTACTCGGCGACGAGTAGTGACAATGAGGTGAGTTACCACCATTACGATGGCCACGAAGGCTGCTGCTACAAAAAATTGTATCAATACGGGTTGATAATCACCGGCTGTGTAAATTCTGTCCATTTTTGATATTAATAGTAATCATATTGACTTGCTTTCGCACTGCAAAATTAGAGAAAAATTTCCGTAATTAATCCACTGGCGATATTAAATTCAAGCAAAAACCCGATGTGAATTGTGTTATGTACTTGAAATATAGCGCCTTGAATTAGATAAAAATTTCCGTAATTATTTTTGAGTGTAGAAAAGCATAGCTAAAACAAGCAGGAAAAGAAATAGTTTTGTAATAATTACATTTTATGATTTTGTTGACGAGTATCTTTGTATATTTGTATGATAACCAGTGATTAGAATGAAGTATGACGCTCAAAGAGAAAATAGTGATAATAACCGGGGGCGAACACGGGATCGGACTGGCAATTTCTCAGGCTTTTGCCCGCGAAGGTGCCCAAATCATCATTGCGGGACTCGATGAAGTAGCCGGAAAACGCGTGGAAAAGGAAATCTCTTTGAAAGGGGAGAGGGCACTGTTTTTCAAAACAGACCTAAGAGTAGAAACGGATATTATTCAATTGTTTCAAAACGTGCAGGAAAATTTTGGAACTGTTGATGTTTTGATAAATAATGCCGGTATTGCCAAATTCAGTTCGCCTTATGATCTGTCGGTTGATGCTTGGGATGAGGTGATCAACACCAATCTGCGTGGGGCTTTCCTGATGAGTCGGGAGGCAGCCCGATTGATGAAAATCAGTAACGGTGGTTCTGTTGTAAATATTGCGTCAACAAGGGCTTTTATGTCTGAGCCGTGCTCCGAAGCTTATGCTGCGTCAAAAGGAGGAATTGTGGCGCTGACTCACGCCCTGGCAGCTTCATTGGCCACCGATAAAATTCAGGTGAACTGTATTAGTCCCGGCTGGATTGAAACCGGCGATTATGAGGCGTTGAAGGAAGCGGATCATTTGCAGCATTTCGCCGGGAGAGTAGGCAAACCGGAAGATATTGCTCGTGCTTGCTTGTTTTTGACTTCGGGTGGAAATGATTTTATATCAGGCACTAATATCACAATTGATGGAGGTATGACCCGAAAAATGATTTACGAAGATTGATCAAAAATACCAGTAGTTTTCGTTATGGCAGTTACAGGCCGACGCTCTGCGTGATGGCAGTCGGTATTCAAGCATAATTTCGTGTGAAGTGTTGGCGTTATATCCGGTGACGAAGCTTTGGTCGTAGGCGTATCCCACTCTCATATTGGGAGATAAGTTGATGCCTAATAATAAAGTTAGTTGTTTGGAGGTTCGGTAGGTGATACCAATATCAAACATTTCTTTAGGTCCGGGAGTGAGCCCGGTAGCTCTTTTGAACCTCAAACTTGTGTTAGCCTCGTACACAAGAAGGCTATTTCTGGCAACAATTTGAGAACCGATGCTGTAGTTGATGAATTCCGAATTCGTGTTTTTGTAAATAGCATATCCATATAAATGGTTGGTGTTTAGATAGGTGCTTGTTGATTTTCCGATGGATAATAAATGGGTGGAAGAAGCGCCAAGGATACAATAGGGCGACTGGAATTCAACTCCCATATTTATATCGGGGGCAATGGCCGACTCCAATGAAGTGTAGATGGAAGGATCAGCTGGATTGGCGGCTTGATACAAACTGCCGTCTGTGAATCGTCCGTAAATGCCTGCTGCCAGCCCAAATGAAAGCCACCTCTCCTCGGTTTTTCCTATGCGGTAGGCATAACTGAGCATTGGATTGATTACCTGCGATTCGCCAATCTTATCACTTACCAACGAAATTCCATAGGCCGAATGATAACGGTAATTTAGCTCAGAAGCTTGTATGTTGAACACGGTGGGAGCGCCTTCAACGCCTATCCATTGTTTCCTGATGTTGGTAAACAGGTAAATATAATCAGGACGAGCGATGGCCGCCGGATTATAATTGGCCCGATTGTACCAACTGGTAGCCATGCTAATATCGGCTTGTGCCATAAGTTGATATGGCGCCAATAGTAGCAAGCATATAAAAAGGAAGTCGCGTCTTATCCTCTGCATCCATTTATCGTTTAAGTGTGACATGCCCTTTTACTTTATGTTCAATACCTTTGAGGTCGGTGTACGTGATCTGATAAAAATAGGTGTCGTTGTCCAAGCGTTTTCCTTTAAAAGTACCATCCCAACCTTTGTTGTCGCTATATACCAACATACCATACCTGTCGATAATCTGAGCTTGCATGCCGGCTACAAACAAATCGTTGATACCATCACCATTCGGCGAAAATACATTCGGAATAAAAGGTACAATCTCTACCGACTTCGTATTTGAATTCACGCAAGAGTTGGAGTTGGTTGCTGTTACCGTGATGTGGTATTCGGGTAGTTCGTTGTTTACTTTGTAGGTGTGTTGTATGGTTGCACCTGTCTCTGTTTCGCCATCGCCCATGTCCCAGATGTAATCTGCCGAAGTCGCATCAGTCAGTGTGCAGGTGAGGGTGTTGTGTCTTTCATCTACGGTTGCTCTGGATAAACTAAAGTCAACCACGGGAAGCGGATCTTCTACTACTTGTACGCTTTGACTGAAACTGCAACCATATGCATTGGTTCCTGTTAATGTGTATATGCCGGCTTTATCTATGGTAAGTGATTTCGTCTTAGCTCCGGTGTTCCATAAGTACGACGCTGCGTCAGTTCCACTCAGGGTGGTGGATTTTCCCTTGCAGAACAATGGATTTCCTTCCAAATTGAAAGTCCAATCCGGGGCTTTTTTTACATTCATTCTAATGGTGTCGGTGTAGCATCCAATACTCGAATAGCCGATCATCCAGACTGACTGGTCGCTGCCAACTACGATTGAGTCAGCTGTGGAACCGTTGGACCATTTGTAAGCATAGGCTCCTTTGCCTTTTAATGTGGTAGTGCTTCCACTGCAATACAATGAGTCGCCATCAATGCCCACCAGGGGAGGATAGAAGGTTTCGACCGTTTTTGTAACAGAGTCTTTGCAGGTAGAAGGAGGATTACTTACCACCAGTTTTACCTGATGCAGTCCCGAGGTAGTAAATGTGTGGGTAGGGCTGTTGGTGGTGGAATTACTTCCATCGCCAAAATTCCAGTTGTATTCCAACGTTCCGTTTTTAGCCGGATGGAGATTGGAAAATTTCATTGTGTTTGTCAGATTATTACAATCTACAATATCATATTTAAAATCAGCATTGGGTTCGTAGCGGAGTATTTTGCTGTTTAGCGTTACCTGGCATCCTGTAGCTGAAGTCATCGAGCAATAATATCGGGCGCCTTCGTTGGGGCTGGGCAATACCAGATTCTGAGCCGTTCCTACTTTTGTACCAATGCTATCGGTCCAAACATAAGTATTGAACCCGTCCGGGGCAATGAGCTTGGCATAGCTGTCGCCAGAGCAATATTGTACTGAAATGATCATCGGGTGTGTTTCGGCCACGAAATAGGCATACCCAAAGTGATTTTGGTGGGAGCAGTCGGCAGCCATAAATTCGATGGTGACTTTGTGCCCGAGATAGGGAAGAAGGTTAGCACCAACAGCGGTCCAATCACGCCACAGTATGGGATTCCCGGAGCTTTTGTAGTACGTTTGAAAGCCACTGATGGAGGCGTCGGAGGCATGTACATCATAATTGGTACAGTCTCTGATGGTATCGCCGTTCTCATCAATCAGTGAGATTTTAAAACGAGGTTCTTCGTAGATTGAGTGATTGCTTAATGGGTTTTGGAGTACAACAGCAAACCTCCAGATTAATAAGGCATTTGTTTCGTCTACTTTTAAAGTATAAGATAAGCTTTCGGACCGACCACCTGTGATGTCGCAACCCAAGCGCGCTGAGTATTTACGCCCCATGGGGATTTTTTTTAATTTGTATCCCGTGTATTCGTCGTAGGCGGTAGTGTCTTTCATAATGGTTTGCCATCCGTCCACAATTCCTTTTTGTGGCGATGTGGTCATGGCGGGATAGTCGGTACGATATATCCATGTGTAGCCCACCCAATTGCTGAAATTGCCATATTCGAATCCGATATTGTCGGATGTGGCAGCACTGGCAACTCCCGTTATCATTGATAAAAGGATGATTGTGTATAGAGTATAAAGTCTCACTACTTTGGAAATGAATTTTTAGATTGTCCAAAGTTAGTATTTTTTGTGTAAGAAAATATTTTACACAAAATCAACTTAGTCCAATGCCATTATTTTGTCTGTAGAAGATTTTAAAGCGTCAGCAGAATTTGTTATGAGATTAAAAATTGGTATGTTTTTTGGTGCTGCAACGAGCTCAAATAAAGTGGCTAAAACTGTGTGAATACCTAAAAAACAAAAATAATCAGTTGAAAATTTGGCTCGTACCTACATGTTTTCGTTATTTTGCACCGGATTTACACCACATTATACTTAACTGAGCGAAAGTATGCCAAAAAATTTAGTAATAGTCGAGTCTCCCGCAAAAGCAAAAACCATCGAGAAATTCCTTGGTAGTGATTACCAGGTTATGTCCAGTTTCGGTCACATTCGTGATTTGGCCGAGAAAGGACTGGGTATTGATTTTGAAAACAATTATCAACCCATCTACGAGGTTTCTGCGGATAAAAAGAAGCTGGTTTCCGAATTGAAAAAAGCAACCAAAGAATCAGAAATTATCTGGCTCGCATCCGATGAGGACCGCGAGGGAGAAGCTATTGCATGGCATCTTTATGAGGTGCTGAAACTCAAACAAGAAAACACACGTCGTATCGTTTTTCATGAAATTACGAAGGATGCGATACTCAATGCCATCGAACATCCGCGTACGATTGACGTGAATCTGGTGGATGCACAACAGGCACGTCGTGTGCTCGATCGTATTGTGGGCTTTGAACTGTCGCCGGTGCTTTGGCGCAAGGTTCGTCCATCCTTGTCGGCGGGGCGGGTACAGTCGGTAGCCGTGCGTCTGATCGTGGAGCGCGAACGGGAAATCAACCAGTTTACGCCCGAAGCTGCCTATCGTGTTACTGCCGAGTTCCATTCGGTAGATAAAAACGGAAACCCTGTAACGCTAAAAGCTGAACTGCCTCAACGCTTCGCTACCAAAGCTGAAGCCGAAGCATTTTTGACTACATGCAGCAACGCACAATTCAGCGTAGACAATATTATTACCAAACCGGGTAAAAAATCGCCGGCACCACCGTTTACCACTTCTACATTGCAGCAGGAAGCTTCCCGAAAACTTGGTTTCTCGGTGTCGCAAACTATGCAGGTAGCACAACGCTTGTACGAGTCGGGAAAAATAACCTACATGCGTACCGACTCGGTGAATCTGTCTGATCTGGCACTCAATACTTCCAAAGCGGAAATTATTAGCATGGCCGGGCAGAAATATGTACATACGCGTCAGTTCAATACCAAATCGAAAGGCGCTCAGGAAGCTCACGAGGCCATTCGTCCAACTTATATGTCGGCCCATAGCGTGGATGGAACTTCGCAGGAAAAACGCCTGTACGAGTTGATCTGGAAACGTACTATCGCTTCGCAAATGGCGGACGCTGAACTTGAAAAAACATCCATCTATATAAATGTATCGGGCAGTTCATTGCAATTTGTGGCGAGCGGCGAAGTGATTGTGTTCGACGGTTTCCTGAAAGTGTATATGGAATCGACTGACGAAGAAACGGATACCGAAAACGAATCGCTGCTACCGGCCATGAAACAGGGCGAACTGCTCACTGCTCAGGAAGTAGTGGCACAGGAACGCTTTTCGCAACGTCCGGCACGGTATACCGAGGCTAGTTTGGTGCGCAAGCTGGAGGAATTGGGCATTGGTCGTCCTTCCACGTATGCACCTACCATTTCTACGATACAGAACCGCGCCTATGTAGAAAAAGGCGATCGCGTTGCTGATAAACGTAGCTATAATTTATTGAAACTAAAGGCTGGTAAAATAACCGATGTGACACTTGAAGAGAACACCGGTGCCGAAAAATCGAAACTTTTCCCTACCGATATCGGTATTGTGGTGAACGATTTCCTTACCGAATATTTCCCGGATATTCTGAACTTCAATTTTACCGCTCAGGTTGAAAAAGAATTTGATAGCGTGGCTGAAGGAGAAATTCGCTGGACCGAGTCGATTGATAAGTTCTACAAAGCTTTCCATCCGGTGGTAGAAGATACGATGAAAAACTCCGAGCGTCAGGTGGGCGAACGTATTTTGGGCGTTGATCCAGCCAGCGGACGTCAGCTTTCGGTGAAGATTGGCAAATTTGGACCATTGGCACAGATCGGTACCGCCGAAGAAGAAGAAAAACCCGTGTTTGCATCGCTTCGCAAAGATCAATCGATTGAAAGCATCAGCCTCGAAGAGGCACTGGAACTGTTCAAACTGCCTCGTCAGGTGGGCGAATACGAAGGAAAAGTAATGACGGTAGCTATTGGTCGTTTTGGCCCTTATATTCGTCATGATTCAAGCTTCTATTCGTTGCCAAAAACCGACGATCCGATGGAAGTAAGCACTGAAAGAGCCATCGAAATTATTGAAGAAAAGCGCGAAGCAGAGCGCAACAAGCTGATTGCGGCTTTGGGCGAAAATGGCGAAATTCAGGTGTTGAATGGCCGCTTTGGTCCGTATTTTACCTGCGATAAGGTGAACTATAAAATCCCTAAAGGTACCGATCCTGCAACGCTTACCGAGGAAAAATGTCGCGAACTGATGGCAGCACAGCCAGAAGCTGCGAACAAAAAGAAACCTTTCGGACGTGGAGCGGCTAAAACCGAAACGAAAACAAAAGCAACGAAAGCAGCAAAAACGACGAAAGCCACTAAAAAGAAATAAGAATATTTTTCGGATAGAAATAGCTTATAACAGCACAGTATGAAACGATTCATTTTTTCAGCACTCTTATTTTGTAGCCTCACTTCGATGGCTCAAAATGCGTTGATCGAAGGCCAGCCGGCTTTGGTGTATTCGCTGCCAAAGACAAAGCTTTGTTTGGAAGTGGAAGTGGAGAAAACAACCCGCAAACCGGGTATTTTCTACCGTTATTCAGAGCGTTATCTGGCTACCACCAACGTAATCACTTCTGAAAAGACGGAATACAAGTTGAAATCGGTTAGTATTGTCCCCATAGCAGTGCCCGACTCGGCACGTACTTATAAAATTACGCCGGATGAGAAAAGTCAACTGTCGCATATCACCGTTACACCCGAAGGTTTGCTTTGTGGGGTGAATGCACCAGCTGTACACGATAAAAAAGTGATCATCAATAAAACGATTTCGTCGGTAGGTGGACTAAATAACGGACTTTTGCCCCTTGGAGAAGAATATATGATGGCCGGTTCGGAAGCTAAGATGGCCGAAGGGGCTGCCAAGCAAATTTATCGGGTGCGCGAAAGCCGCCTGAGCCTGCTGACGGCCGATGTGGAGAAAATGCCGGCGGATGGTGCATCGCTCAAAACCATGTTGGACGGACTGGATAGAATGGAACGCCAGTTGACAGAACTGTTTACAGGTTCGGTGACTACTGATGTGCAAACTCAAAAGCTTTATATCACCCCTTCGGGTGCAGCATCGAACGACCTGGTGTTTCGGTTGTCGGCATTGCGCGGGTTGGTGGCCGCCGACGATATGAGCGGAGCACCATATTACATTACGATCAAACCACAAACGATACCAATGAACGCTGCCGATGCGAAAGCCAAAGCAGAGCCGGTAGGAATCTATTACAGCATTCCTGCATCTACTGATGTTGTAGTGACCGATGGTATAAATACAATAACTAAAGTCAATGTGCTCATTCCTCAGTTTGGAAAAGTAGTGCCATTGCCTGCTTCTTTGTTTAGAAGCGAAAAAGTAAAAGTGATTATTGATCCTCAAACGGGTAGATTGTTGCAGTTTTAGAATAAATGCCATAAATTGTACAGAGAAGCATCGACTGAATATTAGTTGATGCTTTTTTTTATGTCGTTGAAAACTCCACAACATGCGCTGATTATTGAACATCCTGTACAGTGTCTGAAACTATTTTTGTAACCATAAGCATTGTTCTGTTTTACAGTAAAAGCAGCGATGGCTTTGTGTAACTTTAAAAATAGTTTTCCATGAAAAAAACTTTCTACTTTATTGTAGCGGTTGTGCTTTTGGTATTTTCGTCAAAAGTGTCGGCTGCTAAAATTGCTAAGGTTGCGGTTGGAACGTCACTGACTGATGTTTGGGATTTTGGTGCCGAACAGCTTAATTCCAGCGTGTACAACAATCAACTTACCGTATCTGTCATTAATGGATGGTATTCTTCGTCTATTACGGCAGGTTCTGTTGCTTCTACCAATTTGTTTCCTACGCCGTGGACGGTAGGTATTCTTAGTTGGACGGGTGGTACCAACGACCGTCTTCGTACTGCCAATACCAGTTTGACCCGTTATGACACACAGGCAATTACTACGATTGCCGATACTACCCTTGCCGGTTATTTATACATCAATGCGACCGGAACAACGACTCCTGCACGCTATTTTACTATGAATTTGAACGAAGACGACGAAGTGACTCTTTATATGAGATGTCAGAACGGACTTGGTAAAATGAACTTCCTTTATGCAGGTACCGGAGGAGTGGCTCAACAGGATATTAGTTCGGCTGTACCGACTACGGGTGCTGTTGTGAAGTTTGTTGCTAAGAATTCAGGCAACTACAAGATTTGGGATTCGGCTGACAAAGCATTTTATCACCGTATTCTTCGTAAAGCAGCCACTTACAAAACCATTACAGGAACTGTAGATATCACCGAAGGTGCTGATATTCCTGCTGGTTATGGTGTGGTGTTTACCAATGCGGCCGGCAAAAGCTGGACAGCTATCGCTTCCGATAATGCTTACTCGGCTACTTTGCCTTCGGGCTATACTTACTTTGTTAGTTTAGCCAATGCCAACGGATATGTGATCACTACTTCTAAATCCCTCACAGTATCCGACGCTTCTTCTACTTTTGATCTTTCGATAAAGAAAGTAGAGCTTTATACAGTTACAGGAGCCATTACCGGGCTGGGTACATCTATCTCAAAGTTAGGTCTTTCCTTTACCCCTTCTGTCGGGTCTACATTTGTTCCTGCTCCGGTAATTAATACTTCTGCCGCAACTTATTCGGTTCAGTTGGAAGCCAACCATACTTATACCATTGCTGCTACCGGAGTGAACGACTTTAGCATTCCGGATAATACCATTGCTGTTGCTCAGGCCACTGCTACCAAAGATATTGCCTTTGCAGCCAAACCAACTTATGCAGTTACTATTGATGCATCTACATTGACTACCACTCAGCAAGCTGCGCTGACTACTACCTTTACCAACCTGAACGAATCGGGCTATAGCTATACCTTTGCTCCCGGTAGCTCGGTGTTGTTGCGCGATGGTACCTATTCGGTAGCTTGTAGCGGATTGGATGCCTATCCTTTGCAATTGGCACTGACTTCCAATCTGAAAGTAAACGGTGCAGCTACGACTAAAACACTTACTTTTAGTCCGATTACCAACTGGTCGTTCAACGATGCTACCATTACTGCTGCCACTACTGCCTACAAGGGAATGGTGCTTACTGGTTCGGTCAACGAAATTGCCAAAGGACATTTGGTGATGTCGGGTACGCAGACTGCAAAAGTGCCGGTGAATCCTGGTCAGAAACTAATC
>JBJOOU010000189.1:0-40302 GCA_046051105.1 Bacteroidota bacterium
TATATTCAACTGCAAAATAATGTAAAAATACCCTACGAATTGTTTAGTATTGGCACAATGTTTGTTGTTTTAAATGCTCGAGAAAAATTATTTCAAAAAAAAATACATTTTGGTATTCAGAATAAAAAAATGATGTATCTTTGCATCGATTTTGAATAGCAAAATTAACATGTTAAATTTTAAAGATTTAGAAGAAATGAAAAAAGTATTATTGTTTTGCGTTGTAGCTCTTGCTTTCGCATCTTGCGCTCCTAAAGCTGCTGAAACTGCACCTGCTGCTGATTCTACTGCTGTAACTGTTGACTCTGCTGCTGTTGATACAGCTGCTGTTGATACTGCTGCTGCTGATTCAGTAAAATAATCAGGGCTTAGGTAGTAACTAAGAAACAAGAGGGTTCGTCGATTTATCGATGAGCCTTTTTTGTTTTCAGGAAAAGGCATTTGTTTGTGTGTTCGTTAGGGTTTGTTGTTGCTGAAATGTAGAGTTATCACAATCTTTTTATTTGTTTGAAAGTGTTATTTATATGTAGACTAACTGGTGTTGATGTGAATGTATGAGGAAAGCAGTTGGGAGTTTTGTCGTTGAAATCGGGGATAATGACGAAATATGACAATTTTTAGCTGAATTTCTCTTAAAAGTGAAGAAAAGTCAAAAAAAACCGAGAAACTTTAAATGTAGTATCAAAAAATCATGTATCTTTGCATTGATTTTGAATTGCAAAACAAGACATGTTAAATTTTTAAAATTTAAAAGAAAATGAAAAAAGTACTTTTGTTCTTCGTAGTAGCTATGGCTCTTGCTTCATGTGCTCCTAAAGCAGCTGAAACTGCACCTGCTACTGATTCAACTGCTGTAACTGTAGATTCTGCTGCTGTAGATACTGCTGCTGTAGATACTGCTGCTGCTGACTCAGTTAAGTAATTTGTAGCTATTACAAGAAAAACTAGCTTACAATGAAGTCCGTTATTTCGATAACGGGCTTTTTTTTGTACCTTTGCGAACCAAAAATCAATAAACAGAAATTTATGTTACGAATTGCAGTACAAGCCAAAGGAAGACTATTTGAGGAAACGATGTCGTTGCTGACAGAATCGGGTATAAAGCTCGAGTCGGGTAAAAGACTACTTCTGGTTCCTGCCCGCAATTTTCCTTTGGAAGTTTTATTCTTACGTGATGATGATATCCCTCAGTGTGTAGCCGATGGTGTGGCTGATATTGGTGTGGTAGGTGAGAATGAATATGCTGAGAAAAAGAAAGATGTAGTAATTACCAAACGTCTTGGCTTTAGTAAATGTCGTTTGTCGTTGGCAATTCCTAAGGAAGTTGACTATCAGGGAATTCAATGGTTTGAGGGGAAGGTTATTGCAACGTCTTATCCTGAAATTCTGACTGATTATTTGAACGAAAAAGGTGTTCGGGCCGACATTCATGTTATTACCGGTTCAGTAGAAGTGGCTCCGGGTATTGGTTTGGCAGACGCTATTTTTGATATTGTAAGCTCGGGAAGTACATTGGTAACTAACCATTTGAAAGAAGTAGAAGTGTTGATGAAATCTGAGGCGCTTTTAATTTCTAATCCAAATTTGACTGTTGAAAAGCAGGCCGTTTTGGACGAGTTGTTGTTTAGAATCGAATCTGTTCAGATTGCTGAAGATAAGAAATATGTGTTGATGAATGTTCCTACTGAAAATATCGATAAAATAATCGAGGTTTTGCCAGGGATAAAAAGTCCTACACTCATGCCGCTTGCTAAAGAGGGCTGGAACTCACTCCATGCTGTAATTGACGAAAAGCAATTTTGGGATATTATCGGTAAGCTAAAAGCTCTGGGAGCTGAAGGTATTTTGGTGATTCCTATCGAAAAAATGATTCTTTAATAATAAATCATGACTTCCTGATAATTATTCATACTTTGCATTTATGAATCTTTGTATCGATCTGGGAAATTCAAGTATAAAAATCGGTATCTTCGACAAGGAGGTGCCGGTTTTCTTTTCTGTATATAACGTTTTTGGACATCTGGAATTGCATGGACTGAAAGTTCAGTATCCTATTGATGCGTGTATTTTATCATCTGTTCGAACGGAAGATCCCGAATTTACCGAATTGCTGGAGTCTTTGTTTTCAAATCTGATTATATTGAGTCATACAACTCCGGTTCCTGTGACTATTGGGTATGATACTCCGCAAACACTTGGCAAAGATAGATTGGCTGCAGTGGTAGCTGCTGAATTTCTTTTTGGCGACCGAAATGTTTTGGTAGTGGATGCAGGGACGGCGATTACATTTGATTTTCTTGATGCTGACAAATATTATCATGGAGGAAATATTGCCCCAGGAGTAGGGATGAGGTTCAGAGCATTGTATGAGTTTACTCACAAATTGCCTTTGATCGAGCCTGACAATGATGTGGCAGAGTTAGGGACGGATACAAAAAGTGCTATAGGTGCAGGCGTTTTGTGGGGGA
The DNA here is from genome assembly GCA_046051105.1 of Bacteroidota bacterium. GTDB lineage: Bacteria > Bacteroidota > Bacteroidia > Bacteroidales > Paludibacteraceae > Paludibacter. Next base: position 2,469 of record JBJOOU010000189.1, read on the forward strand.
TGGTTTATGAAATAGATGGTTATATTGATCGACTAAAAATTAAATATCCTGAACTTTTAGTATTATTAACAGGTGGTAGCACTTTTTACTTTGTCGGGAAGCTAAAAAATCCCATCTTTGCAGAACCAAATTTAGTTTTAATCGGTCTTAACCGAATTCTTCAATACAATGTTCAAAAATAAATTTTCACTTCTTTTTCTGGTGGCAATCTCACTGTCTCAGTTTTCTGGTGCCCAGAATAATACTAACTCTCCTTACACCCGTTACGGATACGGTGAATTGAGTAGTGCTACTTCTGGCGAACAAAAGGCCATGGGGGGAGTTTCTATCGGAGCGCGTCGTAAAACAAGTATTAATACCGTGAACCCGGCTTCTTACAGTTCGGTTGATAGTATGACCTTTATGTTTGATGTGGGGGCTACCGGACTTTTGTCGAGATTTTCGAACACTACAGGTGTGACCAATAAGTTTACTGCCAATCTGGATTATATAACTATGCAATTTCCGGTTGCAAAACATGTTGGTTTCAGTGCAGGCTTATTGCCATATTCTTATGCGGGATACAATTACAGTGTAAATTTGTATGAGAAAACGAAGTATCCCACTATTCCTGACTTTGATACGATTTTTTATCGAAATAGTTTCAATGGTTATGGTACAATTAGTCAGGTATATACCGGTCTTGGTGTTGATTTATTTAATCATTTGTCGGTGGGAGCGAACGTTTATTATATGTTTGGTTCGTTGTACAATACCCGTTCTCTCAGGGATAAAAGCAGCTCAGATTCAACTTTGGTGGTAAGCTCTACTGATGTTGGTGATTTTCGTCTTCGGTATGGTTTGCAATATCACAATACATTTGCTAAAAAACATGACCTGAACGTGGGGGTTGTGTATGAGCAAAAATCAAATTTAAAAGCTTTGTTTACAGAGTCTGATTATGGTGTCTTGACGCAATATCCTGATACATTGGATGGCGATAGAAGCTTTCAGTTGCCACAAATGTTTGGTCTGGGGCTATATTATACCTACGATAAACGATTGTCGTTAGGCGTGGATTATAGTTTGCAGAAATGGGGAAGTGCCCTGTATCGTGGTGACTATTCTCTGTTGAAAGACTGTTCTAAGCTGGCGGTGGGTGCCGAGTATATTCCAAATTCTCGTGGGAGATATCTTACGCAGCGGATGAGTTATCGTTTGGGTTTCAATATGTCCGATCCTTATTATAGATTGGATAATAGTTCAAGCATGAAAAACTATAATGTGTCATTTGGTTTGGGTTTGCCTCTGTATAATGCTGCCACAAACGCAATTACAATGCTGAATGCATCGGTTGAATATGGAAAAGTGGGTGCTACCGATGTATTGCGAGAAGATTACCTGAAATTTACCCTCAATGTTGTATTTAATGAGCATTGGTTCTTCAAACGTAAATTGTAATACGATTTTGAGAGAGCGTAATACGATGTGTCGTTTTCGATTGCTATTTTCAGTGCTGTTTTTGGGTCTGCTTTCTGTTTCTTGTGTGGAGAAGGATAAGCCTCAGAAAATTGCTGCGGTTAAAGACAGAGCAGCTTTGCCTCAATTACATGCTGTGGATGTTACTACTGTGATTTCGGATTCAGGCGTTACTAAGTACCGAATTACAACACCTGTATGGGATATGTACGATAGAGCAAGTCAGCCATATTGGGAATTTAAAAAAGGTCTTCAATTAGAACGGTTTGATAAAAACCTTAGAGTAGAGACTAATATTCATTGTAAATACGCAAAGTATAACGAAAATCAGCAACTATGGGAGTTGCGAGGAAAAGTAAAGATGAGTAATATTCGCGGTCAGTTGTTTGAAACGAGTTTACTCTACTGGAATCAGCGTGATGCTAAATTTTATTCGGATAGTGCGATTACGATTACGGATGCAACCCGGATAATTAAGGGTGTAGGTTTTGATTCCAATCAGGATATGACCAATTATCATATACGGAGAATTAAAGGTGTTTTTCCTGTTCAAAACGACTGATATACTCCATTAAACAACAAACCCTCTCAGGTGAAAGTACTTGAGAGGGTTTGTTGTATTCAGTTGAATGGTTATTCCCAATCACTTGTTGGTCGGCAAGTACACACCAGATTTCTATCACCGAATGCATTATCAACCCGTGCCACATTTACCCAAAACTTATTATCGGCAACCCAATTGGTAGGATAAGCAGCTTTGATTCTGCTGTAGGGATGGTTCCATACATCGGATACAATGCTATATTCAGGGTGAGGAGCGTTGATTAAAACATTATCGTTCTTATCTGCCATGCCGGTTTCAATTTCCTTTATCTCGGCATAAATCTGCAACATTGCCTGGGCGAAACGATCGAGTTCTGCAAGTGACTCGCTTTCGGTAGGCTCTATCATTAATGTGCCATGTACCGGAAATGATAGGGTCGGTGCGTGGAATCCATAGTCGATCAGACGTTTGGCTATATCTGTTTCTGTAATTCCTGAGTTAGCCTTGAAATTGCGGCATTCCAGGATGAGTTCGTGTCCAACACGACCTTTTGATCCAGTGTATACTATTCCGTAACTGTCTTTTAGTTTTGCAGCCAAATAATTTGCATTAAGTATTGCGGCTTTGGTTGCAGCAGTTAATCCCTCAGCACCCATCATACGGATATATCCATAGGTGATAGTGGTTACGCTGGCACTTCCGAATGGTGCTGATGAAACCCGATTTCCCTGAAGGGCTTTTGAGGGTAAATATGGTTTCAGTTTTTCTGTGCAGCAAATAGGGCCTACGCCGGGTCCACCGCCTCCATGTGGAATAGCAAATGTTTTGTGAAGATTCAGGTGGCAAATGTCGGCACCGATAGTGCCCGGATTGGTAAGTCCTACCTGCGCATTCATATTGGCACCATCAAGATATACGAGTCCTCCATTGGCGTGAATAATATCGCACATTTCTTTGATCGCTTCTTCGAAAATTCCATGTGTTGAAGGATAAGTTACCATACAGCCGGCCAGTCGATCCTGGTGGGCGATTGCTTTTTCTTTCCAGTCGTTAAGATCTGTATTGCCACCGTCGTCACATTTTACCACTACTATCTTGAATCCGGCCTGAGCAGCACTGGCTGGATTGGTGCCGTGGGCTGATGCGGGGATTAATACGGTGTCGCGCTGTGTTTGGCCTTTGGCAATGAAATATTCGCGCATGGTCATTAGGCCTGCAAATTCGCCGGCTGCTCCTGAGTTGGGTTGTAGGCTACACGCCGCAAATCCAGTGATTTCAGATAAATACTTTTCCAACTCTTCGAGCATGGTATTGTAACCTTCGGTTTGATCTTTGGGTGCCAGTGGATGAATGCTTCCAATGCCTGTAAAACTCATGGGCAGCATTTCTGCGGCAGCATTGAGTTTCATAGTACACGATCCTAATGAAATCATCGAATGAGTCAATGAAATATCTCTACGTTCCAGCTTTTTGATGTAACGCATCATCTCAGTTTCGCTGTGGTAGTGGTTGAATACTTCGTTGGTAAGAAATTCGGATTCCCGCTCAAAACTTTCGTCGATGGCAGTCAGGCTTTCAAAATCATCTTCGCTGGCGTATACCGGACTGTTGTTGTCGGCTGTGGCCAGTATCTCGATAATTGTGTTCAGGCCGTCAATGTCAGTCGTTTCGTCAATGCTGATCGTGAACTGAGTTTCGTCGAGGTAGTTGAAGTTAACTTCGTATTCCAGCGCAATTTCCTTAAGAGTACTCATATTCATTCCGGAAGGAATGGTGATTTTCAGTGTGTCGAAAAAGTTGTCATTCTCTTGCGAGTAGCCATATACAGGTAATATTTCGTTGATATAGGCGGCTGTAGAATGAATTCGTTGAGCAATGCTGCGAATGCCTTCGGTTCCATGGTAGACACAATACATGCCTGCCATGGTAGCTAAAAGGGCTTGGGCTGTACAGATATTTGAGGTCGCTTTTTCGCGTTTTATGTGTTGCTCGCGGGTTTGAAGTGCCATACGCAATGCCGGTTTTCCATTCGCGTCTTTACTGATACCAATAATACGTCCGGGCATATCGCGTTTAAATTCGTCGCGGGTGGCAAAATAGGCGGCTGCCGGACCACCATAGCCCATCGGGATGCCCCATCGCTGCGTGGATCCAAACACAATGTCGGCTCCCCATTCACCGGGAGGTGTTAGTATCGCAAGGCTCAGAATGTCGGCTGCCACAGCTACTTTTGCTCCGGCTTCATGTGCCTCTTTGGTGAAGTCGATGTAGTTTTCGATGCTTCCATTCGCGTTAGGATATTGAATAATGGCTCCAAAATGCTTGTTGGTGAATTTCACGGACTCCCAATGTCCTACTTGAAGGTCAATACCCTGCATTTTGGCTCTTGTTTGAAGCACTGCAAGCGTTTGGGTGAAAACAGCTTGGTCGACAAACAGAATATTTGCCCCGTTTTTCACCTGTTCGCGACTGCGAAGATTGTACATCATTGTGGCGGCTTCGGCAGCAGCAGTGGCCTCGTCAAGCAAGGATGCATTGGCGAGTTGCATGCCTGTAAAGTCGCATACCGCAGTTTGGAAATTGAGTAGTGCTTCCAGTCTTCCCTGAGAAATTTCTGCCTGATAGGGAGTGTAGGAAGTGTACCAGGATGGATTTTCGAAAATATTTCGCTGAATGACTGCTGGCATAATGGTGTTGTACCACCCTTGCCCTATGTAGGACGTAAATACTTTGTTTTGGCTGGCCAGCTCGCTGATGTGGTTGATGTACTGGTGTTCCGAGAGTGGCTCGGGTAGTTCGATGGGGGCTGCCAGGCGGATATTTGCCGGTATAGTTTGCTCTATAAGTTCTTCAATTGAGTTTGCTCCGATTGTCTGAAGCATAAGTTGTTCATCGGCAGGTGAGATGCCAATGTGGCGCTGTTGAAGCATGTCTTTCATGCGAAATGTTTTTTGGGTTTAAAAAAGATGTTTGTGTACAAACAATCTGTTCGTTTTGTATTTGAGAGCTCTGAATTTTGATGCTAATTTAGATTTTAATTTTCGTTTCTGCATGGTGGCAACTTGAAAAAATATGAACAAAATATGCGGAATCTTCTTTGCTTTCAGGTTGTTGTTATTCGCAGTTATTTCGAATAAATATTCATTTGAAACGACGAAATAGAAACAGTTTTTAATTGGATATAAACCATTCGTTCGTCGTTTTGTTTTAGTGATGATTGATAATTCCACTATTAATAACAAATCTATGTTACGTGATATCCGAAAACAGTATCTTTTGTCCAATCTCGATGAAAAATCAGTGTTGAAAAATCCGTTTGATCAATTTGATGTTTGGCTGCAGGAGGCAATCAATAGCGAGCAATTGGAGCCAACTGCTATGACATTATCCACAGTTGATGGAAGTGGTCGTCCGCATTCACGAATTGTATTGTTGAAAGAGTTTTTGCATGAGCAATTTGTGTTTTTTACCAACTACGAAGGGAGCAAAGGCAAGGAAATTGAACAAAATCATCATGTGGCGCTGACGTTCTTTTGGCCAAGTTTGGAGCGTCAGGTGCGTGTCGAGGGTGTTGTTGAGAAAATCAGCGAAACCATTTCTACATCCTATTTTAAGTCTCGACCGCTTGATAGTCAGTTGGGTGCGTGGGCATCACCTCAAAGTAATATTATTCATTCGGCTGATTTTCTGGAAAAACAATTTCAGTATTATCAACAGAAATTTGATAAGGACGTGCCAAAGCCTCCTCATTGGGGTGGATATGCTGTGAAGGCTGATTCAATTGAGTTTTGGCAGGGACGAGCCAATCGTTTGCACGATCGTTTGTTGTTTGTTCGTAAAGGTGATGAGTGGGAGTTGTCCCGTCTTGCCCCTTGATAAATATAAATCCTGATAGGTATTCAGGTTGTGATTGTTTAACCCAATGAAAAAATGTGAGTACTGGAAGCGGAGGAAATTGCTTGCTCCGCTTTTTTATTTCTCTATTTGTAATTGATTGATAGATAATTATTCATTTGTAGTAAATTAATCCTTATCTTTGCAGCCCCAAAATAAAATTAAAAAGTTCATGCAGTTTTCTGATCTCAATCTTAATACTCCTTTACTGAATGCGTTAGAGGAGATGAAACTTCAAACACCAACTACTATTCAGGAGAAGGCTTTTCCTGCAATTATGTCAGGACGCGATGTGGTGGGTATAGCTCAAACCGGAACCGGAAAGACCATATCGTATTTGCTTCCTTGCTTGCGTCAGTGGAAATTTTCGAAAGAAAATCATCCTTCGGTTTTGGTGGTGGTTCCTACGCGTGAGTTGGTATTGCAGGTGGTGGAAGAGGTTCAGAAACTTACAAAATTCATGAATGTACGGGTAGCCGGCGTTTATGGAGGAGTGAACATGGTGCAACAAACCCCACTGATTAATGCCGGTTTAGATGTATTGGTGGCCACTCCGGGGCGTTTACTTGATTTTGCATTGAATGGAACGTTGAAGCTTCGGTTGGTGAAACGATTTATTATTGATGAAGTGGATGAAATGCTGAATCTGGGTTTTCGACCTCAGTTGATCCGCGTGATGGATTTGTTGCCAGCTAAGCGACAGAATCTGATGTTTTCAGCAACAATTACCGACGAGCTGAAAGCCTTTATTGCCGACTATTTTGTTGATCCGCTGGAAATTGAAGCTGCAAAAGCCGGAACTCCTTTGGCTAATATCAAACAAGCAGGAATCAAGGTTGCCAATTTTAATACAAAAGTCAATCTATTGAAGTTCTTGTTGGACACAAACGAAGGATTTTCGAAGGTATTGGTGTTTGTTTCTACCAAAAAGCTGGCTGACGATGTATATGAGCGATTGTTGGAAATCTATCCCGATTCGGTAGGCGTTATACATTCTAATAAATCTCAGAATTTCCGTTTAGAAGCTTTTCGTCGATTTAATGCCAATGAGATGAGATTGCTGGTAGCTACCGATCTTGTAGCACGTGGTTTGGATTTTGATGATGTGACCCACGTGGTGAATTTTGATATACCCGAGGAGCCAGAAAGCTATATACATCGTATCGGGCGTACCGGGCGTGCTGATAAAAAAGGGGTTGCTTTGGCGTTTATAACGAAAGCGGATGCAGAATACCGGCAAGCAATCGAGGAACTGATGGGTAAGAAAATCCAGTTGATGAAAATGCCGGAGGAAGTGGAAATTTCTACAGAACTGACGCCCGATGAAATGCCTCAGGTGGTGATGAAAAATGCTTTGGTCGTAGCTCCGAAGAAAGATGAGACTGTGGGCGAGGCTTTTCATGAAAAGAAGGATAAGAATAAAAAGGTGAACATGAAAATCCGCCGGAAAGAAGCTATGAAGATTAAATATGGTAAACCGAAAACGCGTGGAGATAAAAATAAAGCCAGGAAGAAAAAATAGCAAACCCAGCTTGTGAGGAGGCAGAAAGTCCCAAAGTCTTTGTAAAATAAAGACTTTGGGACTTTTCTGTTCTTAAATATAGCGAAATAAAGTGGAAGTTGATGAATTGGCTATTAAGTAGCACTTAATTTATTAATAAAGTTTGTATCTTTGCGAGTGTTTTTTTGAAAGCGAAAGATATGGAGAGAATAGGAGAAAGAATAAAACGAAAACGTGAACAGCTGGCGATGCAACTTAACGATCTTGCTCGTAAAGTGGGGATCAGTTCGAGTGCATTGTCGCAGATAGAGCGTGCGAAAGCGTATCCGTCGATTCTGACTCTCAAACTCATTGCCGAAAATCTACAGACTACGGTGGGTGAATTGATTGGTGAAAATGAGCAGGATTCCAATAAACCCGTGTTCAGGACGGAAGAATATGTGATGATCTGCGAAAACGAAACCGGTACTAATCTACATTTGCTGACTCAAAATACCTTTAATAAAACGGTAGATTCGTTTAAATTGTGCTTTCCTGCTAAGGGAACCAGCGACGATATTTTCAAAACAATTTCCGGTTACATGTACGGTTGTCTTATCAAAGGAGAAATTCAATTTGAAATAGATAACAAAAGTTACGTTGTACTGCCAGGGGATAGTATTTATTTTAATACGCGCCGTAACTTTCGATTTGAAAATTTATTTGAGGGTGAAAGTGAATTATTGTGCGTTTTACCGACAAATTACCGTTAAATTATCAGTATTACTTCAAAAATAAAGTATTACTTCATTGATTAAGGAATAAATTTCATATCTTTGCGCCGTTTTTTAAGCGTGTATTTCGCGTTTTTCGGATTAAGATACCATACATAAGAACAAGTTGTTAGTTATGAGTCAATTTATTGATTTATTAGAAAAAAAAGGAATTAAACTTCCACAAAATGTAGTTGAAGTTTTAGAGAATTGTGCCGGTTATACCGTTTACAACACAGTAGATGAATTGCACGTTGCTGCCGTTGGTGGTCCCGACAACCTATCTTGCGAGGTAAGTTACGAGATCCCGGGAAAAGGGCTGGTGACTGAAGCTATAGTTCATAAAGTAACTAATGGTATCTCGGCCAATTATACTACGCCGTATATGCGTCGTCGCGATCCGAATACGATGGCGATTGCCGACGAGCTCCCTACCGATAAACCCCGTTTCAAAGACCGTTTTGGTTATGACTTCTCAGAGCTTCAGAAAGAAACATTTGATTGGTTGAAATCACAAGAGCTGGCAGTGTTCCTTTATTTCGCTGGTCGCGAAAATATCGGTGCCGGCGGTATCGCTATCTGTCCTGCTAATGCTGGTTTCTTTGCATTAGGTTTAGCAATGCTTCAGGTGATGGTGAATTCTGAAACTGTAGCTTCTGACTTCAAAGTGGAATCGGTTATTTATGTAGCTCCAACTTTCCGTCATACACATTTTGATGGTAAACAGGTGGTAGTACATGACCGTAGCGAAAATATGCACGAAGTTTATTCTTACAACCTATATCCCGGACCAAGTGCTAAAAAAGGTCTTTACAGCGTGCTGTTGGATAAAGGTGAAAAAGAAAACTGGATTACAACTCACTGTTCGACCGTACAGGCCGTTAGTCCTTACGATAATGTAACTACTTTCATGCACGAAGGTGCAAGCGGTGGTGGTAAGAGTGAGATGCACCAACACATCATCCGCGAAGAAGATGGTCAGATTGTGATTGGTACTAACTCAGTAACCGGCGAAAAACGTTTGTTCAGCCTTCCATTGTTCTCTTCATTCAATCCGGTAACGGACGATATGGGAATGTGTCACCCAAGTGTACAGAAAAACAATGGTAAACTGGGCGTAATCGATGCTGAGAACTCATGGTTCGTACGTGTTGACGGTATCAAAGAATATGGTGATGATCCTACTTTGGAAAAAATTACCATCAATCCTTCCAAACCCTTATTATTCCTGAATATCAATACTCATCCGGGCGGAACTGCTTTGGTATGGGATCATATAGAAGACGAACCCGGCAAAAAATGTCCAAACCCACGTGTGGTTCTTCCACGCGAAATTGTTCCTAACGTAATTGGAAATGCAGTTTCGGTTGACGTTCGTAGCTTCGGGGTGCGCACTCCTCCATCATCAATGGAAGATCCAAATTATGGTATCATTGGTATGTTCCATATTCTTCCTCCGGCATTGGCCTGGTTGTGGCGTTTGGTGGCTCCTCGTGGCCATGCTAACCCAAGTATCATCGGTGGTGGTACCGGAATGGGATCAGAAGGTGTTGGTTCATACTGGCCTTTTGCAACCGGAAAACGTGTACAACACGCTAACATGATGTTGGAACAAATCATCAACACGCCTAATACGATGTTTACATTGGTGCCAAACCAATACATCGGTGTTTGGAAAGTGGCTTTCAAACCACAGTTGTTGATGCGCGAATACTTAACCCGTCGTGGTAACGCTAAATTGCGTAAAGATCAGTATCAGCCAGCTCGTTGTCCGCTGTTAGGATACGAACTGAACTACCTGACTATCGAAGGTGCTAAAATTCCTTCGCGTTTCCTTCAGGTGTACAAACAAGTGGAAATGGAAAAAGCAGGTTACGATGCTGGTGCTGAAAAACTGTTTGACTTCTTTAAACAAGAACTTCCTCAGTATTTGACTGAAGACCTGCATCCTAAAGGACGCGAAATCATTGAGGCTTGCCTGAATGGTGCATCAGTTGAAGATTACGAAAAAATTCTTGCTGCTGAATAAGATTACTTTTTGACCATAACATAGTAAGACAACCACTGATTTTGAGTACTTTTGTACCCCGAAATCAGTGGTTCGTTATTTATACAGCCACTGAAAGCTGTATTATTACTTTTTTATTTTTATGAATATCATTACTGAGGCTTCGTTGCATCTGGCTGCTAACTGCCTGCGTGAAGGTGGTTTGGTGGCTTTCCCAACCGAAACTGTATATGGTTTGGGAGCAAATGCTTTGAATCCCATTGCTGTGGCTAAGATTTTTGAAGCTAAGCAACGCCCAAGCTTCGATCCGCTCATCGTACACATCGCCAATATCAACCAATTGATTGAATTGTACGACCAACCTATCAATCCATTGGTGCTTCAACTTGCTGCGCAATTTTGGCCGGGGCCACTTACCATCGTTCATCCAAAATCACTCCTTGTGCCTGACATTGTCACCTCCGGATTGAACGAAGTAGGAGTGAGAATGCCTTCTCATCCGCTGGCATTGCGATTATTGACCGAAGCCAGAGTGCCGGTGGCCGCTCCGAGTGCAAACAGATTCGGACAGCTCAGCCCAACCAGTTTCCGGCATGTGGAAAAACAGAATATGCCGGTGGATTATATTGTAGCATGTGACGATTGTGAAGTAGCGGTAGGCATTGAGTCGACGGTAGTGTCGTTGGAGGGTAATACTTGTACTATTTTGCGTCCCGGGGTGATTACTGCAGCCGATTTACAACAGGCGATTCCGGATATGGAGGTGAAAATGCCCGGCGAGAATGTAAAACTAACCTCGCCGGGATTGCTGAAGAGTCATTATTCTCCTTTGAAGCCCACCTATTTTCTCGACAAGGAGATGACGGAGCTGCCGAAGGGTTCGGGGCTGATTCTACACTCTGCCAATTCTTCAGTTTTGAATGCTGAAAGGGTTATTTATACTTCGGACACACATTATTTGCTGGAAGTGGCTGCTCATTTGTTTGCCAGTATGCATAAAATGGAGGAAGATCCGAACATAACACAGATTTATATTGAGCCGATAGAAGAAGAAGGCATTGGTATCGCCATTATGGACCGGTTGAAAAAGGCCACCTACCAATATACACTGAAATAATATCCAATCCCCGATAATGATTCAATTGTCGGGGATTTTTTTTGCCATGTCATCTTAGAAAAAAATGATATTTTATTGGAAAAGTATGCAATATGCTTTGAAATTGTATTGAAAACCAGATTTTTTCCGTAGATTTGTTGAGGAACTTAGTTGACAACAATTGTTGCAAGTCTCTTACTAAAATGTTGTATTTATGATTAATTTCCATCGAATCACCTGCGCAAGTTGCACTCATTTCCAGAGCTTGTATAATTTATACGCCTTGTCGTTTCCTCAGGCCGAGCGTCGAAGCTGGGACGGAATTATTCATGAAATAACCTACCAACGTAAGTTTGGAGCTCATGCGCTCGTACGCGATGATAAGTTTGTGGGGCTGTTTAATTACTGGGTGTTCGACAAATTTTATTTCATCGAACATTTGGCCATAGTGCCCGGCTGTCGCAATCAGGGAATAGGAGCAGAGGCGATGGAGATATTTAAATCGCAATGTTCGCATCCTATCGTTTTTGAAGTGGAAATGCCTACAAATTCTGTGTCGATCAAGCGTATCTCTTTTTACGAAAAACTTGGCTTTAAGGTGATCCCTCATAGCTATGCGCAACCTCCTTATGATCCCGAGGTGGATTATATGATTCCCATGCAGTTGATGACGAACGATCTGCATTTTGCCAATACGCATTACGACCTGATCCGGAAAACTCTTTATCGTAACGTGTATCACAGGGAGGAATAAAAAAGCGATTTGGAAAAATCCAATGACTGAAATTCCCAAATCGCGCTGATATATTGTAGTGAACAATAGTTTTGTTGTTAGTATTCCGCAGGCATGGTGAGCACCTCATCGTAGGTAAACACCGGGCCGTCTTTACAAACATAGGTTTTCCCAACCGTGCAGTGCCCGCATTTTCCTACGCCACATTTCATTCGGTTTTCAAGGGTGGTGTAGATGTTTTCATTTTCAAATCCGTTTTTACCCAAAATAGGCATTCCCATCTTAATCAGAATAGGAGGACCGGCCACAATGGCCACCGTATTTTCGCTTTTGGGCGGATTTTGTTCCAATATCGATGGCACAAAGCCCACCAAACCATCCCAATCGGGCGTTTCGCCACCCGGATCGACGGTAACATACAGTTTTACATCTCCGCGACGTTTCCATTCTTCCAGTTCTTGCTTATACACCAGGTCATTCACCGTGCGGGCACCGTAGTAAATGGTGATGTCGCCAAATTTTTCGCGCTGATCCAGCAAATTCCAGATCACGCAACGCAAAGGAGGCAAGCCAATACCTCCGGTAACGAACACCACGTTTTTACCGTACCAGCTTTCGATGGGGAAGGTGTTGCCAAAGGGACCACGCAGTCCGATGATGTCGTTCAGCTCGCAGTTGGCGAGTGCTTTGGTTACACGGCCGGAGCTACGAAACGTACATTCGATATAACCTTCGCGGGTAGGAGGGGAGGCGATGCAAAAAGTGCTTTCGCCCTCGCCAAACACACCATATTCGGCAAATTGTCCGGCCTTGAACGTAAAATTTTTTGCATCCTCGTCGTTGGTAAATTCCAATCGATAGGTTTGTACGCCCGGCGCCTCGTCAATGATGTTGGCGATGCGCATTTTGTAAGGGATATATTGATTAGACTCAGCTGCCCCCCTACCCCCCGAAGGGGGAGAAAGAGTAGTTTCTGTATTTGTTTTACTTTCCATCGTTCTTTTTGTTTTTATAACCCATTCTATTATTTAAGTCCCCCTGTGGGGGATTTAGGGGGCTGTTACATTAATGATATTTTCAAAAATATTCAGATGTGCCGGGCAAACACGGATGCAACGTCCGCAGCCTACGCAACTAACGATGCCTAGGTTTTCGACCGAGTATTTGAATTTGTGCAACAGGCGTTGGCGGCGGCGTTCGGTTTGGTTGTGGCGCGGGTTGTGACCCGAAGCGTGCTTGGTGAACAGCGAAAATCCGCAGGCATCCCAGCAGCGAAGGCGTTTGCCTTTGTTTTGTGTGCCTTCGTCCTGTATGTCGAAACAGGTGCAGGTAGGGCAGGAAAATGCACAGGCGCCACAACCGTAGCAACCCATCGATTCGTGCTTCCATTCGGCACTGTCGTAGGCGGTTTTGATGCGCTCTTTCACTTCTTCCATCGAAAATACGGTGTTGAGTGTGGCCAGATATTCGTCTTTGCTTTTTTCTTCCGAAGGCACAAATAGCGCTTTCGAAGTATCGATCAAAGCCTGCCCTTTTTCGGTCATCACTTCGGTGTACAGTTCATCGCCCATGGCGGTAAGCAGGATGTCGGTGCCTTTGGTGCTTCCGGGGTGCAAATCCACCGAGGTGCAAAAACAACCTTTGTCGGCTTTGGCACAACTGATGGTGACGAGTGTGGTTTTTTCTTTCCGCGCAGCGTAATAAGCATCCGGATTTTCGCGCAAAAAGAATTCCGTAAGGTAATCAAACGCCGCTGCATCGCAGGGACGAATGCCCCATACCACGGTTTCGGGAATTTTGTCCAGCGACGTAGTGATATCGATGCCGTCCTGATTTTTTTCAAAAGAAAACAGTTCTTCTACCTTCGGAAACACCACCGATTTGGCCGAAAAGGCCGTTTGAATATAGTCAGTCGCCACCTGATCGTAGGATTGAACCGCTTCGAAAAATACCTTTCCGCTTTTTTTCTGCACGGGTGCCATCACCACCTTTCCTGCTTGGATAAGCTGGCGAAAAAGTTCTGATAGGGCTGACGATTGTATGTTGTAGACAGAACCCCTAACCCCTAAAGGGGAACCGGAGTTAGTTTCGTTTTGTATGTTTTGTGTATCCATCTATCTCTCTGTTTAAAGTAGAATGAAGTAATTTAGTTCCCCTTTAGGGGTTAGGGGTCATTTGATAAATTGTTCCTTATCTCCGGGTTTAAACGAGTTGAGCGCATAGCCACCTTTGAGCGAGAACCCGGTTTTTCCTCCAAATTCGGCTTCGATGTCGCGGTTCATTTGCGCAGTGAGCAGGTGCACCGGAATGCCTACCGGACAGATGCGTCCGCACTCGCCGCAATTGATGCAACGGCCGGCCAGATGCATGGCGCGCATGGTGTGCCACTCCATATTGCCGGTGGTTTGCGACGAAACTTTGATCCATTGGGGCTGGTTGCTCTCCACGGTGCAGGACGAACAGTAGCACATCGGGCACACGGCGCGACAGGCGTAGCATTTTACGCAGGCCGAAAACTGTTCGCTCCAGAATTGCCAGCGTTCCTGGCGGCTCATGGCGTTGATTTGCTCCAGCAACTGTTTGTCCTCGTAGTTGAGTTCCGGGAAATTCGACTGCACGTAGGCTTCCAGCTTTTCCATTTGGGTAAACACCAATATCTCGTTTTCGTGGGTCACGGTGATCACGGTTTTTTCCAAATCGCCCAACTGATTTTCGGAGATCAGCTGCACAATGGAGCGAAGCGTGGCCACATTGGCCAGAATGCCCACTTTTTTAGCGGCTTTCACTTCGGGTTTGTGCAGATACACCGCCAGATTGCCCCTACAGCTGGGTGTGAAGATCAGTTGTTCGGCCTGCGCTGCGTTTTCCACAAAGCAGGGAACCGGCAATTTATGAATGGCTTCCTTGAACCCGATCAGCAGGTTGATGGTCCCGTTGTCGAGCAGTTCGGTTACTTTATTCTGTAACGGCGTCATGTTCTATTTTTTCGAGGGTTGATAAATCCAGTTTTTTGAAATCGGTAAAAGGACCTTTGCTTCGAATTTTTTCGGTCACTTCGTCCACCAGTCCTGCCCATTTGGCACCTTCGGCAGCCGACACCCACGAGTAGGTGATGCGTTCGGTGTCGAAACCCATAAAGTCGAGCAGCGATCGGAACACGATCCACCGGCGACGGGCGTGGAAATTTCCCGATGTGTAATGGCAGTCGTTGGGATGGCAGCCCGACACGATAATGCCGTCTGCACCATTCTCAAAAGCCTTCATCAATAGCATAAAATCGATTCGGCCCGTACACGGAAACCGCACGATGCGCACATTGGTGGCATATTTAGTACGACTCGTTCCGGCCAGGTCGGCACCGGCGTAGGTACACCAGTTACACACGAAAGCGACTATTTTAGGTTCAAATTGTTCTGACATATTAGCTCCTCCTGATCTCCCAAATGGGAGGAAATGGCTGTTTTTATGGTTGTGTTCTACTTTTTTTGGTTCAACGATTTTGAGAAATGGTAGGGATAGACCCGGAAATCCTCCGGCAACAGCAAAAAATGGGTGGGAAAGCCTTTCCCTCGCATTTCTTGCACTCTCCCGGGGATTTCCTGCACTTGCTCTCGCACTTCTTGCACTTTCCCATGCATTTCCGGTACTCGCTCTTGCATTTCCTGCACTCTCCCGGGCATTTCTGCGTGCCCTTCTCGCATTTCTGCGTGCCCAGATTGCATTTCTGTGTGCCCCGCTCGCATTTCTGTATGCCCGGATAGCATTTCTGCACGCCCTGCTCGCATTTCTGCGTGCCTGAATCACATTTCTGCGTGCCAATGGCTGATTTCTGCGAATTTCTGTCTGGGTTTATTGATGCGATGACCCACCTAAGAGCCACCGCATCAACATCCAATCATCAAACTATATATACAAAAAATCTTGAATAGAATTTTTGGTATTTCTTACAGAATATTCTCCTAAAGTCCCCCTTGGGGGATGGAGGGGGCTGCTAATCGTTGAGCAGCGCCATCACTTCGGATAGCATTTGTTCGTTCGAAAAGCCCTGCAGGTCGATGGATTTGTTGCGACACATGGCCACGCAGGTGCCACATCCCTGACAAAGTCCGGCGTTGACGCGGGCAGCTACTTTCAGCACATTGCCGGCACGATCCTTAATTTCTTCGGTTTCGATGGCGTGGTACGGGCACACTTCCTGACACAGCAAACAGCCGGTACAACTCGTAAACTGAGGTGGCGCCTGTCGGTTTACCACCGCTACGATCGGTTCGCGGGTCAGTTCGTCGCTCGAAAACAGCCCGATGGCCTTGCTCGCCGATGCCGATGCCTGCGCCACCGTTTCGGGAATGTCTTTCGCACTTTGGCAGGCGCCCGCCAGCATAATGCCGGCCGTGTTGGTTTCCACCGGTTTCAGTTTGGGGTGTGCTTCGGCAAAAAAATGATGCTTGTTGTAGCTGATGTGCAGCTTCTGAGCCAGCGGTTCGGCATCTTTGTTGGCCACCACAGCTGTAGCGAGCACTAACATATCGGCCTCTATCTCTACCGGTTCGCTGTTCATCATCGTGTCTACTCCCTTCACTATCAGCTTTCCGTTTTTCTCGTAAATGCGGGCCACGCGTCCGCGGATGTATTGCACTTCGTCTTCTTCGATGGCGCGGCGCACGAATTCGTCATAATCTTTTCCCGCTGCGCGAATGTCCATGTAGAACACGTAAGCTTTGCCCTCATGATTTTTGTGTTTGTACAGCATGGCGTGTTTGGCCGTGTACATACAGCATATTTTGGAACAATATTCTATGCCTTTGGCTTTGTCGCGCGACCCGGCACAGGCTACAAAAACGATTTTCTCCGGAATTTTTCCGTCTGATGGGCGGCGAATTTCACCTGCTGTAGGTCCCGATGCCGATGCCAGTCGCTCAAATTGCATTCCGTCTATCACGTCTTTGAATTGTCCGTAGCCATATTCGGGGAAAAAGTCGGCGTGTTTCAAATCAAATCCCGTGGCCGTGATAATCGCGCCTACTTTCACATCGCGCAGCTCGTCCTGAGCGTTGTAGTCGATGGCGCCGGCGGGACATACCTTCTGGCAAAGTCCGCATTTACCCCCTTTGCTAAACCACGTACAGTTTTGACGGTCAATCACCGGTTTGTTGGGCACTGCCTGCGGAAAAGGCGAGTAAATGGCCGTGCGAAATCCCATGCCTTCGTTGAATTCGTCGGGTATTTTCTTGCTCGGACATTTTTGCCAGCAAGCTCCACAGCCGGTACATTTGCTCATATCCACGCTTTTGGCCTTCATGCGGATGGTTACATCAAAATTTCCGATAAACCCTGACACTTTTTCCACTTCGGCGTAGGTCAGCAACTCGATGTTGGGGTGCTGAGCCACCTCCACCATGCGCGGCGTGAGGATACATTGCGAGCAATCCAGTGTGGGGAAAGTTTCCGACAGCTGTGACATGTGTCCGCCAATCGAAGGTTTCTTTTCGACCATAATCACCCGATGTCCGGCATTGGCCACATCCAACGCGGCTTGTATGCCGGCTATACCACCACCAATCACCAGTGCAGTTTTGGTAATAGGCACTTTGATGGGGTACAAAGCGCTGTTTTTCTTTACTTTTTCTACCAATGTGCGAACGATGTCGAGCGCTTTTTGGGTTGTTGCGTCCGATTTGGGATGCACCCACGACACATGTTCGCGGATGTTGGCCATTTCGCACAGATACGGATTGATACCCGCTTTTTCGGTCGCTTTTCGGAAGGTTCCTTCGTGCATTCGTGGCGAGCAGGCCGCTACCACCACGCCCGTAAGCTTGTGTTCACGAATGGCATCGATAATCAGCGTTTGTCCCGGATCGGAACACATATACTTATAATCAACACTGTAAGCCACCCCCGAAAGGCGGCCGGCTTGTTCGGCAACTTTGGCCACATCTACCGTAGCCGAGATATTCTCGCCACAGTGACAAATAAAAACTCCTATTCTTGCCATCGCTTTTTTTGAAACTATTAATTCTAATGCGCTATAGTAATGATCACTTACTATTTCAATATTTGGAGATAGAATAAACTACCTCATTTCCCCTTTAGGGGTTAGGGGTTTTCCCAAGTCCCCCTGTGGGGGATTTAGGGGGCCTATACAGTTTACGACTTTTTCGGTCGAAACATAATGTTTATCCAGCCCCAGATTGAAAGCAGGGATTCCCATACTTAGTCCCAATGCCTGTGTGATGAAAAGCACGGGGATGTCGATGTCTTTGCCAAGTTGTTTCTTTATTTCCGGGCGGCGCATGTCCAGATTCATGTGGCACATCGGGCAGGCTACGATGATCGATTCTGCTTCGTTGTCGGCTGCATCTTCAATAATGCGTCCCGAAAGTTTCGCCACAATGTCCGTTCTCGAAACGGATAGACCGGCACCACAGCATTCTGTCTTATATGCCCAATTAACAGCTGTGGCGCCGGTTTTTTCCATTATTTCGTCCATTTCGGTGGGGTTTTCAATGCGTTTCACGGCTGCAATCTCCTTCGGACGGGTGTACAGACAGCCATAATAACATGCCGATTTCTGGTTCAGTTTGTACTTGATGTGCTGATCGGCTACCGGGAAAATATATTTTTGCAGAAACTCGAAAACGGTGAGTATCTTCACGTCTTTTTCCAGTTTCAGGTCGATGTAGTTTTCAATTTTGGTTTTCAGTGCCATGTTTCCGCTTATTTCGTTTTGAGTTCCGGCCAGTCGGCTGAAGCAGGCAGCGCAAGGCACTACCACTTCTTCAAAACTCTGAGCTCCTGCCAGTGCCAATGTACGTGCGGGCAACGAAAGTGCCAGATCGTGGTTCAGGTTATGTGCCGCCGAAGCTCCACAGCAGTTCCAGTCTTTAATTGTTTCGAGGGTTACGCCACATATTTGCGCCACCGCAAACAACGAGTCGTTGTATTCCTTGCTCGAGCCTTCCAACGAACATCCCGGATAATATCCAATTCGGTGGCCCCCTAAATCCCCCGAAAGGGAGCTGGAAAGACCTGTATTGTTATTCTTTATCGACATTTTTTTGAAGATTTGAAATAAATGAAATATACCATCAGCCGAAAGAAACATGATTTTTGATGTTTCTCCGAAAAAGTCCCCCTGTGGGGGATTTAGGGGGCTAAGATTTTTTTGAAAATCTCAGCAATCGCTTTGGTGTTTTGTACTTTATGAGGGAACATGGCCAGTTTTCCTTTGGCCAGCATTTGGGGAGCTAGAAGTACATCCTGCATCAGATTTAACGACCGCATTTTGTAATCGATGGTGAGCCCCACTTCATGGAGTTTGCCATTCATCTTTACGGAGTTCAGAAAAGCCTGATGAAATTTCAGAATGTCTTTTGCTTTCGGGTTTACTTTGTTTTGTCGGATGGATTCCTGACGCAGAAAATCCATTACTTTGGAAAGTGCTATTTCCTGTGGACAGCGACTGTAGCAGGTGTCGCAAGCCAGGCATAGCCAAATGGCAGTGGAGCCAAGCACTTTGTCTTCGTAGCCCGGCAGTTCTGCCTGTAGCACACGCAAGACCTGATTAGGCATGAGATCCATGTCTTCGTTCAGCGGACAACCGGCACTGCATTTGCCGCATTGATAACAATGACTGATTGTCACACCGGTGAATTCTTCCACTCTCGCCCGCAAAGTTACGGCGGGATGATGCAATGTTTCGTTCACGATATTGTGATTTTAGTTTTAAAAAACAGACTAAAGGCATAGAGTGTGAAACTGGCTGCTAAATTCGAGCCGCATACATCTATGCAAATGTATATTTATTCCTGAAAAATGATTCTTTGTTTTGATTAATTTTCCGTTCCCCGATAAGTGATTTATACTTGTTGAATTTTTCTCTTTGGGGCGAAAAATCGTTTATTCGTTAATAAAACGATGCAAATGTAGAGAATAAAATTGGTCGACCAAGTGGAAAAATTGATATTTTACAGGAAAAAATGATGGTTTTTTGCTCGTTTTGACATTTTTTGTGCAAATGGGGGCTTGTTTTTTAGATATGTTTGCGGATTTTTTTCTCTAATTCCGTGTTCGCACACAGTTTTTGAAGAAAAATCAGGATCATAAAAAAACTCCCGAATACACAGAAAATGCTGCATTCGGGAGTTGATAGTATATCTGTTTGTTCTTAGAATCGGATGAACTTCGAACAAGAGTTTTCGCATAAAATAATATATAATCCGGCGGAAATTTTGGGAAGTTTCAGGTTAGTGCCAGCGTACTTTTTTCCGTAAAATATAGCTACTTTTTCGCCCTGAAGATTGTAGATGTTGATCGCTTTCCCGGAAAATTCTTCTTTTAGCACTATCGAATTTTCCTGTTGATTGTATCCAAATATCGGCACACTATTTTCAATCGCTGTTGAATGCAAATCAGTAGTAGGAGTGCAGTAACTCTGTCTCAAATTTTGGGTGTCGTCACACGGGAATAAGTATTTACTTTCTTCATATTTGGGGGTAGGAGCGAGCGTTTCAGCAAGCGGTTTTAGGCTTCCGGGCATGGTTATTTGTTCGGTACTGCCATGTCCGAGTGCTACTAATTTCCCATCGGGATTATTGTTGAAAGTATAATCGCAAAGTGCATCGATAAATCGATAATAGGCATAATAATCCAATGCATTAAATGCAGCCGAAGTATTCGGAACAACATGATCTGCCAGATAAATATAATTATTGATGGTATCGGACTTTAGGCAAATAAAGTCTTTGTCGGCTTCAGGGATCGATATGTTTCGAAAAATGTCAATGGCCATCCGGTGGTCGTTGGTGGTGTCGTCGTCGAATATTTCGGTAAGCAGTTTCGTGTTTGTGGGGAAGTTTTTCAGATTGTCCTGCGAAATATTGTAAGAATACCATTGTGCCAATGCATAAATAAAACGGCCGTTTACTCCCCAATTGTTTTCGGTGAAACAGGTATAAGCCAGCCCGAACGAAGCCCCACCGCCAAAGGAATGTCCCATAAATCCAACCCAGGTAGTGTCGATAATGTTGGGGTAAGTTCGGGCTGCCAGTCGAAAACCTTGTAGCAAATTTGTGTATCTGTCCTGTACCGTTACGCCTGTGGTTTGATAGGGCACATAAACGATGGCATACCCTTTACGGGCAACAAAGTTGAGCATTCCGCTAATATTAGCCGAAATGTTTCCCCCGTAGGCATGACTGTAAAAAATTGTAGGTACTTTTGTTGTAAGGTCTCCCGGATAGTAGATTTCAATATTCTTGTTGGTGAAATTAGGATTGCTGAAAGTAATAACCTGTATTGTATGATTACCATCTGCACCATATCCATTAGAGGGTTTCGGAATTGCAGGATCGTTGTACTGAGCTTTGATGCTTAGGCTCGAGCCTGTCAGCATGATTAAGAGTAGAAGTTTATTCATATTCTGTTTTTTTTAAAACTAAGAATGTCATTTGGTTGTTTATACACAGACTAAAGACAATATAATGAGTTTAATTGGATTCCGCTAATATATATACATTACATAAGTATGACATTGTCACATAAAGATATTAAAACTTATACTTTTGCTGAAAGTGCTGTGAATCATAGCGATTTTGCGCTAAAGCGGATTGATGAACTGTATCGTAAATCGAATGGAGCGGCCGATGTACCACATCGTCATGATTATTATACCATTCTTTTTATCGAAAAAGGGCAGGGGACGCATTTCGTTGATTTTACGGAATACAGCATTCAGGACGGAACCATTTATTTTATTATGCCCGGGCAAATGCATCAGGTTATCTTTACTGCTGAACCCAAAGGCTGGGTGATTACCTATACCGATCATTTCCTGATATCGAATTCTATTCCTGATAAAATGATCAACGACATTTATTTGTTCAATGATTACGGGCAATCGCCCCCACTGCCTATTAACGACAGGGATTTGCCGGTATATATCAGTTTGGTAGAGCAAATGTTTCATTTTTCGCAAGCATTGGAATCCTATACTTTAGAAGCGGTAGGGGCATTGGTAAAGCTTTTTCTGATTCAGAGCAATAACCATTGTTCGCTGCGGAAAAGTAATAATCCACAATTATTGGAAACCAGCAATCATTTGTTGCGATCGTTCAAGCAGCTATTGAATAAAAAATTTGCCAGTGCGCATATGGTTTCCGATTATGCCGACGAGCTGGCTGTTACCGCCGACTATCTCAATAAAACAGTGAAAAACCTGACCGGCAAATCGGCCAAAGAGCATATTCAAAGTAAGCTGATTACCGAAGCAAAGCGATCATTGTTGTTTAGTAATGTGAGCAGTAAAGAGTTATCCTACGAGCTGGGCTTCGATGAATCAGCGCATTTCAGTAATTTCTTCAAAAAAATAACCGGACAAACACCCTCCGAATTTAGAACTATTGCTCGTCAGTCCTGATTTTTGCAATCCTTCACCTGATTTTGTTATTTCGAACGGGCTTTAGTCACCGTACCTTTGTCATATCAACATAAAAGCAAAATTGATATGAAAACGATTATACATAAATCAGAAAGTCGTGGACACGCCAATCATGGTTGGCTGAATACGCACCATACCTTTAGCTTTGCCAACTATTATAATCCTGAGAGGATACAGTTTGGCGCGCTTCGGGTTATCAATGACGACTGGATTGCTGCAGGTATGGGTTTTGGTACCCACCCTCACGATAATATGGAAATTATCACCATTCCCACCAGCGGAACCGTAGAGCACAAGGACAGTATGGGTAACCATGGAACAATCACCGCCGGAGAAATTCAGGTGATGAGTGCCGGTACCGGCATCTTCCACAGTGAGTTTAATCATGATAAAACCATTCCGCTCGAACTGTTCCAGATTTGGGTGTTTCCCAACAAGCGCAATGTAAAACCGCGTTACGATCAGATTTCGCTGGCAGATGTGGCGAAGAAAGATGAATTCTATCAAATACTTTCACCCAATCCGGATGATCAGGGCGTTTGGATACATCAGAATGCCTGGTTTCATTTAGCTGATTTATCGGCAGGCTGGGAGGGAGCTTACGAACTGAAAGACAAGTCGAACGGAGTTTACTTTGTTGTAGTTGAAGGAGAGGTGGAAATTGCTAACGAATCGCTTAGTCGAAGAGACGGAATCGGAGTTAGTGAAGCAGAGACCATAAAAGTAAAAGCTACAACCACTGCCAAGGTACTTGCCATGGAAATTCCAATGAAATAAATCAATATATAAACAAATAGAGTAACAATGAAGTCAACAGACTTCGATAAAAATTTTAAAAACAAGAATTATGAAAGCAATTAAACAATTTTTAGCAACAGATCAGGCTTCCTGGTCATTATTAGTAGCTCGTGTAGCAGTAGGTATCGTAGTTTTACCTCACGGTATGCAAAAAGTATTAGGCTCATTTGGTGGGTATGGTTTTTCGGCTACACTTGAGTTTTTACATTCCACAGGTCTGCCTTATATCATCGCATTATTGGTGATTTTAGCCGAGTTTGTTGGGTCAATCGGACTTATTCTGGGTGCAGGAACCCGTTTTATGGCATTTTCGGTAGGGTTAACAATGGCTGGTGCTGCCATTTTGGGCGGACATGCGGCCAACGGATTCTTTATGAACTGGTTTGGAATGCAGAAAGGCGAAGGTCTTGAATATTTCGTATTGGTAGTAGGTTTGGCTCTGGTAGCCCTTATTGGTGGTAGTGGAAAATTCTCGGTAGATAACCTGATCTCTAAGAAGTTGAAATAAATATATTTCTATCAAAAATAAAGACTGTGACTTTTAGGTTGCAGTCTTTTTTTGTGTGTATAGATCAATGAAAAAAGCCTGATAAACTAGTTGTTTATCAGGCTTTATCATTGATTTTGAATTGAAAACTTATTCAGCTACCACCTCAAATGCAACTTCTACAGTTACTTCTTTGTGGAGTTTCAATGTAGCTTTGTATGAGCCGATTTCTTTTACGGCATCTTTAAGTACAATTACTTTGCGGTCAACTGTGTAACCTGCTTTTTCAAATGCATCAGCAATCTGGATTGGACCAACTGCACCGAAGATTTTACCAGTTGTGCTGGTTTTAGCTCCTACAGTAAGTGTCAGGTCTTTTACTTTTTCAGCCAGTTCGATAGCTTCATTTTTAAGACGCTCCAATTTGTGAGCACGTTGTTTAAGGTCTTCTGCCAACATTTTTTTAGCTGATGCAGTAGCAAGGATAGCTTTTTTTGTTGGGATCAGGAAGTTACGTCCGTAACCATCTTTAACCTTAACGATATCGCCTTTGTAACCTAAGTTGATTACATCTTCTTTCAATATAATTTCCATACTTTTTCCTCCTTCTTAATTATTTCATCATATCGGTTACATAAGGAAGCAACGCGATGTGGCGTGCTCTTTTTACTGCTTGAGCTACTTTACGTTGATATTTCAACGAAGTACCGGTAAGACGACGAGGAAGGATTTTTCCCTGCTCGTTCAGGAATTTTTTCAAAAACTCAGGATCTTTATAGTCGATATATTTGATCCCGCTCTTTTTGAAACGACAATATTTTTTCTTTTTTACGTCTACTGATGGAGGAGTTAAATATCTGATATCTCCGTTATTTGCTGCCATGTTTTAGTTCTCCTTTACTTCTTTAGATTTAACACCTTTTCTTTTCTCTGCATACTCAAATGCATATTTGTCCAAACGGAACGTTAAGAAGCGCAATACACGTTCATCGCGACGGAATTGAGTTTCCAGAGTAGCGATTACTGTTGGTTCTGCGTCGAACTGTAGCAACGAATAAAAACCAGTAGATTTCTTTTGGATTGGATAAGCAAGTTTGCGCAATCCCCAATTTTCCTCATTGGTAATAGTCGCACCATTTTCTACTAAAATGGCTTTGAATTTTTCTACCGCTTCCTTCATCTGAACATCAGACAAAACGGGAGTTAAAATGAAAACGGTTTCATAATGGTTTAACATACTGTTAATTAGCTTTTTAGTTGTTTGTATTTTGTTTTAATAAAGCGGGTGCAAAGATAAGAATAATTATTTGATTGACAATGTGATTTGAGTCTCTTGTGTGCGTTTTTTAAAAATAAATATCATTTTAATGATCTGTTTGTTGGCGATTTAAACTTCTTTTCAGTATTTTGGTCAAAGATTAGTATAAAGCAAAATAGAATATATTATGAAGAGAATTTTGGGTTTATTGCTTATGTTGATTGTGCTTGTAAAGCTTGATGGACAAACTTTGTATTATCCTCCCGCTACAGTTTCTGCTACCTGGGAAACGAAATCGCCCGAATCGCTGGGCTGGAAAATGAATTATGTTGACTCATTATATCGCTTCCTTGAAGGCGAGAATACGAAAGCTTTTATTGTATTGAAAGATGGGAAAATAGTACTTGAAAAATATTTTGGCTCATTTACTGCGGATAGTGTCTGGTATTGGGCTTCGGCTGGGAAAACACTGACTTCATTTTTGGTAGGTAAAGCGGCTGAAGATGGTTTCCTTTCTATTAATGATCTTACATCTAAATATCTGGGTGTCGGTTGGACTTCCTGTACATTGACGCAGGAATCGAAAGTTACTATTCGTCACCAGTTGACGATGACTTCCGGTTTGGATGATGGTGTAGTGGATAATCATTGTACATCTCGCTCGTGTTTACAATATAAAGCTGATGCTGGTACAAGATGGGCTTATCATAATGCGCCCTACACCTTGTTGGAAAGTGTGATTGAAAAAGCTTGTTCGCAAAATATTAATCTATACACTCAGTCGAAGTTAAAGGCAAAAACCGGAATGACCGGGCTGTGGTTCATGTCGGGCGACGATAATGTGTTTTTTAGTACGGCCAGGAGTATGGCGCGTTTTGGACTTTTGGCACAAGATCATTTTAAATGGAATGGCGAGCCCTTGTTGGTGGATACGGCTTATGTCCGCGCTCTGACTAGTACTTCACAGAGTTTGAATCTGTCTTATGGTTATTTGTGGTGGCTCAATGGAAAATCAAGTTATATGTTGCCCACTACGCAGTTTGTTTTTCAGGGTTCGTATGCATCTTCTGCTCCGGCTGATATGTTTGCCGGGCTGGGTAAAAATGGCCAAATTGTAAGTGTGTCGCCCTCTCAGGGATTGGTGGTGGTGAGAATGGGGAATCAACCCGGTTCTCCTGCTGCCGATATTGCTCCGCAGTTGTGTAATCAAATATGGGATAGGTTGCAATTGGCAACGGGTGCAACTACTGATGTTCATCCCGGAGGATTTGTTAGTGAAAGAGTGGAGGGGAAAATGCTTGCAAACGGAACTGGATTTGAACTGAATTTTGCAGGAATGTGTGATAGGGTGGTGGTTTTGGATATGAAAGCACAACCACAAATTGTCATGTTGTCGCAACAAAGTGGCTGTAAAATTGATATTTCTGGCCTGACAAAAGGCGTATATGTAGT
Organism: Bacteroidota bacterium; assembly: GCA_046051105.1. GTDB lineage: Bacteria > Bacteroidota > Bacteroidia > Bacteroidales > Paludibacteraceae > Paludibacter. Next base: position 28,888 of record JBJOOU010000189.1, read on the forward strand.
TCGTTTGAAGTTTGGTGATCATTTTAAAACTCTACGATTCGTAAAGTAATCTCGCGTATTCTTTAAAAATCACTTGTTTTGACTATTTGATTGAAAAATGACAGAATGAGCCTTTTGTGTCTGTTGTTTTGTATTGTGTTTTGTGTTTTGTTTAGTGTAATTACTGTCATATTGCTATTGTTGGAGGTGTAAAATCATAAAAATGACATTTATGTATCAAAATTGGTGTTTTCTTGAATCTTAAATCCGACATTTTTGTGTACTTTTGCACCCAAACTAAAAAACACCAATATGTTAGATGTAGGATTGACCACGTTTATGATCCTGGCCACCAGCCTCGTCATGCTCATGACGCCCGGATTAGCCTTTTTTTATGGAGGTTTAGGCTGTAAGAAGAATATTCTTAGTATTATGATGCAAAGTTTTGTTTCGATGGGTATCACCACCGTGCTTTGGTTTGCATTTGGTTATTCAGTTTGTTTTAGTGGCAATATGCACGATGGAACAGACTTTTTTGGAGTCTTTGGAAATTTGAACAAAGCATTTTATCACGGAATAACTCCTTCTACCTTGTATTCGGCTGATAAGCCATTTCCTGAATACATTTTTATTGCTTATCAAATGATGTTTGCCATCATTACCCCTGCGCTTATTACTGGTGCATTTATTAATCGTGTATCGTTCAGATCTTATGTTATCTTTTTGGTACTGTGGCAAATATTTGTTTATTATCCATTTGTTCACATGGTTTGGGGCGGTGGAATTTTAGCTGAATGGGGTGTTTTAGATTTTGCCGGAGGTATTACAGTGCATGCTACAGCCGGTTTTGCAGCATTGGCATCGGTATTTTTCGTAGGTCGCCGTCAGGAGAAAAACGATCCGAATAATATACCTTTGGTTGCCATTGGCACAGCCTTATTGTGGTTCGGGTGGTACGGGTTTAATGCCGGAAGTGAACTGGCAGTTAATTCAGTTACGATTTCTGCTTTTTTAAATACTGACACAGCGGCTTCGTTTGCAGCAGTAACCTGGTTGCTTATTGAATGGAATACGGGGCATAAGAAGCCAACTTTTATTGGGTTGATGACGGGTGCAGTGGCAGGTTTGGCTACCATTACACCAGCAGCCGGCTATGTTGATATTTATTCATCGGCAATAATTGGAGTGATCGCAGCTGTTGGATGTTTTATGGCAGTGAAGCTGAAAGAACATAAAGGATGGGATGATGCACTTGATGTGTGGGGCGTTCATGGTATGGGCGGTGTGATCGGAACCATTTGTTTGGGGTTATTTGCTAATAATACCATAAACCCTGCTGTGCCAAATGGGATGTTTTTTGGAGGAAGTGTGATGCTGCTTGTAAAAGAAATAGTTGCTATATTGTTGGCAACCACATACGGCTTTGGTTTTACTATTTTATTGTTCAAAGCAATCAATAAATTTGTTCCGGTGCGTGTAACGGAATTGGAACAAACTGTGGGGCTTGACCTTGCGCATCATGGTGAGGTGGCTCGCCAGCAATAATTTGGAATTTTATTAGATGTCTTTTTTTTATACCTTGTGCGGTATCCTGTTGCGAAACAGGATACCGTTTTTTTATATACAATCTTTTATAAATAAAAAAGCTCCACCCTTATTCAGAGTGGAGCTTTGTATTTAATGTCGTGTCAGAAGGATTAGTTATTGCTAACGATCATTCTGTAGCCTTTACCATGGATATTGATGATGGTAATTTTTTGGTCTTTGCTCAATAGTTTACGAAGTTTGCAGATGTAAACATCCATGCTTCTTGAATTGTAGTAAGTGTCTTCCATCCAGATGGTAACCAACATTTCTTTTCTTTCAAGGAAGTTGTTGATGTTTGCTGCAAATAAAACGAATAGGTATGACTCTTTTCTTGTAAGTTTTACTGATTCGCTTCCGATAGTAAGTGTTCTTTTTTCTACATCAAAAGTGTAATCTCCAACCTGATAAGAAGGTACAACCATTAATTTTCTAAGATTTTCGTGAAGTTCGCTTAGAATAATTTTTTCATTTTCGTGTCTCATAATCTTGTAATTTTAATTGTTAGTATAGTGATAGTGAATCTTCTTTTTAGTGTTTGCTTAATAAACAAATGAGGTGCAAAATTGTTTGGCTAATTTGTCTATTGTCTTGAAAAAAATTGAGACTAATATAATCGTATTTCAAAGAATCGACTTATTGCTGAAAAAACAAAAAAAAAGGTGTTTTTTTCGGCAATGTTTTTTTTTGTATTGCAAACATACAAATAAGTTTGTAATCACACAAATATTAAGCAAAGAGTTTTCGAATTATTTTTATTTGTGTAAACGCTATTGTGTGTAATATTCTGTTTTATAGTGTTTTGTTTGTTTTGGTTTGATGGTGTGAAAAGACTGTTTTTTGTTTTTATATGATTCTGCTCGCGGAAACTGCTTTTTTATGGCAGTTTGTGTGTGCTGTTGGCTCCTTAATGCCATCCGCCAATTATCATTCCAGCAATTATGAAAAATACAATGTAAAAACCTGCATCTATCAAAAATAGTCGAAAAGTTCGGCCTGCAAAAATATATGTGACTCCTATGCTGGTGCTAATCCATGCAATTCCAATAAACAACCCTTTTAATGCTCCGCCCAAAAAGTTGGTATGATGACCAATGAACATTGCTAATGTGATGACCATGATGATGTGAAGTATGGCTGATGCTCCAAATATAATGAGGGGCTTCCCGTGGTTTTGTGAATTGTATTTGGTACCAGAATCCTCCATCCATGCTTTTTTGAATAGCACCGAATGCCAAAGAGCGCCCAGTGCAAAAGAGATGATGACTGAAACGAGTACTGCCAGCCAGTTGATTTCGAAGAATGAGGGGAGTAGTCGCATATGCTTTATTTAGCTGAAGTTGTTTTGTTGTTTGTGCGTATATTTTTGTTGGTAAATGTTGAAACATCAGTTACATCCTGATTGTCATTTTCGAAGGTAATATATACACTGTCGCCAATATTGGTTATCGGAAAGTCATTTGATATTTGTGAAGAGCCAATAAATATTCTATTTTCACCTTTTAAACTGAAATAATAGTAGGTGTTGCCGTTCTTTACATCGCCATTTATTCGGGTGATAATCGATTTTACCAGGTTCTTTATCGTTTTACTTTTAGTAGATATCTTGTTCCCACTTTGGTTGAATGCGTTTTTATAAGCCATGAGTGTTTCTCTTAGAGTGTTGCCGACACCTACAATGGTATAGTCTTCGATAGCGACCATTGCATACATTTTTACTAATCCACCCTGATCTTTAAGTGTCATTACGTAGGTAGGGATGTTGTTTATGTTGTAAGGTATCGGCTGTGATGCGGAGTATCCTTTTTCCTGTACTTTTCCTTTGGCTGAGTTTTGTGCGGCATATTCAGTGGCCCCGCTTTGTTTGTACCATACGGTTTTTTTAGTTCGGGTGTCGACCAATACAAAGCCAACTGTCGATTCGTCTGCTCCAACCGATGTAAGGCCTGTATACCAATATGCTTTGTTGTCTTCGCCGTATACCAAAGTAGCATCTTCCGTGATCTGAAGTTTGCCTTCATTGGAAAAATTCCAGTATCCCTTTACGTATTCGCCCCAGTCGTTGAGCTGTTTTTCAATGAAATTGCCCGGTTGTATTCTGTCAATCCATGCTGGTGCATTACTAATGTTGTAATCTTTTATTTCGCCGGTTTGTGCGTTTAATACAACTATACCTTGTGCATCTTCACCATTGAAGCCGATTGTTTTTTTGTAGCGTGTAACTACCCAATAAGGTGTTCCATTGTCATCGATTTCAAAACTATAATCGGTAAGGCCGGTTGCCCAGTATCCGTTGAAGTAGAGATGACGTTTCAAATTGTCGCTAAAATAGGCTTCGGGTTGATATTTGATGAATATTTTTTTGCCATTAATGTCCTGTACTAATTTTACGTCGCGTTCGTTGCAGGCATTTACCATTACGTAGCCATTGGTTCCCTCTGTGTTTTTTCGCCATTTAAAAAAACCTGAATGTAATAATGGTGCTACCCAGTACAGGTCGTTATTGACTTTTTGTATATTGAAAGTGCCTAAAGTAACCTGGCTGCCCAGGGCAGATTGTGACCCAAGCACTTTGTCGCCAAGCAACTCGGCAAGCGCTTGGTCAACAACGCGGATTCTATCCAGCGAAATGGGTAACATGTGGGTGGAGAGGTTAGCTTCAGGTTTTACATCTCCAATCAAATTGCGGTAGCGTTCCGAATGAAAAATGGGCCATCCCGTAATGGCTGGCACGATTGTCATGTAGATAATGGTAATAGTAATTAAAATAAGAGGGACTTTGCTAAGTTTATTCAGTTTGATTGTTGGAGCATTATTGTGTCCTTGAATTAAGGTAAATGGATTGTTTAATAATGTCCATCCTATGGCCAGGAATATCAGCAATGCAGCCAAGCCTGTAAATCCAAAGTTGATCGTTGGCATGTAAATATACAGAAGTATTATACCTGTAATAAACAAAAAAAGGAATTTTAGAAGTTTTGTCATGTTGTGTTTGTTGAAAATTGAAACAAATGTGCTGTAAAGATACTAAGGTTTTTAAGATCTGTGTGTTTTAGTGCTAATATATTGCTGAAAAATGCTCTTTCAGTGTGATGAATCGATAATTGAATATAGATTTTATTTTGGCATCTATTAATAAAGCACCTGCTAAATTTCCGATGAAGCCTTTGCCTATATCATAATATAGTATGTCCGTCATTAAGGTGCCATTTTCCACTTGTTTAAAATGATGCTCGTGATGCCATAATTTATACGGGCCTGATCGTTGTTCATCTATAAAATATTCATGTTCTTTGATGTGCGTGATTTCTGTGTACCAATTTACTGGTATGTTGAAAATCGGTTTTAGTCGGTAGGCAATGAACAGGCCTTCATACATCTTGTCTGGAGTGTCTGATAAAAATTCAAAAGTAAGATCACTAGGTGTGATAGCGTTGAGATTTATTGGGGTAGCAAAGAAATCCCAGGCTTCGTGGATGTTTATCGGGAGAAATTGTTCTTTCTTTAATGATTTTATCATGGTTTTTGATTTGAGAGGGGTATTTGTGATGAAAAAATAACAAATCGATGGTATCAAATGTTTATGCATTTCAATTACCGAAATATTTCTTTAATTACTTGCAAAAAAATTCTTCTAACCCGAAAGAATGTAGTAATTTTGCACTCGCTTAGAAATTTCGATAACAAACATATATTATGGCAGAAAAAAAATTGAATTTATTGGCTGATTTCCCCGCCGTTAGCACACAGCAATGGATGGATAAAATCACAGCCGACCTCAAAGGAGCTGACTTTAACAAAAAGCTCGTTTGGAAAACCAATGAAGGTTTCAGTGTATTGCCTTTCTATCGTGCAGAAGACATTGAAGCATTACAAACAAAGGATGCTGCTCCGGGAGTTTTCCCTTTTGTACGTGGTACAAAAGCTGACAATGAATGGTATGTTCGTCAAGACATCACTGTTGATTCGGCTAAAGAAGCTAACGCAAAAGCATTGGAAGTTCTGAATAAAGGTGTAAACTCACTTGGTTTTGTTTTGAAAACTCATGAAGTGTCAGCTGAAACGTTGGCCACTTTATTGGAAGGAATTGCTGCAGACTGTGTGGAATTAAATTTCCGTATCAGCGTAAAATCGGCTGTTCAATTTGGAACTATTCTTTCAGATTACTTTACATCAAAAGGTTACGATGTAAAAAAACTTCAGGGTTCAATTTGTTTCGATCCATTCCTGCGCATGTTGCAAATTGGAAAAGAAATGACCAAAGAAGATGTTATTGCTACTGGTAAAGCATTAATCGAAGCTACTTCAGCTCTGCCTTTCTACCGTGTAGTATATGTAAATGCAAGTGTACTTAGCAATGCAGGTGCATATGTAGCTCAGGAATTGGGCTATGCATTGGCTTGGGGTAACGAATATCTTTCTTCAATGATCGAAGCTGGTGTTGACACTGCTTTGGCTGCTAAAAAAATTAAATTTCAATTTGGTGTAGGTGGTAACTACTTCATGGAAATTGCAAAATTCCGTGCTGCTCGTTTATTGTGGGCTAAAATCGTAGACGCTTATCAACCAGAATGTCGTGTTCCTGACTGTAAAAATACTGTAGAAGGTATTTGCAAATGTGCTGCTAAAATGCGCATTCATGCTGAAACTTCTACTTTCAATAAAACAATTTTCGATGCTAACGTAAATATGCTTCGTACTCAAACTGAAGCAATGAGCGCTACGCTGGGTGGTGTAAACTCACTTACTGTATTGCCATATGACGTTACTTACAAAACATCAGATGAATTCTCAGAACGTATTGCCCGCAACCAACAATTGTTGTTGAAAGAAGAATCTCATTTCGACAAAGTAGTTGACCCTGCTGCTGGTTCTTATTATATCGAAACATTGACCAACAACATTGCTGAACAAGCTTGGAAGTTGTTCCTTGAAGTAGAAGAAAATGGTGGTTTCTATGCTGCTGTCGTAGCTGGTACTGTTCAACAGGCTGTTAAAGCTACAGCTAAAGCTCGTTTGAAAAACGTATCAAGCCGTCGCGAAATCTTGTTAGGTACTAACCAGTTTCCTAATTTTACTGAAGTAGCTGCTGCAAAAGTGGAAACTTCTTCTACTGCAGACTGCGGTTGTACTAAAGGTTCAATTGAAAAATTATTACCAACTCGTGGTGCTGAAGAATTTGAAACATTGCGTTTTGCTACCGAAGCTGCTGCTAAACGTCCAAAAGCGTTTATGTTGACCATCGGTAATTTGGCAATGCGTTTAGCTCGTGCTCAGTTCTCTTGCAACTTCTTTGCTTGTGCTGGTTATGAAGTAGTTGATAACCTAGGTTTTGCAACTGTTGAAGAGGGTGTTGCTGCTGCTCAGGCTGCTGGTGCCGATATCATCGTTCTTTGTTCAAGCGACGACGAATATGCTGAACTTGCTCCCGCAGCATTCAAAGCTATCGACGGAAAACAAATCTTCGTGGTAGCTGGTGCTCCTGCTTGTACTGATGATTTAAAAGCAATTGGTATCGAACATTTTGTAAATGTAAAAACCAATGTATTGGAAACACTGAAAACGTTTAACTCACTTTTAAAAATCAACTAAGCATGAAACCAAATTTCAAAGATATAGATATCAAAAACGTAGCTGCTGCAACCGCTCCTGAGGTTGATAGCAATTGGCTGACTGCCGAGTTGATTCCGGTGAAGCCAGTTTATACAAAAGCTGACCTGGAAGGCATGGAGCATTTGAACTATGCTGCCGGTGTAGCTCCTTATTTACGTGGTCCTTATAGTGTAATGTACGCTATGCAACCATGGACAATCCGTCAGTATGCAGGTTTTTCTACTGCAGAAGAATCAAATGCATTCTATCGTCGTAACCTTGCTGCTGGTCAGAAAGGTCTTTCGGTAGCATTCGACTTAGCTACACACCGTGGATACGATGCCGATCACGATCGCGTGGTAGGTGACGTGGGTAAAGCGGGTGTATCTATCTGTTCTATCGAGGATATGAAAGTATTGTTCGACGGAATTCCATTGAACAAAATGTCCGTTTCTATGACCATGAACGGTGCTGTACTTCCAGTATTGGCGTTTTATATTAACGCCGGTTTGGAGCAAGGTGCTAAACTGGAAGAAATGGCCGGAACTATCCAAAACGATATTTTGAAAGAATTCATGGTGCGTAATACCTATATTTATCCACCTAAATTCTCAATGAAGATTATTGCTGATATCTTCGAATATACTTCTAAAAACATGCCTAAGTTCAACTCTATCTCTATCTCGGGTTACCACATGCAGGAAGCAGGTGCAACCGCTGATATCGAGTTGGCTTATACCCTTGCCGACGGTCTTGAATACCTTCGTGCCGGTGTAAATGCAGGTATGGATATCGACTCATTTGCTCCACGCTTGTCATTCTTCTGGGCAATTGGTATGAATCACTTTATGGAAATCGCTAAAATGCGTGCTGCACGTTTACTTTGGGCGAAAATCGTAAAACAATTCAACCCTAAAAACCCAAAATCGTTGGCTTTGCGTACACACTCGCAAACTTCAGGTTGGTCGTTGACTGAGCAGGATCCATTCAACAACGTGGGTCGTACCTGTATCGAAGCGATGGGTGCTGCTTTGGGTCACACTCAATCATTGCACACCAATGCGTTGGACGAAGCAATTGCATTGCCAACTGACTTCTCTGCACGTATCGCTCGTAATACGCAGATTTATATCCAACAGGAAACTGAAATCTGCCGCGAGGTGGATCCATGGGCAGGCTCTTACTACGTAGAATCGTTGACCAACGAACTGGCTGAAAAAGCATGGGCGTTGATCGAAGAAGTAGAAAAACTGGGTGGTATGGCTGCTGCTATCGAAACCGGTATTCCTAAAATGCGTATCGAAGAAGCTGCTGCACGTACACAGGCACGTATCGACTCTGGAAATCAGGTGATCGTGGGTGTAAACCAATATCGTTTGGAAAAAGAAGATCCAATCGATATTCTGGAAGTAGACAACACAGCTGTTCGTCTACAACAAATCGAACGTTTGAACCAATTGCGTGCAAACCGTAACGAAGCCGATGTACAAAAGGCGTTGGCAGCCATTACCGAATGTGCAAAAACAGGCGAAGGCAACTTGCTGGAACTGGCTGTTGAAGCAGCTCGCGTTCGTGCATCTTTGGGTGAAATCTCTGACGCATGCGAAGCTGTATGCGGTCGTTATAAAGCAACCATCAGAACTATTTCAGGCGTGTATTCATCAGAAACTAAAAACGATGCAAACTTTATCAAAGCTTGTGAGCTTACTGAGCAGTTTGCACAAAAAGAAGGTCGTCGCCCACGTATCATGATCGCTAAAATGGGTCAGGACGGACACGACCGTGGTGCTAAAGTAGTTGCCACCGGATATGCCGACTGTGGATTCGACGTGGACATGGGACCCTTGTTCCAAACTCCTGCTGAAGCTGCTAAACAGGCTGTAGAAAACGACGTACACGTAATGGGTGTATCTTCGTTGGCTGCCGGTCACAAAACACTGGTTCCACAGGTAATCGAAGAGCTGAAAAAACTCGGTCGCGAAGACATTATTGTTATCGCCGGTGGTGTAATTCCTGCTCAGGATTATGATTATCTGTACAAAGCAGGCGTTGCAGCTATCTTTGGCCCTGGTAGCCCGGTAGCGAAAGCGGCTTGTACTATCATGGAAATCTTGTTGGAAGACTAGACCCCTAAGTCCCCTGAAGGGGACTTAAAGAAAAAAAAGACTCATCAGTTATTGGTGAGTCTTTTTTGTTGAATATAAGTGTGGTTTATTGAGTAGTAAGTGGTTTGATTTCTTCAATTCCACGGACTTGGGTGGTTAACTGAAGTTTTACGTCCTTAGGTTTCTTGAGATTTTTTGTTAGCGGTTTAATGTTTAGTTCCTGAAGTCCGGTTACAAAACATTTTGCCATTTCCAGCGCTCCTGTCTCTACAAAGTGCGTATTGTCGGTTTTGCCTTTGGGAACTTCTTTCCAAATACCTGGTTCAATGTTCATAAACAAATGCTTCGACTTTTCTGGCCCGTATGATTTAAGGACTTCTTCGCTTTTGCGCTGCATATCAATTAATGGAACATTCATTTCATTTGCAACCTGACGAATGATGTTGGGGTAAATCGGATGTGTATCAACCAAATCTCCGCTGATGGAATCAAATTTTCTGCGGGCAACCGATGTGCATAAAATAGGATTTGCGCCTTTTGCCCTCACTTCCGTAACCATTCGTTCAAAATTCTTTTTGAAATCTTCCTGCGTTGTAAATGATTTCTTTTCTTTCACTTCGTCATTGTGACCAAATTGAATGACAACATAATCACCTACGCTTACTCTCTTGATAACAAAATCCCAACGCCCTTCTTCGATAAAAGTACGGGAGCTACGCCCATTTCTTGCATGGTTTTCAATGATTACCCTGTTGTTGAAACAGGAGGGAAGTACCATTCCCCAACCACGTTCAGGGTTACCTTCAATCGGTGTTTTGTCGGCCATAGTGGAGTCGCCGATCAGAAATAACTTGATAGGTTTATTGTTCCATGAGCATAATAAAATAATTAATAAGCAAAAGCTCAGAGCTGAAAAGATTTGTTTCATTTTAATGTGTTTAATGTTATGAGAAAATCCCGAGTAATGTTGCAAAGTTACTAGCTTTGGTTTGTTCTGACCTGCAGAAATTGATCTATTGATGGTGGGGTTTTGATATTTTTAGAGGAGAAGAAACTTCCTGATGTTGAGATGAACATTCTTATGGATCAAAGAAAAGGCTGACAATTGTATAAATGCCAGCCTTGCGTGATTGTTTGTGTTGTTCCCTTAAAGTTATTCTTCGATATAAGTTTTGCCAATAATGTGTACACTTATATTGCTTACTGCCCATGGAAAATATACGCCAAGAGTGATGGCAATTAGCAATGTTTGTTTCCATATAAATAGAAAATCTCTTTTGGGCTCCAGATCATATCCAAAGGTTTTTCTGTTGTTTTCGGATTGTGCAACGGTAAGATGTACAAAATAGCGATAAATGCGGAGATAAGCCACCGGGAAATAAACCCCGAATGTGATCAACGTAAGTAGTACTTGACCTAAAAGGTAGGCAATTGAATTCCAGAAATGCGTCTCCCAATGGATATTGTAATCTTTGTATTGAAAATTGACGATCCATTTGTAGCTATAATATGTGAATGGAATTAGAAGGATGTTATAGGCAATGACTGTAATGTAAGTAATCATTATTACAATTATTGATTCCGGGTCGCCAGCAAGTTCGCTGACAGCTTTAGCAAAAATCAAAAAGAACAAAAGGATTAAGAATGGAATGGCAATCCAGAATAAGTAAATCATGAATAAATCCGTTCCATGCCCTTTAAATCTAAATCTTTGCGATTTGTAACTGGTGTTACTCGCAAAATAATCATATAGTTTTTTTGTGAACCAGGGGGTGTATATACCAAAAGTGATTACTGTTAATAGGAAGTTGCCGGTAATAGTGATAAGAAAATCCTTGATACTTCCTTCGAATTTTAGAAATTCATCTTTGTATTCAGTGTTGTTGATAATGAGTTTGATAGCATAGAAAATAAAACAGAAAAAAACAATAACAACTGGTAAAAGATAAAGGTAATAAAACACTAGCGCATAGAACTTTTCAGTTTCATCGCCCGCTGCCGTTTGAAATCCTTTCAGTTTGCTGATCATAAAAGGGTAGGGTGCTAAAAATAAAACCAAAAATGCAATCCAGATGGGAAATAATTTTTTACCGGTGAGAGTGAGTTGTAAATAATTTTTCATTCAGAGAAAGATGTAAATAAATACTTGAATTCG
>JBJOOU010000190.1:0-4811 GCA_046051105.1 Bacteroidota bacterium
CAAGAATAAACGTGGCTGTGTTTACGTGCCCCATATTTGCGATGAAGAAGTTCCTGAAATAATCACTCATCGGTATCAGGTTATTTAACGGAATTTTCAGACCGATTATCATGGTCAATGATGCTATAAAAACCAGCGGATAAATCCAAACGCCAACCCGGGGCCTGGTCAATCTGAATGAATTTTGCTCATACCTGATTTTTTCTCTGTTGATAAGCCAAAAGGGTAATATGGCAAAAGTAACTTTTGAAACAAAGTCCAGCCACCCCCAATTCAGATATTTGTTGATGAACGATAACGGACAGATAACCAGCATGGAGATAATAAACTGCCCTACAACACTGATAATTTGCTTTTTGGATGGATATTTATTGATGATTTCTTCTGACATATTGCATTGGGTTTAATATGTCAAAATTAATACTATTTTACTAATTTCAGCCTCAAACCAAATAAAAAAACATCTGATACAAAAAAAACTCCCTAACACACAAAAGCGTCAGGGAGTTTTCGTTATCTATACATCTGTATTTATTCAGCCAGTTCTTTGGGTTGATTATCTTCCAGAGGAGTTGAAGGCTTCACGATGCGGGCTTTGATTTCGCTGGTTTCTTTGTTCAGATCCATCAAAATGGTATCTCCCACTTCCAGTTCGCCACCTAAGACAATATCGGCCAATTCATCTTCCAGATAACGTTGGATGGCACGCTTCAGCGGACGGGCACCAAACTGAACATCGTACCCACGTTCGGCAATAAAGTCTTTCGCCTCTTCGCTAAGCTCCATTTTGTAGCCCATATTCGTCACACGTCCGAACAAACCACGCAATTCCAGGCTGATAATCGACTTGATGGAATCTTTGCCCAACTGATCAAACATAATCACATCGTCCACGCGGTTCAGGAACTCCGGTGCAAACGAACGATTCAAAGCTTTCTGAATGACACCACGTGAGAAGTCAGAATTTAATGTAGTTTCTTTTTCAGAGGTGACAGCCCCAAAACCTACCCCTTTACCAAAATCTTTCAACTGACGGGTACCCACATTGGAAGTCATGATAATGATGGTATTTTTAAAATCAATACGGCGACCCAGACTGTCGGTCAAACGACCTTCGTCCATTACCTGCAACAGCAGGTTAAATACATCCGGATGCGCTTTTTCAATCTCATCAAGTAATACTATCGAGTACGGTTTACGACGTACTTTTTCAGTCAGCTGTCCACCTTCTTCGTAACCCACATATCCCGGAGGCGCTCCAATCAGGCGCGACACACTGAATTTCTCCATGTATTCGCTCATATCAACACGAATCAAAGCGTCTGCACTATCAAACATGAACTCGGCCAGAATTTTTGCTAAGTGTGTTTTACCCACACCGGTTGGACCAAGGAAGATGAACGAACCAATCGGTTTGTTCGGGTCTTTCAGGCCGATACGGTTACGCTGAATAGCTTTCACAATTTTGTTTACTGCTTCGTCCTGTCCGATTACGCGTCCCACCAGCGCATCTTTCATCTGACGAAGTTTCAATCCTTCGGCTTGTGCAATGCGCTGCACGGGAATGCCCGACATCATCGCCACGACTTCGGCCACTTTCTCTTCGTCTACCGTTTCGGGGTGCAATTGCGCTTCTTCCTCCCAACGACGGATCGCATCTTCCAGTTGATACTGCAATTGCTTTTCCTGATCGCGGATAGGACCGGCCAGTTCGTATTTTTGTTCCGAAAGGACTTTCATTTTTTCGCCTTTCAGTTCTTCTATTTTCTTTTCCAGTTGCTCAATTTCCGCAGGAACCGACACCGTACCAATGTGTACACGCGATCCGGCTTCGTCCAGCGCATCAATTGCTTTGTCCGGGAAACAACGATCTGTAATGTAGCGATCGGTCAGCGTTACGCAGGCTTTGATCGCATCCGGTGTGTAGCGCACATTGTGATGTATCTCATACCGATCCTGAATATTCTGCAAAATCTGCAAGGTTTCATCAGCTGTAGTTGGGTCTACCATTACCTTTTGGAAACGACGTTCCAACGCTCCATCTTTTTCGATACTCTGGCGATATTCGTCCAGTGTGGTAGCACCAATACATTGAATTTCGCCACGTGCCAAAGCAGGTTTCAGCATATTGGCAGCATCCAGCGAACCTGGTGCACCGCCAGCTCCTACAATGGTGTGAATCTCATCAATAAACAGAATCACATCATGATTTTTCTGTAATTCGTTCAAAATAGCCTTGATACGTTCTTCAAACTGCCCACGGTATTTTGTACCTGCTACAATCGAAGCCATATCCAGCGACACCACACGTTTGTCGAACAATACGCGCGAAACACGACGCTGAATAATGCGTAGCGCCAAACCTTCCACGATGGCCGATTTTCCCACACCGGGATCACCAATCAACACGGGGTTATTTTTCTTACGGCGACTCAGAATCTGAGCCAAACGTTCAATTTCTTTTTCACGACCTACAATCGGGTCGAGGCGGTTTTCGAGTGCCGCTTTGGTGATGTCCGTCCCGAAAGTATCCAGAGCCGGAGTATCCGATTGTTTAGCACCTGCGGCAGCGCCGCCTTTCTTCGGACGGCGAAGTTCGTCGTCATCATCTTCATCCTGAAATCCTGAGCTCATACGTATATCTTTTGGTTCTTCAATCATATTTTTCACCTGGTCATACGATAGATTTTCAGCTGTAAGCACATCCACCGCCAGGTTGTTTTTCTCTTTTAAAATGGCAAGCAACAAATGTTCTGTATCAGCAGTTTCTGCCGATAACGAGCGGGTTTCAAGCTCCATAATCTTTTTGATCCGCTCGGTACTTTTGAGTAAAGGAATATCAGCGCCTGTCGGCTCCAAATCGGTACGGATCTGGCTTTCGATACTTTGCTTCACTTTTAGCAGGTTCACGTGTGCACCATTCATCACATCGATCGCCTTACCCTGTCCGTTGCGCAAAATGCCCAATAGCAAATGCTCCGGCCCCACGTAATTATTCCCCAAACGCTCTGCTTCCTGAGAGCTATAGAGCAGCACATTGTGCAATTGTTCCGAATAGTTTACTGACATATTTTATACCTCCTATGCTTTTTCCTGACAAATATAATAAATAAATGTACAGAGAATCTTCAAATTTTAATTATTATTCTGAGATTTTATCATGTCTCAGAAAATGAAACATTTAGTTTCGACAGCATCTAACAGTCAAAAATAGTACCGAAAACATTTGTGTATTTTTATTCGGAAATTTTGGCAGTTTCGTCCCTTCAATGATTTTTTTTGAGTAGATTTGCAGCCAATTGATTTGAACAAACCAATTTGTGTATGATGGGGATAATGATTGTTTGCCTGAAATGGCAGATAGTCATTTTCCTCTTTTTTCGTGTAAAACAATCATTTTAAGCAAATAGTTCTATGGCTGAAAAAATTTCTTCCTCGCTCCGCGATTCTAAGTCGGCACGCTGGATAGTGTTGGTGCTCGTATCATTTACGATGATGTGTATGTACTACCTTACCGATGCGATGGCTCCGCTCCAACAAAACCTGCAAACTAAACTCAGCTGGTCGGCAACGGATTACGGCCTATTTACCAGTGGATACGGATGGTTCAATGTATTCCTGCTGATGCTCGTTTTCAGTGGGATGATTCTCGACAAAATGGGCACCCGCTTTACCGGAGTGTTGGCCACCATTGTCATGATTCTGGGAGCAGGTATCAAATATTGGGCTGTATCCGGCAACGTCGGCGGAATGTACGAATTGACAATCGGCGGCTTCGAACTGATTGGGAAAACCCCTAAATCGGCAGTTATGGCAGGACTTGGGTTTGCCATCTTCGGTGTTGGGAGCGAAATGTTTGGTATTGCTGCCAACAAAGCCGTGGTACGATGGTTCAGAGGCAAAGAAATGGCGCTGGCTATCGGGCTGAACACATCTACCGGCCGTATTGGTACTGCATTGGCGATGTTCACCCCTCTTCCACTCTACAACCTGACAAAAGATGTAAGTGCTCCGGTATTGCTGTCCATCGTATTACTTTTTATTGGTCTGTTGGTATTTTTATTGTTCAACATGATGGACAAACGCCTTGACCGCGAAGAAAGTGACGCAGGCATCGCCGAAGACGAAGAGTTCAAGTTCTCCGATATCAAAGACATCGCCTCCAACCGGGCCTTTTGGTACATTGCCGTTTTGTGTGTATTGTTCTATTCGGCCGTATTTCCATTTATTAAGTTTGCCACCAATCTGATCGTTCAGAAATTTGAAGTGTCCGATACTTTCGCTGGTTTTATACCGGCACTATTGCCTTTCAGTGCTTTGTTCCTTACTCCGCTCTTTGGGGGCATATCCGACAAAAAAGGGAAAGCTGCCAGTATTATGATCTTCGGTTCGGTACTGTTGGTAGCAGTACACTTGCTATTCTCTATTCCTTCGTTGAATAGTTTTACCATAGCCATCGGTCTGGTAATGCTTCTGGGAGTAGCATTTGCTCTGGTACCTGCCGCCATGTGGCCTTCGGTAGCCAAAATTATTCCTATGAATAAACTGGGAACCGCTTACGCCATGATATTTTGGGTACAAAACTGGGGATTGATGGGCGTTCCTTTGTTGATTGGCTGGGTGCTCGACAAATATTGCGTTACCGGTACAGTTACCAAAGTAATTGAAGGAAAAACAGAACATATCACTCAATACAACTACAGCCTTCCGATGCTGATATTTGCCTGTTTCGGGCTGTTGGCCATCGGATTTGCCTTCCTGCTCAAACACGAAGACAAACGAAAAGGCTATGGTCTGGAGCAACCCAATGT
>JBJOOU010000191.1:0-49516 GCA_046051105.1 Bacteroidota bacterium
ATGAACCATAACTCATTGTATGTATATAATATAAATACAATACAAAACTCTCCCTACAGACTTATCAGATATAAAAAAAGCGTTGAAAGTATTTATCAACGCTTTTGAATATTATTCTTTATCTTCCTGTTTTTTCATCAATTTATATTCACTGGGATTAATGCCGTATTTCTGCTTAAAGCATTTACTGAAATACCGCGGATCATCTATTCCAACATTATAGGACACCTGACTAATATTGGATTCACCGGCTTCAAGGTACTGCTTTGCCCTTTGTAGCCTAAATTCCTTCACAAAATCGACAGGTGCTAAGCCGGTAACACTCTTAAGCTTTTTGAAAAACGACGATCTACTAAGGCCTGAGTTTACTGCAATTTCTTCGATGTTCATATCCGGATTTACATAGTTTTCTTCGATAAACTTCATAGTTTTATTAACAAACTCTTCATCCTGATTGGTAATATTGGGCTTTGACAAGGATATCACACCGGTTGTAAGGGAAGTACGAAAATAACTTTGAAGTTTACGCCGCAACTTCAACAAGTTTTCGATTCGTGCTTCCAGATACGTTGAGCTGAACGGCTTGGTGATGTAGTCGTCTACTCCCAGTTCCAGTGCGTGGAGTTTGCTGTCCATATCCGTTTTTGCAGTAAGCAGCACCACCGGTATATGACTAATATTCAAATCACTTTTCAGCCTTTTTGCAAGCTCCAGTCCATCCATATCCGGCATCATGAGGTCCGAAACGATGAGGTCAGGCGAATATTTCAGGGCAATGTCCAGTGCCTGTATACCATTTTCGGCTTCAAACACATCGTAGTTGGCACTCAATGCTGTTCTTAAAAAATTAAGCAACTCCCGGTTATCTTCCACAATCAGGATTTTAGGCAATTCGCTACCAGGCTCGAAACCAACAATTTCAGTATCCTCGATAGCAGATGTTGGGTTCGTATTTTCGGAAGCGGACACAGCTATCAGGTCCTGTAAAACGAAATTATCTTTCTCGCTGTAGTGCGCAGTGCCTTTCAGGAAACTGATTTTGAAGGCCGACCCCTTTCCCAATTCGCTTTCGACATCAATACGGGCATGATGCATTTCCACCAATTCTTTGGTGAGCGAAAGACCGATGCCAGTGCTGGCCTGAAAGGAAATATTGTTGGTAGCGAAGCTTTCAAATCGTTCGAAGAGGAGCTTTAGTTTGTCTTTGCTGATGCCGACACCCTGGTCTTTTATTGTGATGCAGACCTGCGTGTCGTCGTCGTTGAGGATAATCTCGACCTTCTTTCCATTTTGGCTAAATTTGAAAGCATTGGAAAGCAGGTTGTAGATGATTTTTTCAAATTTGTCTTTATCCACCCAGAGTCTCGGATCATCTGCATGATTGCTCACAGAGAGGTGGATATGATTATCTTCGGCCAGTTTCCTGAAATTAAAACAGATATCATTCAGAAATGAAGCCGTATCAACCATTTCGATGATCAGATTCATTTTTTTATTTTGAATTTTGCGGAAGTCAAGGATCTGATTGATCAGTCGGAGCATCCGGTCGGTATTGCGCTGAACGATGAGTAGTTGTTCCCGGGCATTGTCTGAGAGGCTTTCTTTTTTGAGAAGAAACTCTACAGGAGAGGCAATGAGGGTGAGTGGGGTTCTCAGTTCGTGTGAGATATCGGTAAAAAAGCGCAGTTTCATTTGGGTAATGCGGTGCTCCACATCCACTTCATTGCGTAGCTTATAAATGGTGATGAAGATGTGGGAAGTGAGGGCGAGCAAAATCAGAAACAATACAATGTAGAGCATCCATCCCCAGGCTGATTCCCAGAAAGATGGTTCTTTGATAATGGTAAGGGTACGTTCATTATCCACCCATTCGCCGTCGGCATTGGTTGATTTTACGTGGAAATTATATCGGCCATGTGGCAGGTTGTTGTAGGTCGCAATGTGTTGTGTACCCACGTAGTTCCATTCGCTCTCCAATCCCTCGAGTTTGAAAGCATACTGGATGGCCGGCGAATTGACATAGTCGAGTGCAGCAAACTCAATGCTGAAAATATTTTGTTTATGACTAAAAATCAATTCTTTGGTATCGTCGATGCATTGCTGAAGCGGGGAGCCTTCCGCGCCAATTTGCACCGCTTTGTTGAAGAGCTGTAGCTGGGTGAGCCCGATGCGGGGCCGATAGGAGCTTTTTCGTATTTTGGAGGGATGGAAGGCCAGAAATCCGTCCGAAGTACCGTAGAACAGTTCGCCGTTTCGGGCTTTGCAGGCGGCCGCTTCCACAAAGAAGTAACCATTGTTGTTGATAGGTTTGTAGTAATCGAATTTTTCTTTATCAGGATTGAAGCGGATGATTTTTGTTTGCGTTGACATCCATATACAACCCATTTCATCTTCATTCAAAGTGTATACTACATTGCAGAAGGGTGCTTTTTCTTTTTCGAAGACCTCGAAGCGGGGACTCTGGTTGGATTGATAGCCACCGTGCAGCCTGTTGATACCACCACCGAAGAGGGCAAGGTATACATCACCTTTGCGGGTGATTAAAACATACTGAACATCGTTGCCCGAGAGGTAGCTTTGAGATGTGGGGTTGTGCGAAAAATGTCGGAAGCTGATGTCTTCGGCAGACTTCTGATCGGCTTTAAATACAATAAGTCCTCCGGTTGTGCCCACGTAGACATATCCATTTTTATCTTCGGTGATATAGCGGGTTTTGGCGCATTCGTCCATTGGGTAATTGCGGAGTTGGTTGCGCGCACTGATAAAGCGAAGCTGGTTGCCAGCAAAGTCGATGCGGTTGATGCCTCCACCAAAAGTAGCTACCCAAAGGCGATGGAGGTGATCCTGGTAGACAGAATATACTGCATTGGATCCGATACTATATATATCGTCAGGATTGTATTGATAGTTGGATACGTTGAAGGTGTTGTCGGGTTTGCGGCTAAGCCGGAATAGACCTTTGCCACGCGAGCCGAGCCAGATAACACCCTGATGATCTTCGAAGATGCAATAAACCGGGATATCAAAAGGCACATTGCCATTGATGCGGCCATCGTATCCGAGAAGCCCTTTGAACCTTAAATGCTCGTCGTATAAATAAACATATCCTTTGCGGGAGCCCACCCAAAGCCAGTTTTTACTGTCGCGAAATACAGAGCGGACTTCGTTTTTGAGGGAATATGCAGGCAGATCAAAGGGTTGGGTGAAGCTGAATTGCGACTGACGGAAGACGACCTTGTCGATGCCCTGCGAGAAAGTGCTGAGCCAAAGGTTTCCACCTTTGTCGATCATGCCGGTATGCAGCAGGTTGGAGAACTTTCGTTCGCGCGAGGCCGGATTGTTGTAGAAGGACTCCAAAGCATTGGTGTGTTGGTTGTAGCTATAAAAACCTCCCGCCTTGGTAAGTATCCATAAATTATCATGATGATCCTCGAGTATTTTGAATTCGGGGAAAAGCGTCATGGGGTATTCATCGGTAGCGGGGGAAGGCAGGTAGTTGAGCCGGCGGGTAGCCACATCGAGGTAAATTGCACCGGAAAATTTGGTATCGATCCAGATTCGTGCTTTTCGATCGGTATAGCAGCCGTATATTTCGTTGTCGGGCAGCTTGTTGATGGCAATGGTGCTGAACGTTTTCTGATCAGGGCGACAAATGGCACATTCGGAGCGATTGTATAGCACAAAAAGCTCTTTGTCATTGAGCATTTTCAGATCGATAATATTGTTGCGCGAAGGACCGATCAATTGCTCAAAACTACCTTTTAGCTGGTCGTAGATAAGAATCTTGCCCCGCTCGCCGCCGATGTATATTTTGTATCCCGATTGGACAATCGAATACATGCCATAGCCTTTGTTGTTGCAAAAGTACTTTTGAGGACGGGTGGCATGTTTGGGTAGCAGACTGATGCCATTATCGGTGAGTATCCATACGCAGGAGCGGCTGTCCTGAAAGATACAGCTGATTTTGTCGGAAGGCAAATCGCCGGAAGACTTTGAAAAGTTGCTGAGGCGGATATGCTCGGTTCCGGGTGTACTTTGTATCCGGAAGCAATCATCGTTGACACCGTCTTTACTCCATAGCCACACCGATCCATCGGGCATGATGCTTATTTCTTTCAATACTTTTTTGTATTCGCTGTAGCTGCTGATGCATTGTGGCACGGCCAGAAATAGTTCCCTGGAGGGGTCGAAACGATACACGCGCCCATCATAAGTTTGCACCCAGAGGTAGCCATAGCGGTCTTCTTTGATTTTATCAACTCTGTAGTTGATGAGTTTGAATTTCTGACCAAGCAGCCCCTTGAAACTTCTGAAGCTATAGCCATCGTATTTGTTGAGACCATCGTAGGTGCCAAACCACATAAAACCTTTGCGATCCTGCAAGATGCTGACAACATTGTTTTCGGACAAGCCATCGTCCACCGAAAAGTGGGTGAATTGCGGCTGGCTTTGCGCTTGTAAGCCGATGTTCAGCAAGAAAAGTAGTAGAATAAAATATGATCTTTTCACGAGAAGTAGTACCAGTTAAACCGTTGTATTTAATAAACAGCAAGTAAAGGTAAATCATTATTCCTGCTTTCGTAGCTCTGTTGGTAATATATACCAATTAATGATCAAAAATGATCAATTAAACTACACAATCAGCTTCGAAAAGCTGAGTTTTGTTTTTTGTGTGCCACACCAACGATACTATCATCAAAGCATCACGATCTCATATCCATCGCATAAGCTTAGCATAAGCTCGTGCCTGAGTTTCCTTCGTTGTGTTGCCGGTATTCGCTGGGGTTGTAGCCAAAGCGCTGCTTGAAGCAACGGCTAAAGTGCTTGGTGTCGTTGAGGCCGACGGCAAATGTGATCTGGCTGATGTTGGTTTCGCCGGCTTGCAGCAGTTGTGCGGCTTTTTGGATGCGGAACTCGCGCACAAAGTCGGCAGGTGCCAGTCCGGTGAGGCTTTTTATTTTCTTGAAGAATGAGGAACGACTCACGCCGGCATAGGCTGCCATGTCGTCGATGCTCATATCGGGTTGACTGTAGTGGGTTTCGATATAGCTGAGCGCCTTTTGCATAAATGCGTCGTCGACACTGGTCATATCGGGCTTAACCAAGGCAATAACGCCCGTGCCCGATAGTGCTGACTGGTAATATTGCTGCAATTGCTCCCGTATCTTTAGCAGATTTTCGATGCGCGCTTCCAGATAAGTCAGGCTGAAAGGCTTGGTAATATAATCATCCACACAAAGATTCATGGCTTCCAGGCGGGTATCCATATCTACTTTGGCAGTAAGCAATATAAATGGGATATGGCTCGTATTGTTGTCCTTTTTGAGGCGCTGTGCCAGTTCAATACCGTCCATTTCGGGCATCGAAATATCCGAGATAATCATATCGGGGAGTTGTTCCTGAGCCATGCGCAGGGCTATTCGGCCGTTTTCGGCCACCAATACGTCGTAACGACTGCTCAGGGTAGACACAAGAAACGAACGCAATTCGTCGTTGTCCTCCACCACCAGCAAACTGATGCGTTCGGTGGCATTGATCTCATCTCTCAGGTCATTGATTTGATCGGTTGCCTCTTTTACTGCCGATTCGGAAGTTTGAAGATCGGACAGCATAAATTCCTGATCGGCATCGAAATGTTCGCGCCCTTTGCGGAAGCTGAGGGTGAAACGGCTGCCCTGTCCCGGCTCGCTTTCGACCGAAATGCTGGCCTTGTGTAGCTCAAGCAATTCACGCGTAAGCGAAAGTCCGATACCTGTACCGCTTTGAGTAGTAAGGGTGGCGTTGGCAAAGCTTTCGAAGCGTTCAAAAAGCAACCGCAGGCGATCTTTGCTGATACCTATTCCCTCGTCGCGGATGCCGATAATGAGTTGCTGATCGGTGTCGGTGATTTCTACTTCAATGGTTTTGCCTGCCTGCGAAAATTTAAAGGCATTGGACAACAAATTGAAGATGATTTTCTCAAATTTGTCCTTATCAATCCACAACGAAGCATCGGTCGCGCGGTTAGTCAGCATTAAACGGATATTGTTTTCGTCGGCCAGTTCACGGAAGTTCACGCAAATGTCCGACACATAAGCTGCGACATCCACATGTTCCAATACCAGCTTCATCTTTTCGTTCTGAATCTTGCGGAAATCCAGTATCTGGTTGATCAGCCGCAACATCCGGTCGGTATTGCGCTTCACCACCTGCAATTGTTCGCGTATCGGCGCGGGCGTGTCGTCTTTCGTCAGTATACTCTCCACCGGCGAAGCGATCAGCGTCAGCGGCGTGCGCAATTCATGCGAAATATCGGTAAAGAACCGCAACTTCATATTGGTAATGCGTTGTTCAACGGCTACTTCATTGCGCAAGCGATAAATGATAAACAGCACCCAGGCCACCACGGCCGACAATAAGAGTAACATCACCGTATAAAACAGAAATCCCCACGCCGATTCCCAAAACGAAGGTCGCTTCACGATGGTGAAGATGCGTTCGTTGCTTACCCATTGCCCGTCGGAGTTGGTGGAGCGCACATGAAACTTGTACGTCCCTTTGGGCAAATTGATATAGGTGGCTATGCGTTGTGTGCCTACATAGTTCCATTCCTTCTCGAAGCCTTCGAGCTTGTATGCATACTGAATGCCTTGCGGATTGGCATAATCGAGCGCCGCATATTCTATCGAAAAAGTATTCTGATCGCTATTGAGTGTAAGCTCCGGTGTTTCGTCTATCACTTTGCTGAGCGGTGATTGGTCTCCACCAACTTCTACCTCTCGATTAAAGAGCAACAAACGCGTCAGACAGATGCGGGGCACAAAATTGCTTTTGCTGATACGATCGGGGTGAAAACTCAGCAGCCCGTTAGACGTTCCGTAAATAATTTGTCCCTGTCGGGTTTTGCACACGGCTGCTTCGTCGAAGAAATAATTGCCCGAGGCCACCGGTTTGTATATTTCCTGCGTGGCATTACGCGGATGATACCGCATTACCTGTGTTTGCGTGGACATCCACAGGTTTCCCTTTCGGTCTTCCGTGAGTGTATATACGGCATTAATGGGCAAACCATCCGTCCCCTTTAGCGACTGAAAGACGGGAGTGTTTTCGGAAAATCCTCCTTTCAATACATCCACGCCTCCACCAATGGTCGTGATGTAAACATCTCCATTCCGGGCAGGAAGAATGGCATACACATCATTGCCCGAAAGAGAATGTGCTTTTTCAGGATCATGCTTGAAGAGCGTAAACCGTATATCTTCCGGGCGTTGCCATTTTCCCGAAAAAGAGAGTAATCCCTGCGTGGTTCCCACCAGCATACGCCCATTTTTATCTTCGGCAAAGCATCGCACCTTAAAACATTCGTCGGTGGGGTAACGGGTCAGTCGGTTGCGGGCACTGATAAACCGTACATCACCGCCTGTTTCGTCAATCAGGTTCAATCCCGCCCAAAACGTACCAACCCACAAGCGCTGCCGGCTATCTTCGAACACGCTGTACACCGAATTGGAATTAATGCTGTACACATCGGCCGCATCGTACTGAAAATTACGGATGGCAAAGCTTGTTTGGCCCGTAGACTCCAACAGATACAAGCCATTCCCTTTGGTGGCCAGCCACATTCGCCCCCGATGATCTTCCTTGAATTCGTATACCGGTGCGTTGAAAGCTTTTGCACTGTTGAGCTTCCCGTCCTGCCCCAGATAGCCCATGCATTTACCACTGGCATCATACATATAAACAGCGCCCTTTTTCGATCCCACCCAAAGGCGGTTGCGCCGGTCCTGATACACCGAGCGTATTTCGTTGCGGGCAGTATAAGCTTTTGATTCCACCGGCCGCACAAACGTAAAGGGTGAGTGACGAAACACAATCTTATCCACTCCCTCGAGATAGGTACTCATCCAGAGATTGCCTTGTCGGTCGGCGATGGCCGAATGTGCCAGATTGGTAATGCTTTTCTCGTCGTCGCCCCGCTCGGCAATCGGTTCCAACTGGCGTTTTAGGGCATTGTACTTGTAAAATCCTCCCCGGTGAGGCAACATCCACAGATTGTTGAAGGCATCTTCGGCCACCGAGAACTTCAGTGTGCGTGGATTTACATATCCGGTCGTGTCTACCGGCAAATAAATCAGTTGGCGCAATCGGGTATCAAACAAAATACCGCCCGGATTCTCCGAATCTATCCACACATTGTGTTGGCGGTCCTTATAAGTGCCGTAGAGGGTTTGTTTCATGTCAGCGCTCAGCTGATTGGGCGTAAATATTCCCGAAAGGGTATTATAAATAAAGAATTGGGATTCGTTGGTGAGCACCAGCAACTCTGCCGTACTGATGAAAAGCAGGTCGATCAGCTTGTTGGCAACAGGCACCTGCAAAAAACTGAATTTGTGCGTAGCTTTGTTGTAGATCCACAACTGCCCCTGCGCGGCTCCGAAATACAGGGCTTTGTCGGTTTCGCACACGCTGTAAAATCCACCCGGATTGCCCTTAAATACATCAACAGGCTGTGGTTTGTTTTTGGGTAATAGTTCTACGCTTTGCGAGGTGAGTATCCAGTCGTTGCCACTGCGATCGTGATAAATACGGTTGATCTTATCGGCATTGCCCAATGATTTGAGGTCGATATGCTGAAGGCTGATTCCCGACCGATCGGGCGTATTGCAGATGCGAAAGCAATCGTCTTTTCCTGCCTCACCATTGCTGAGCCACACGCTTCCGTCGTCCATGACTTGTATCTTGCTGAGCGGCTTCCGGTAGTCGGCAAAACTTTTATCGCATTGCGGAACGGGTAGAAATGTTTCCTGTTCGGGATCGAAACGATAGATGCGCAAGTCGTTGGTTTGCAACCAGAGGAAGCCCTGCTTGTCTTCTTTCATCCGGTCCACCCGAAAATTGCTGAGCTTGTAGGTTTGCCCTGCCCTCCCCTTGAAACAGCGGAAACTATACCCGTCGAATTTATTCAGCCCGTTGTACGTTCCGAACCACATTATGCCTTTGCGATCCTGCAACATGCACAGAATATGGTTTTCCGACAGGCCATTGTCCACCGAGTAATGTGTTACCTGCGTAATGGTTTCTTCTCCCCTTGCTTCCGGTCGAATACAACAGAGCAACAGCAGAATGCATATCAGTTTCAGGTAAATATACCGCACACACATAAGATGATTTTCAGGATAACGATTGATGACAAAGCACAAAAATACGCAAAACTTTATCCTCCAAAAGGAATTATTGATCATTTCCTCCTATTTATTGGTAATGGCAAAAAGGTTCACCATTTTGTAGCAATTTGATATATACATAACACTCATACAATCAACACATTTTACATGAAATCACATTTATTTAAAAAATTATTGGCAAAACATGCTTTAGGTTAATGTGCAATGTTTATATTTGCAAGTCAAATTATACTAACCCACACTTCCCACAAATCTACAATGAAAAAAACACTCACCTTAGTTTTGATGCTTACAGTAAGCCTCAATTACATTTTTTCGGCAAAAGAACCAATGAAGTACGGCAAAATCGACAAAGCAGACCTGGAAATGACTGTCTATCCGGCCGACTCAAGTGCATCAGCTGTAATCCTTTGCAATTATGGCTATTTCAATGCAAGCGATCTGCAATTTGTACATCAGATGCGTATCAAAATTCTGAAAGAAGAAGGCAAGCAACGTGGCAACTTCTATGTTCCGGCCGCCGAACGCACCAATGTGAAAGGCCAAACGGTAAACATTGAAAACGGAAAACCAGTGGTTACAAAACTAAGCAATGACGGCATATTCATCGAAAAAATAACAAAGGGGAGCTACAGAGCCCGTGTGGCAATGCCCAATGTAAAAGTCGGTTCGGTCATCGATGTGGAATTTTATTATCCTGGTCTTCCATCGTACTGGAGCTTTCAGGAGGTCTATCCAGTTCGTTGGAGCGAATTAGTCATTGAGCAAAACATCAACTTTTCGTTTAGAAAGAATTTTACAGGATATGCCCCATTGTCCGAATCATCGAATGAACGATGGGTGGCAAAGGACGTACCAGCCTTCAAAACAGAACCTTACATCAACAACTACGAAAACTATCTTACCCGGTTCAACATCGAACTTTCAAGCATTCATGTACCCGGCTATCTTTACAAAGACTTCGCTACCGACTGGAAGGCTGTAGCAAAAATATTGAGAGAAGATGATGATTTTGGAGGGCGTACTACCAATCCAAATTTCTTTCTGAATAGCATTGAGAAACAAATTAAGCAACAAACCAAAGACCCTCAGGAACAGATTGCTAAAGCTTATGAAGAAATACAAAAAGTAAAATGGAATAACGAAAGTAGTTTGACCGCTTCAAAAGAAGGACTTACCCACTGTTATAATAAGAAAATAGGCAATTCGGCCGATATCAATCTGATGCTGATCAGCTTACTTCGTAAACTTGACATCCAGGCCTATCCGGTAGCTATAAGTACCCGCGACAATGGAGTTCTTCCTCCGTTTTCGGTCAGTTTGGACAAACTAAACTATGTACTTGTGCAGGCTATCGTGGGAGAAAATGTCATCTATATGGATGCAACAGAGGAATTTCTTCCACTAGGAATACTCCCCGAACGAACGCTGAATGGCAAAGGATTAGTGATCCGCAAAGACGATGAAGAATGGGTGGATCTAAGTCCGGTCAAAAAAAACAAACAAGTCATCGCGCTAAACCTCAAACTTACTCCCGATGGTGTATTAAAAGGTGATTATCAAAAATCGTTTTTTGACTATGCAGCGCTGAAAGAACGTATCAGATATAAAAAATTCAACGACGAAGAAAGTTTCCTAAAGTCAGTGGAAAATAAATATGCAGGATTATCAATCGACAAATTCAATGTTTACGATGCTGATAGCACCAACAAGCCTATCAAAGAAGAGTTTTCAATCACATTGAAAAATGCTGTCACCAAAGCGAATAATCAGCTATTTGTAAATCCACTTCTGCTTGACAAATACGAAGAAAATCCATTTAAAGTAGAAAACAGACTTTATCCGGTGGATTTTACCACTTCCAAAGAACAGGTTCAGGTGTATAATCTTGAAATTCCTACAGGCTACAGCGTAGAAAAGTTGCCTGAAAATATCAAAATGACATTACCCGAAAATTCCGGCAGCTTTTTGATGCAATCCAGTGTTACGGAAAACAATGTACAGGTCCTATTTAAACTACTCACCAATAAACCTGTGTTTTACCAACAGGAATACCCGGGTTTACGCACTTTCTTTGATGAACTGGTGAAAAAACAGTCCGAAATGATCATTATCAAAAAAGACAATCAGCTATGAAAAAGAAACTGATTCTGCTCATTTCAGTTCTGTGCTTACACTTACTCAATAGCCAGGCTAAAGAACTAAAATATGCTGTAAGCGATATTCCGGAATCATTAAAACAAAATGCACACACGGTGTACAGAGTGCATGATGTTGAACTGGAAATAAAATCGACCAGGTCTGCCACTCTAAAGATAACCGAAGCACGTACCATCCTGAACAAAAATGGAGAAGATGACGCGTACTACAACGAAAATTCAGACCCCCTTAACAAGATAACATCCGTCAGGGCGCGCATCTATGACGCTACCGGAAAACTGGTAAAAACGCTGGGAAATGCCGACCTACAAGACCATAGTGCCATAGCTGAATTTTCGCTATACGACGACAATCGTGTAAAGTACATGGATCCAAAGTATCTGCAATATCCGTTTACGGTGGAATATACTTCAGAAATGACACTGAATCAAACACTGTTTTTACCGTCCTGGAGCCACGGAGCTGAAAACACAGCGTACGAACAATCATCATTCAAGGTAAGCACTCCACTCGACTACGAATTGAGATACAAAGAATATAATATAGCTTGTAAGGCAAACAAAAATGTTAGTGATGGACAAGTGATATACACCTGGGCATTAAACAACCTGAAAGCACAAACAGACGAACCATTATCCGACAGTGATAACCCCGACTATCCGATAGTGATTCTTGCCCCCAAAGCATTTGAAATTGGCAACACAAAAGGCTCTTCAGAGACATGGAAAGATCTTGGTTTATGGACTTCAAATTTGATCTCTAATAAAGATTATTTGCCTGAAGCCACTGTAAAGAAGATACAAACATTGACATCTGACTGCAAAAATGACTTTGAAAAAGTAAAAAAAGTATATGAGTTTATGCAGCAAAAGACTAGATATGTTAGTATACAAATTGAAATCGGAGGATGGGTTCCAATAGATGCCGAAACAGTGGACAAATACTCGTATGGTGATTGTAAAGCTCTATCCAACTACACAAAAGCGTTACTAAAGGCAGCAGGAATCAAGGCTTATTATTGTAGAGCTCGGGCAGGAAGCTATACCCGACAAATCGACGCAAACTTCCCGTCCAGCCAGTTCAACCATGCTATCGTATGCGTGCCATTACCATCTGACACCATATGGCTCGAATGTACCAGTCAGCGCCTGCCAGCTGGCTATAATGGCGATTTTACCGACGACCGCGACGTTCTGCTGATCGATGGCGAAAACAGCAGGCTGGTACACACCAGAAAGTATTCTGAAAATGAGAATGCTGTTACAAAAAAATCAATCATCAACATTCTGGATGCCAACAATGGCAGCATGGAAGTATCAGCTCACTACACAGGATTGCCCTATGAAGATATACTACCCATCTTTTGTGCTGATAATACTGACCGCAATAAGCGGGTTTCTGAGCGGATTCATATACCATCCTTCACACTCAACAAATGTGACTATACAGAACACAAAGGTCGCACACCATCATTTGATGAACATCTGAGCATAACCCTCACCAATCCGATAAAAACTGTAACAAGCGACATTGCTCTTCTCTCGTTAAACATCATGAACAAACTAACTCATATACCCGAGAAAGTCCGAAACCGCAGAACCAATTTCAGCATCAGAAGACCAGAGGTCGAAAGTGATACGGTAGTATTCAACTTGCCAAAATCGTATGAGATCACCGAATTGCCGGCCAAATCAGAAATTCTTAGCAAGTTTGGAAAATACACTGCCATTGTTACAAAAAAAGACAACAACCAAATTGAATATATCCGAAACCTTCATTTGTTGAAAGGGCGTTATCTTGCCGAAGACTATGTTGCATTTCGTGAATTTCTGGAAGAAATTTCTTCGCAGGATAATGCCATCGCCAGTTTGAAAATATCAAAATAAAAAAAGCCGATTCTCACGAATCGGCTTTTTCATATATACGGATATTCAACTGTTCAAAAATTACAATAATGCGACAAACAGTTGTATAAGGTTAGATAAAATTCGAAGTTCTAATGTTCACTTAACTCATCCAGTTGATATCACGTTGCATTCCTTTCCGCCAGCCATTTTACGGCAAAAACAGCACCAGGAATACAATGTAAAGATAGGTTTTAAATTGAGTATAAGTAACAAATGGGGCTAAAAAATATTGGACATGGCCATCTTCAAAAACCTGACTATCTGCATATTAAAATCGACAATCAGCTTATTTTTGGACATCAGGGTGCAAATCATAAAATCGCCTCGCAATCATCCCACTTGATCTGCATTTTTGTAATTCTTCAGAAACAAATCTACATCCTTCGCCGATTTCGCATTAAGCTTTACAGCCAATCGCTGTTTTAATTTATACATACTGTCAGTTGTAGCATCCAACACCGACAGCCTGTCTATAACAGGCACATTCAACAAATCGAGACAGCACCAGATTATTTCTTTTTGCGAAATACCTGAAAAATCATTCTCCAGATCCGAAACAATGTTATTAAACGCATGATTCATCTCACATGAAAAAGCATCCCAGTTATCAAGATTGAGTGCTTTTTGATATAGCTCTTTATCCAAAGCAGCTCTTTGTTCCGACGTCGATTTTTTTCTTGCTGACGATTGCTGCTTTCGGGCAATCTCTAACTTTTTATCAAGCCCCTGAATCAACAACTCACTCTTCTGAGTAATCTGCTTTTTGTATTGATCAATAATGGACGCCTCCTCCCTCCTCTTTTGATAAGACTTGTACCCAAGCACTACACCTCCGGACATCACAAGCACAACTCCAAGGATTACAATAACCAACATTTTATGAGAATGGTCAGAATCCTTCGTTTTGCTAAACACGGTTTCTATTGAAGAGGGTTTTTCTTGTAAATCTATCATCTGAATAGAATCTGTATAATCCTGATAATATTTAATATACAGATTCATCTTCTTAAAATCCTTCTTCAAATAAGCACAATTAGCAATAATTCTTGATGCATCACGCCTTATGTAGTATGATGCTGGTAAATGGGCAGATAGATGAGAATAATATTGAGCGGAGTCATATTCAGCTTTATCAAAAAGTAGCTCTGCATAAGATACGTAGCGGATACTAGCGTTCACTCCTTTTGAAGGATATCTGAATGATTTTAGAAAATAATTTGCACTAGAGTCAAACTGATGTAAGTTATAATAGGCCAGGCCTAGTTCTTGAAGTAACAATCCTGTAACTACTGAATCAGATGGAGTTGACAACATCTTCTTATCCATTGATATGGCCACACAGTTCTTTCTTCTCAATCTGAAGTATCTTGATATATTGATCTCCGCTAATCTTGTATAATGAAGATTTCCATCTTTCCGAAAAAAAAACAACGCCTCATTAGCCATTTCCAAAGCATGCTTGTGCTCCAGACGTATCAAATTTATCAAAGACAAGTCAAGCTTAATTCGACCTTTTAAATAGTTATTATTACTATCTTTTATCAGGTCATAGGATTTTAAATAATATCCATAAGCTGCAGCAAATTTTTGTAAAGATCTCAAAAACTGCCCCTTATAAAAATAAACAAGTGCAAGATCATCCTCCTTATTTTCCTTTTTGCAATATTCAATTGCCCAATCAAGGCTTACAATATCATCGAGCCTCTTCTCTGTTCGGTCATACAGATCATACAAAACAAGAAGATATTCAATTTTATCTCTATCTGTTTGATATAAATCTCTATTGATATGAGTAATACTATCAAGTGCCAATTCAGGATTCGCGACCCCTAAATCTTTTGTTCTTGATAAGTTAGAAGAATTATTCTTGCAACTCCAAAATAGAGATACAAGAAAGAATAATGAGAGTATTGGAAATTGTGTAATAAAGATTCTTTTAGTCCAGAACATATAACTATAAATTCTTTATTACAAAAATAATTATTTTTTACTGTTCCAGCACAATGCCTCATGAATCTTATTTATTAAATCGACTTACACAACCATTGCCTAAACACAATACCACAAGCAGGCTCCTTTTCTGTTAATATTTTACTCTCACCCAATCTAAAGGTAGGAATATAAGTCTGGCTACCATTACATTCATCTGAGAAATCCTCTTCATCAATCTCCGGAGATTTGGAAAGATCCAACTCTACGGTCGTATTTTTTATAGCATCTGCCAATACAACATCTATCTCAAATTGCACATCTACTTTATTTCCCAACCGACTCCACCTTTTGTCATATACTAACCCTCGCATAGCTGCCACCAACTTAACTAATCCAGTGTATACCACATAACCAGACATTGTCATCTCAGCAGCTTTCTTATTATACGAGTCAATTATATTTCGAGCAAGCTCTTTATCAACTATCTTACCTTCGGCATAGAGATCATTTATAATATCTTCATGAGTCTTCACACCTAATGGTTCTACATATCCCTCTGCTATTTTAGGATCTTTGTAACGTAAAACCTTTTTTAAACAAACCTTTAATACTGTATTCATATCCACCTATATGTTTACATCACGCTAAAGCAGAAACGCTTTAGCGTGATGATAATTTATAAATTAAAGACTAAAATCTCCAACAAGCCTTGTATTACCATACGCGACGCGTAAAACATAATCGCCGGAATCCAAATAATCAACCAATATATCTGTTTCAATAGCTTCAGAAGTATTTACATTAGTAGCATACACCACATTACCTGATTTATCTTCAATAGTAATAACAGCGACACCCACTGGCAATGTAAAAGAAACTTTTAGGTTTGAATCATTTAGATCAGCAAGCACAGGAATTCCCGATGCATCTGCTGTAGCTTTCGCTTTAAATGATCTTTGGTTAGGTAAACTATTACTAGCCCCACCTAAAGCAGGATCATCCTTTCTCAAAATAATAATAGAGAAAAGCTGGTTACATGATAATGCCAGTAACAACACAAGAGTTGTGAAAAATTTTGATGATTGTAGTTTCATAACAAATAATAATAAATGAGTTGAACATATAGAAAAAATATAGCATTTTGCATGATGCTAAATTATGTCTACATGAACAAAAAAACAAATTTCGGAGGGAATATGATTAGGACAAAGGCACCACAGAAACGCTATGTATCAAGCACATAAGACAAGACAGGCGGAAATTATTAGGACAAACAAAAAGGATGATAAAAACCCACTAGAAAATGGGGTTTCATCATCCTTAATTCTAACAAATATCAAGATTTATTTATCAGCAAACTGGAACAGTAGCTTATCTAATTCTTTAGTACTTGTCAAGTTCATTTTTTGTGTCAAACGTTGCTTCAACTTATACAAGCTGGCTGGCTGCGAATTTAAAATTAGCGCAATATCCGGGTTAGGTATTTCAAGTAAAAACAAACAACACCACATCAACTCTTTTTTGGTAAGTTCTGGATGGTTGTTTTCAAAATAAAGAATAATGTTATCAAAAGTAGAATTCATCAACTTTCTAAACCTGTCCCAATCATCAACATGCAAGCATTTCACATACAATTCCCTGTTCATCTGTTCTCTTTCTAACAAATTCGCTTTCTTGTATTTACTTGCCTGATCATTTCTCTGATCTATGAGCAATTGCTTTAGATTATCGATGAGCAGAACTTGCTTTTCTGTAATAATCAACTCCGCTTCTTGTAATTGTTTCTCCTTTCCTCTGCTTTTCTTTCTAAGTTCAAGATAGACTACAAAACCAATCAGTATCAACAATGGCAATACCCAGGCTAATACAAATAAATATTTCTTTGTCAATGATGCTGCCTGTGCATTTTCATGTATATCTGCAAGTACAGTGTATTTTGTTTGCATCTCTACTATACGAAGTGAATCATTGCAGTTCTGATATTTAGACAAGTACTCAGTCATTTTTTTTAAATTCCCAAGACTGCATTCCGAATTGGCCAAGATTCTGTAACTATCACGTTGATTATAAAATGTAGAAGGATATCGTAATGCTAATGATGCATACTTCTGAGCTGAATCAAATTTATTCAAATCAAAATACAAATCTGCCAGATTTACGCATCTGATTGAGTAATTATTACCCAAATAAGGATAGTCCAAGCTCTTTCTAAGAAAGAATTCCGCGGAATCCATTTTCTTAGCCCAATAATAATTCACTCCAATTTCTTGGTATGCAAATCCACACAGATAACTATTACTCGTCTCCTTAAGAGCTCTTCTGTAATAATATAAGGCCTTCGCATAATCTTTCTTGAAATGATATACCTTTCCAATCGAAATAACCCTGTAACTTGCTTCAACCTTGCGAGGTGACTTCAGAAACATTTGGATGGACATTTGATACTTCTTCAATCCTTCATCATAATCCTTCTGAATAATACAGATATCTCCTAAGTCTGAATATATTTTGCCGAATAAAAAATAATCATCCGTTGACTTTATCATATCCAAAGCCTTAAGATATAAAATCGTGGCATTCTCAAACCTTTGTGCACTCTTATTTAATCTCGCTTTATAATAATAGCACTTTGCCAATAAAATTTTCTTATCTTGCTTTTGGTAGTAAATGATCGACTTATCCAAAAAAGAATCTGGAGGAAGTGAATTAAACCCGTCATCCAACGCCTGAAAGTACAACAATCCATATATAGCCTTATCTTCATCGGACATTGAATTGTAATTTTTCATTTGCTTAAGTATTTTCAATGCTGAGTCGGGAGATGTGGCCATAGCATGCTCCGCGAGTTTTAGCTCGTTGGGCGAGAATGAACAACCCACCATGAAAAGAATGAATATTGGTATTATTATGTGTTTTTTGAGAGACATTGCCTTGCTAAAATGCGATATGAATAAAAATAGATTTCATGCACTTTGCTAC
The DNA here is from genome assembly GCA_046051105.1 of Bacteroidota bacterium. Lineage (GTDB taxonomy): Bacteria > Bacteroidota > Bacteroidia > Bacteroidales > Paludibacteraceae > Paludibacter. The sequence goes on from JBJOOU010000191.1 coordinate 18,143, forward strand.
AAAACTACGAATTAAATTTCTTTGCGGTCATGGGTAGTACACATGGTCAAGTCTAAATATGAGTTAAATCACGACTAATGGGAGAAAAAATAACACATCGAGAAGCTCCCAGACCATATATTAACCAATCAGGATCTATCAGGCAACAGCCAGCGTAAAAACACTTACTTTGATATTGGGAACTTCCTCCAAGACACTAATACATGCCTCAAGAGTAGACCCTGTTGTTAAAACATCATCCACCAAAAGGACATGCAAATCTTGAAATGTATATTTATCCACTAACCCAAAAATACCATCCGTATTCTCATACCTCTCATATACAGATTTTTTGGTCTGAGTAGTATTTTCTTTTAATCGCACCAGGTTTGAGGTACTAACTGGCTTTTGAAGAATTACAGCAAGTCCATTGCAGATCATTTCGCTCTGATTATAGCCTCTTGATTTAAGCTTTTGAGGATGCAAAGGAACAGGTACAATAACATCTACTGAATTGAAATCAACCGTCTCGGCAAGATCTACTCCCGCCAACTTCCCCAGTAGTTCACCAACTTCCTGATTTCCTTTATATTTCAGGGCATGGAGTACTTTTTGGTAAGGCGAGCCTTTTTGAAAATAGAAAAAGGAAGTTCCCCGAAAAATAGTTACCTTTCCCCAGAATTTTTTCTCAACGGGATTATCTTGAAGAAGATGATAATTGGTGCGGGGTATTCCATGCACACAACTTACACATAGTTGTTTTTCATGGCCATTCAGGGCATTGCCACACACAAGACAAATGCGCGGATACAACAAATTCATCAAATCGACAAATGGATTTTTCATAGCAAGATAATTTTCAGGTATTCATGACAACCAATATTTTGGGCAAAAACACAATAAGACCCACAATTACTGAAATGATAGCAGCCAACAAAACCGCACCAGCTGCAATATCCTTCGCCCGCCCGGCCAAAGGGTGAACCTCGGGAGAAACCATATCTACCACTGTTTCCAACGCGGTATTCATCATTTCCAACCCCAAAACCACCGCCATGCAAAGCAAACAAGCAATCCATTCGGCAGACGAGATATCGAACCAATACCCGAAAATAATCACCAGAACTGAAATAGCCAGATGTATTTGCATATTAACCTCGGTAGATATCACAGCTTTGATGCCCTGAAAGGCATATCCGAAGCTCTTTATTCTTTTATTCATGGATTTGGAGATTTGATCAATGCGGTAAAAGTATAAAAAAAGTCCGGTAAACATTTCGCTTACCGGACTTCTAAATACTAAAATATTGAAATTATGCTTTCACACGACCCTGATATGATCCATCACGGGTATCGATTTCAATGATTTCACCTTCGGTGATAAACAAAGGCACTTTTACGGTTGCTCCCGATTCTACAGTAGCTGGCTTAAGGGTGTTAGTAGCTGTATCACCTTTCAATCCTGGCTCAGTATAGGTCACTTTCATCTGTACTTTTACAGGCATGTCAGCATAAAGAACAGTTTCAGTTGATGCATCCGACACTACTTCAAGAATAGCACCTTCAAGCAGGAAGTCAACTCCATTGATAAGTTCCTTACTGATAGGATGTTGATCGTATGTTTCCTGATTCATAAAAATGAAATCATCACCTTCTTTGTAAACGAATTGGTAAGGACGACGTTCTACACGCACATCTTCCAGTTTTTCGCCGATATTAAAACGACGCTCGATAACACGACCATCTACAACGTCTTTCAGCGTAGTACGCATAAAAGTGTTACCTTTTCCTGGTTTTACGTGCAAAAATTCGATTACGAAATACAATTTTCCATCCATACGGATACAAGTTCCGTTCTTGATGTCCTGAGCATTAATCATGAAATATATATTTTTTTGAGTTATTTTTTTCTGGCTGCAAAAGTAGTATTTTTATTTTGATTGGCAAAATGATATTGGATTACAACTATTTACAAAAAAGCCTCTACCGCGAAGGCAAAGGCTTTTTCATCTGCTAGTCTTTAGTTTTATTGTATCGATTTTATTTTCCGTTCCGTTTCTGAACGTTATAAAATATCTTCATTTGGTTGCCAAGGATTTTTGTAAATCCTTTTACATCATCGGCACTCCAGGCGCGGTTTACTTCTCCATATTCACCGAAATCTGTTTTCATCAGGTCATAAGGACTCTCAACACCTACTAATGTATAAGAATAAGGACGTAACTTTACAATTACTGATCCTGTTACGTTTTGTTGAGAGCTGGCCAGAAATTGTTCGATGTCGCGCATCACTGGTTCAAGGTATTGTGCCTCATGAAGGAACATGCCATACCAGTTGCCCAGTTGGTCTTTCCAGTATTGCTGCCATTTGGTAAGCGTGTGCTTCTCCAGCATTTTGTGAGCGTTGATAATCAGCAGTGGCGCAGCAGCTTCAAATCCTACACGACCTTTGATACCGATAATGGTGTCGCCAATGTGCATATCACGACCAATACCAAATTTATTTGCTATATCTTCTAATTTATTGATCAGAGACACTTTGTTATCGTTTGTCTCACCATTGACTGAAACAATTTCACCATTTTCGAACCCGATTGTAACTGTTTCTTCAGTTTGCTTTTCGATTTGGCTCGGATAAGCTTCTTCGGGAAGTGTTTGCTCCGATTTCAATGTTTCTTTACCTCCGATACTGGTTCCCCAAAGACCTTTGTTGATGGAATATTCCATCTTTTTGAAGTCGGCTTCAAAACCATGTTCTTTCAGGTAGTTGATCTCGTATTCGCGGGTAAGTACCATGTCGCGGGTTGGGGTCAGAATTTTGATATCCGGAGCAAGTACATCAAAAGTCAGGTCGAAACGCACCTGGTCGTTGCCGGCTCCGGTGCTACCATGTGCTACATAGTCGGCACCAATTTCTTTGGCGTAATTGATAATGGCAATAGCCTGAAAAATACGCTCAGAACTTACAGAGATAGGATATGTGCCGTTGCGAAGCACATTGCCAAATACCATATATTTGATGCTTTTATCATAATACTCCTGAGTTACATCAAGAGTAGCATGAGATTGAGCACCCAAACGATACGCTTTATCTTCGATTATACTTAATTCTTCATCGCTGAAACCACCTGTATTTGCTACAGCAGTGTGGACTTCATACCCTTTTTCTTCAGCCAGGTATTTTGCACAAAACGAAGTATCTAATCCCCCGCTAAATGCCAAAAGTACTTTTTCTTTCATTTTGTAATATACTTAGTCTGTCCGAAAGACAGGCTGCATCAATTGATAATTTGATTATTTACCATCTTTTTCCGGATCGAAAAGCATCCCGGTGCAAAGACAGTGTTTACGGTTGGTACGTTGGAGAATGTCGTAATTTACACAACTCTGACAGCCCTTCCAAAACGACTCATCGTCAGTAAGTTCAGAGAAAGTAACTGGTTTATACCCCAGTTCAGAGTTTATTTTCATTACGGCTAGCCCGGTAGTGAGTCCGAATATTTTTGCATCCGGATATTTAGACCTGGACAACTCAAAAGCTTTGCGTTTAATACGTTTAGCCAAACCATGCCCACGAAATTTATCAACAACAATCAGTCCTGAATTGGCAACAAACTGTTTATTTCCCCAGGTTTCGATGTAGCAAAATCCCGCAAACTCCTCTCCATGTAAAGCAATAATTGCTTTTCCTTCTTTCATTTTTTGCTCGATATACTCGGGCGAGCGTTTTGCTATACCTGTTCCGCGAACTTTGGCTGCAACTGCAATAGTAGTCAAAATCGTATCCACATAGCTCAAGAAACGCTCATCAGCAATTTGTACCGTAATTCCATCTACGGCTGTTTCCTTGTCCATATTCAAATTAGAATGAGTTCTTTTTACTTTACCAAGAAACTCTTTTGCACAACATACAACATTCATTTTATACCCTGAAAATCTGCTAAATCCCTACTTTGGAAAAAGGCCACAAAGATAATAAAACGAATGGTGTCAGACAAACAATTTTGGTATTAATCCTTCTCGGCAAACGTGATATTCATCATTTCGAGAATATCTTCGCGCGAAACACCTTCACGAGGTATAACCAGGATGGTGTCGTCGCCGGCTATGGTACCCAAAACCTGCTCATTAGCTTTGTTATCAATATCCCAGGCAATCGCACTTGCATAACCCGGCTTGGTTTTCACAACCGCTAATTGTCCCGAAAATTCCAAGCTCAAAACTGCTCCGTGAGCCATCAGCGTATTAAACGCTCCGGTATTGGGCAGAGGCTTATTGTACGAAGGCAGAACATACTTGTAGGCGCCATTTGAAAGAGGCGTTTTGGCCACTTTCAGCAACTTTAAATCGCGCGACAAAGTTGCCTGAGTTACCTCACACTGACGATCACCCAGCATCTTAAGTAATTCTTCCTGACTTCCCACTACCGATGAACGAAGAATCTCCGAGATAATTTGTAAACGATTACGTTTATTCTTCATAAAATGAATAATTATTTAGATTTGACACAAAAGTAGTACATTTTCTGTATATATCAAACATTACACTTGTATTTTATTCATAAATATGCCTAAATAGACAGAATAATTATTTTTATTCATTTTTTATTGCATATAAAATCAGATTAATTGCATTTTAAATACATTTATCGCTCAGTCTAATACAGAAATTACCCAAACAGCCGAACCTATTCACTTCAAAATAGTTTAAGTATGCGTGCAATGTATTTATTTCATAAATAGTATCTTTGCAAGTCGGTTTTGAAACGCCCGAAAACAAGTCACAAAATATGTCTAAACAAGGTAATATCACCATAAAAGCAGCCCGCGTACACAACCTGAAAAATATTGATGTGGAAATTCCACGCAACAAACTGGTTGTGATCACCGGCTTATCCGGTTCCGGAAAATCATCGCTAGCATTCGACACTTTATATGCCGAAGGCCAACGCCGCTATGTAGAAAGCCTATCATCCTACGCCCGCCAATTCTTAGGGCGCATGAGTAAACCCGAAGTGGATTACATCAAAGGAATTCCACCTGCAATTGCCATCGAGCAAAAGGTGAATACCCGCAATCCACGTTCGACCGTGGGTACTTCCACCGAAATATACGAATACATCAAGTTGCTATACGCGCGAATCGGCAAAACTTACTCGCCTATCTCCGGCGAATTGGTAAAAAAGCACGAAGCCGATGATGTCATCGAAACAGCCATGACTTACGCCGATGGTACCCGACTGATGGTGCTGACGCCTGTGATACCAACAGCCGACAGAACATTGGCCGAACAGCTTCAGGCTTTGCAAATGCAGGGTTTTAGCCGTATTGATGTAAATGGTGACACATTGCAAATAGTCGACTACATCAAAACCAACCCTACCAACGATACCGAAGTTTCACTAATCATTGACCGTATAGCCATTGGTCACGACCAGGAAAGCATCAGCCGCCTAACCGACTCAGTGGAAACTGCTTTTTTCGAAGGCAATGGATCGTGTACGCTGAAAATATTTTCGGGCGAACAACCGGAAATTCTCAGCTTTTCAAAGCGATTTGAAGCTGACGGCATGCAGTTTGAAACGCCGACTATTCACACTTTCAGTTTCAATAGTCCAATAGGTGCTTGTCCTACCTGCGAGGGTTTTGGACGAGTGATAGGCATCGACGAGGATCTGGTAGTGCCGAATAAAAATCTTTCGATTTATGAAGATGCTGTAGCTTGCTGGAAAGGCGAAGTGATGGGCGAATGGAAAAACCAGTTGATTCATTCGGCAGCAAAATTCAATTTTCCGATTCATAAGCCCTATTTTGAATTGACCGACGAGCAGCGCCAGTTGCTTTGGAGCGGCAATAAATACTTCGAAGGGCTGAATGCCTTCTTCAAACATTTGGAATCCAATCAGTATAAAATACAATACCGAGTTATGCTGGCCCGATATCGCGGGAAAACCACTTGCCCCGAATGTAATGGAAGCCGACTTAAAAAGGAAGCTGCTTATATTAAGGTAGGCGATAAATCAATTTCAGACCTGGTACTAATGCCTGTAAAAACGCTGAATGACTTTTTCGACAACCTAAATCTCGATGAGCACGATGCTTCTGTGGCCAAACGATTAATGTTGGAAATTAAAAACCGAATCCACTTCCTGATGGATGTTGGATTGGGATATCTGACGCTTAACCGCCTTTCGAACACCCTTTCAGGCGGAGAGAGTCAGCGCATCAATTTGGCAACCTCGCTCGGGAGCAGCTTGGTAGGTTCACTTTACATTCTGGATGAGCCAAGCATCGGACTACATTCGCGCGACACCTATTTATTGGTAAAAGTACTGAAACAGTTACGCGATTTGGGCAATACGGTAGTGGTGGTAGAACATGACGAAGAAATTATGCGCTCCGCCGATTATATCATCGACATCGGTCCATTTGCCGGTCGAAAAGGTGGTGAAGTCGTTTTTCAGGGCAATGTGAGTGAAATCGGAAATGTAAATGACAAGCAAATTGAAAATTCATTTACCCTAAAATACCTGCTGGAAAAAGAATTTATTGATATTCCGACGCATCGACGTAAATGGAACAACTATATTGAAGTGTTCGGCGCTCGCGAAAACAACCTGAAAGGTGTAAACGTAAAGTTTCCGCTCAATGTAATGACCGTTGTGACAGGCGTGAGTGGTTCCGGAAAATCGTCGTTGGTAAAAAGCGTATTTTACACCGCACTCAAAAAGCACTACGGTGGAGTTGCCGATCGAACCGGGCAGTTTGGCACCCTGAAAGGCAGCATGCATTTGGCCAAAGACATTGAATTTGTTGACCAGAATCCCATTGGGCGTTCTACTCGTTCCAATCCGGTAACGTACATCAAAGCATACGATGAGATTCGGAAACTTTTTGCCGATCAGCAGCTTTCTAAACAGATGACCTACTCGGCATCGCATTTTTCCTTCAACACTGAAGGTGGCCGCTGCGAGGAATGTCAGGGCGAAGGAACAGTAACCGTTGAAATGCAGTTCATGGCCGACCTCGTGCTGAAATGTGAACATTGCCATGGAAAACGCTTCAAACAGGACATTCTGGAAGTGCAATATCGCGGTGCCAATATCTTCGACGTGCTGGAAATGACCGTCAATCAGGCCATCGAATTCTTTAGCGAAGGCACAGGCAATATCGAAAAGAAAATCGTGAAGCGCCTGAAACCCCTTCAGGATGTGGGCGTAGGCTATGTAAAATTGGGCCAATCGAGCAGCACACTTTCCGGCGGTGAAAGCCAACGCGTGAAATTAGCGTCATTCCTGGCAAACGAGAAACCAGAACCAACGCTATTTGTATTTGACGAACCGACTACCGGTCTTCACTTCCACGACATAAAAACACTACTGAAAGCTTTTGATGCACTGATTGCAAAAGGACATACGGTCATCATCATCGAGCACAATATGGATGTGATAAAATGTGCCGACCATATTATCGACATTGGCCCTGAGGGCGGAGAAAAAGGGGGAAACGTGGTGTTCGAAGGCACACCCGAGGATCTAATCAAATGCGAAGCTTCGTATACTGGTCAATTTCTAAAAGAAAAGATGTAAATAAAAAATGGACGACTGATTTCAAGCAGTCGTCCATTTTTTTGTTTTATCTAATCAGCTTTTGCGTGAAATGATATACCGAATTACTTATTCGGAGGACATACACCCCCTTTCCGGCCAACTGGAGATTCATAGTTTCCTTCGCAGCTTTCCTTTGCAGCTCACAAGCCCCGGACGCATTGTAAACACGAATCATTTCATCACCCTTCAATCCGCTGATAATTAACGCATCTTTTCTTGATATAATTCTCAAATCAGGATTGTTCACAGAATTTACAGCTGTCGCATTCGTGGTAAGCACATCCATTGTTTCAGAAACCGGAGAAACCGAACTCCCCAAAGAAGCCCGCACATTGTAGTAATAGTGAATATTGGCTTCCAGCCCAGTCACAGCTACAGCATTGGAACTTACAGCCGCATCTTTGCGCACAAACACGGTATCCTGATTTCCATACGTAGCACTCACATCATCTATAGCCATATTGCCGGATGATTTGTGATAAATGAATTTGAAAGCAGTCATACCCTGTGACTTGCTGAACGAGTATGCAGGTGTCGTCTTTGTGGTATTACTATAATTGATCGAATCGATACGAGTCCACACACCATTGCTAAGCCCGTAAACACCCAATGAAGACCCTGTGCCAGTAGAAGCAAAACGATACATATAACTTAGCTTCGTAACTGGATAGCTGTAGGTTTTCGTTTGCAACCATTCTCCATTATTTTTCAACCCAACAGAAGGTGTGGCAGTTCCCGAACTTGTAGTTGTTGTATAATTCCCGCTGGCAGTACCGCTCCAGCCCGTAGGCAATGGCGTACCAGTCGCACCCACACCATCAAAGCCCTCGGTTTCTGTTGCAGGGGTTTGTCCGGTTACTTTATATACATTAAGCAAATAACCAGTTGCGTAGAGCGTTTGTTCCCAATTGGCTGTAATTTGCGTAGTGCTCACATCCGACGGCTCCATTACCACGGGTATATCCAGCGAAGTGGTATGAAGCTGCATCGTATTCACTGCCGGAGCAATTACTCCCGAGCGCATCGACTGAACACTATAAGTATAAACGCCATCAGGCATTAATCCATCTATCGGGTAAGTGGTGGTGGTGAGATAAATATCTTTTATCACTACAGGATCGGACAAGGCAAAGGCCATTTGATGCGTTCCCAGCATGGAATAGCTATCCACCGGATAAGCTTGCCATTCGACTATATTAAAGACACTTACTGGATGAGTCACCGTATTTTTCCGAACCAGTGTATTATCCAGTCCCCAATTGTAATCAGCTCCACCGTCGGCTTTACCCACCATATCAATGGTTACTCCACTTCGGATAAGTGCAATTGCATCATTTCCATTAAATTGCAACAGAGAATCGGTCACCATAGTCACTTTAGCTATCAAATCCGACGCAGCTTGCTTATGGGCTATCACATAGGTCTTTCCGGAAGCCAGCGTACCAGTAAGTTTTAGCGCCGAGCCAAAAGCCCCGGCCCCATTTGATTGCTTCCGAAGGCTATATTTAGAAAGATCAATCGTATTTGCAGTGCCATTATAAAGCTCAATAGCCTTATTCCAACTACTACCTTCCACATACGCAGAGATGATTAAATCGCCGGCAGATTGATCGCCCTGATATACTTTCAGGCGATATTGCGTGGCCAGCGGATCGGAAATCCATTGTAAAGTTCCACCTACGGGAGTAGCATCAGTGGGTTCCAACGTAATAAAATCAGCAGATGCCAGCGCTTTCAGCGGCAGACGTAAAGTATCGGCTATTCCTCCACCAGTTATCAGCAAGGTATCTACCGTAAAACCGGCAGTTTGAGGATTGAATACAACCGAAACATCCGTGCCTGCCAAAGCTTCAGCAGTTGTAAGAGTTGATTTAGACAGACTAAGACCCGAGGATCTATGTTCCAGTTCCAACTTTAGACTTGCAGTCACATTAACCGCCTGTACATGTAGTAATTTTGATCGCGAATCATTTAGCAAAATCACTCCCATGTCCAGCTTATTGCCCGAGCGAGGAGTTAGCAGAAATGGTTCCGTTTCTTCGGGAAAAGGATACACCTTGGTTGAATCGCTCCCCCAGATGTAGTTCGCCAAATCAGGATAGTCAATAAATGGATTACGATTGCCTTGCAAACCGTACACAGCCTCAATACGCTTACGTTCTTTATCGCTCACAGGGTCCTGCGCGTTCCATTTCAGCAACAGATCTATAGCCCAGGGCTGCCAAAACGGATAAGCTGTGGTATAAGTCATGGGCGACTGCATCAGCGGTGCCAATTCTTCGTAAACTGTAGCTATATAAAAATACGAACGGGCAAAATCACCTTTAAACTCATCAGCAGGTTCAAAACAATTGCCGGTATACGCCGAGCCAAAACCATTTTTCCCGATCTTTGTTTTTCCATTAAAGAAAGTAGGCGTACCCGAAACTTCGCCCAGCGGCAAATCATTTTTCGTAGAATTGGTCACACCATCAGCCGGATACAAATGAAAAAGATCTTTGTATGCACCGTTATTGTGGCCACCCCACCAGCTTTTGGGGAAAGAATGTTCAATGTGCATACCCGATACCGCCGCAAAACCATTGAAATGCCGCACCGAATCAGAGTACATATCAATTACCGAATTATCTGTATTCCGGTCGGAGGAATAAAATCCTTCCCAGGTAAATCCGGCCCCTCCACCATAATCGAACTCCCGCAAAGGCTTACAGTTGTCATGAAGTGCTGTTTTCAAAGCTACTTTTTTCTTGTTCTTTACAAAATAATAATAACCAGCAGGGACAGCTGCAGAAAGAACAAAACAATACAATACAAAAAAACTCAGTATTGCGAATTTACGAAGGCAAGAATTATATCTCATACTCTATTTACTACACAAATAACCATTTATGCAACAAATATAGACTAATTAATGAGATATATATAAATATGCATGCAAATGCATACCGACGACAGGTCTATTTTAATATTTCCGAGCAAGAAAATGACGTTTCGACAACAATTTGGGTACTTTTTGCAACGATTCGTCAAAATGTGGTAATTGAGCCGAGAATGAACCCTTCAACTGTTTTTTATCGGCAGTAACAAAATCACAACTAATACTATAGTTCAAAATCCCGGTTCGACTTACAGTCATTGTTCCGCTTTTAATATACTTCCGAACTGATTTACTGCTATTTTTTTCATAGTAATAAATAGAGGCACCAATTGGATATGTCACACCGTAATCTACAGTATCGTTTTTTCCTGGCGTAATCATAAATGATGTTTTTGAACCACTTATAGTATAGGTTCCTACAGGCAACATTGTATCAGTAGGATTTACAAAAACATCCTCAAGATATAAATATTGACCTATACCTACCAGTGAACCAGTACTATCCACCGATAATGAATCCGAAAAAAGCGATACAGAAAGAACATTATAATTCACGCCTTTTGAAGCATACTCCTGACCAAAAAATTCAACATAGCCCCATGTATAAGATGGATTTGTGTTATAATTAAAATACACAGGCTCCGTTCCATTACATGAAATCAATGTAAAAACAACAACAAAAATATACAGGATTTTCTTCATACAATTTTTTACAAATACTTATATATAACGGTAGATCAAAAGCTTTGTTATTCAATTAAGAATTTAATCATTCAGATGATGCCGAACTTTAATATATCTGACTGGATACCATGCCGCCAGAAATCCCATTACCAGAACAGTCACAAACACCAATGCTACATCAGCTACATTGGTCACAACCGGATAATTTTCAACTACATAATTGCTCCCCAATTTGATAATGCCAACATACTCCTGAAACAAACAGAAAATGGTACCCAGCATAATACCAACCAATGCTCCTACGACTGAGATCATCCAACCTTCAAACAAGAATATACGTTTAATCAATAGATTATCAGCTCCAAGATTTCGCAAGGTCTGAATATCTTCCCGCTTATCGATAATCAGCATCGATAATGATCCAATAATATTAAAACTGGCAATCAGCAGGATAAAGCAAATGATGAGGTAAGCAATCCACTTCTCAATTTTCATGATTTTGAAGAAGCTCTCCTGCTGTTCGTATCTATTCTTCACATTATACTTCTCGCCCAGCAATTTCCTTATCTCCTTTTGAGCATCATCCACTTTCACGCCCGGCTTTAGCTTTAACTCAATAGCCGAAACCGTATTTTTATCATATTCAAACAAATCGCGGGCATAATCGATAGAAACCAGCATATAGTGTTCGTCGTACTGGGCTTGCTTTACCGCAAACACGCCCGACACAAAAGTGGGACGAGGATTAAAACTTTCATCCGGGCGCAGCAAATTCACCTTAGCCGTTCTGCGAGGTGCGTAAGCAATAATCGGATCAATAAAATGCGCTCCCACACCTAAGGTTCCGGCCACTCCCGCCCCCAGTACTGAGCGCTGAAAAGCTCCGTCGTAAAGCTGAAAATTGCCATCGTACATAATACTGTCGATGCGGGTCATTTTTTCAAACGATTCGCTTACTCCTTTTACAGTAGCCGGCATCTGCTTGTTTTTATAACGCAACAGAGCATTGTCTTCCACCACTTCTGTGTAATACGCCACCGTATTCAACTTACGGAGTTTCTGAAATTCAGAGGTATTATCCTGAAATGTTTTACCATCAACAACAGTAATTTTCAAATCAGGATCGAAGGCGGAAAACATCGAGGTAATCAGCGACTCAAAGCCATTGAAAACCGACAACACACACACCAAAGCCATAGCTCCGATGGCTACACCGCCTGCCGAAATACCCGAAATGATATTGATGGCATTGTGTGATTTTTTCGAAAAAAGATAGCGGCGGGCTATCCTGAACGAGAAGGATAGTCCGCGCAAATTCTCTTGTAGGGTTGAATTGTTTTCCGACATAATCAATGATTAATCCAGTTCAATAACTTCGCCTTCTTTCAATGGAGATGGCGGATCGCTTTTGAGCAGATTGTCGATATTTTCGATATAGTCCAGCGAATCATCGATATGATAATGCATATCCGGTACAATGCGCAACTGGTGACGAACTCGCTGACCTAGGTCAAAACGAATGGCTTTAGCATCAGCATTTACCTGCGCCAGCACTTCTTTGCCTTTAGCACTTGGAAAAATACTCAATTGCACATGCACAATGCTCAAATCAGGGCTTACACGTACCGAAGTAACGGTAATCAATGTCCCCTGAATCTTGCGGGCGTACAACAAAAAGATTTCTCCCAACTCTTTTTGCAACATCCGCGATATTTTTTGTTGTCTGGTTGTTTCCATAATTCTTAATCAGTTTTTTAGTTTTTCAATCATTTCGGCTGCATCCAGCTCAATTCTGGAAAATGCAAACCATTTTTTAGCCAAATCCTTTAGCGAAGCACCAATGTGATACACCGTTTCGCTGTCGATAATCAGAAACCGATCGTGAGAACGGACAAACACCTTCATCTCAATTGGCTCATATTGAGCATTAAATTTATTGATATCCACTTGCAACTCGTTAGATATCTTTGCCAGAGCCCCTCCTACCCCCCCAGGGGGAGGAATATTTCCCCTCCTTGGGAGGGGAAAGGGGAGGCCTCATTCCAAGCATCAAAAATTTGTCCTTCGTAGAAAATCCCTTCTCTGGGTGGCAGCGAAGTGCGTATCAGCAAATCAAACTTCTGATCGTGCTCCATCATTTTACGCTCCAGGCGATCAATCCGCTGATTAACAGCATAACCACGCATTAAATAATCTTTCAATATGCGGCCGGCCCAAATCCGGAATTGAGTTCCGCGCTTTGATTTCACCCGATAGCCTACCGAGATAATAACGTCCAGATTAAAATACTCAATCTGCCGAAGGACTTCTTTTCCTCCTTCGAACTGAACTGTTGCAATTTTTGCAACAGTTGAATTCTTATCTAGCTCTCCTTCGTCAAACACATTCCGGATATGCCTGGAAATAACAGACTTATCCCGATCAAACAAAGAGCTCATTTGATTAAGTGTCAACCAAACAGTCTCATCTTCAATCCGAACTTCTATTTCAGTAGCATCGTCCGATTGGTACAGGATTATTTCTCCATCGGTATTCATAGTATCGGTATTTTATGCCTGAGTCTACAACTTCCACTCAAAGCCGTCTTTGGTATCTTTGATATCGAAACCAAGTGCAGTCAGTTCGTTGCGGATACGGTCGCTTGTAGCCCAGTCTTTGTTGCGTTTAGCATCCATGCGGATATTCAGCAACAAATCAATGGCTTGTTTGTAAGCATCGCTGGTCCCCGAAGCAGCCACTTCGCATTGCAATCCCAACATTTCTTCTATCACCATTTTGAATACCGATTGTAACTCTTCCAAGTCGGCAGCTGAAATGGTTTCTTTGCCATCGTGTACCAAATTGATGGCTCGCAACGCATCAAACAGGTGCGAAATTACAATTGGCGTATTCAGGTCGTCGCACATGGCTTCCTCGCATTTGGCACGCAAGCCCGCAATTTCTACTGACGAACTTGCTGATGGTGCCAGTTTTTGCAAACGAGCATACCCATCCATCAAACGGCTCAAGCCTTTTTCGGATGCTTCCAAAGCTTCAGAACTAAAATCAACCGTACTCCGATAATGTGCCTGAAGGATAAAGAACCGAATCGTCATCGGGCTGAAGGCCTGCGAAAGCAATTTGTGATTACCAGTAAAGAACTCTTCCAAGGTAATAAAATTGCCCAACGATTTTCCCATTTTCTGTCCGGCAATGGTAATCATGTTGTTGTGCATCCAGTATTTTACACTGTCTTTGCCCAAGCCGGCCTGATTCTGAGCAATTTCACATTCGTGGTGCGGAAACATCAAATCCATTCCACCTCCGTGAATATCAAACTCTTCACCCAGATATTTTGTGCCCATAGCCGAACATTCGAGGTGCCAACCGGGAAAGCCTTCGCTCCAGGGCGCTGTCCATCGCATGATGTGTTCCGGCGAGGCTTTTTTCCACAAGGCAAAATCCACACTGCGGCGTTTTTCACTTTGTCCATCCAGATCGCGGGTAGTTTCGAGCAACTCGTCGATATTGCGGCCCGACAGACGACCATAGTTATGTTGTTTGTTGTATTTTTCTACATCAAAATAAACCGAACCTTCGCTTTCGTAGGCAAAACCGGCATCCAGAATTTTCTGCACAAAATCGATTTGCTCCATGATATGACCCGAAGCATGCGGTTCGATGCTGGGTGGCAACACATTGAGCGCTTCCATAGCTTTGTGGTATCGATTTACATAATACTGCACCACTTCCATCGGCTCCAATTCATCCAAACGGGCTTTCTTTGCCACTTTATCTTCGCCACTATCGGCATCATTTTCCAGATGACCTACATCGGTAATGTTGCGCACATAACGCACTTTATAACCCAAATGCGTCAGATAACGAAACAGAATATCGAACGTGATAGCCGGACGAGCATGACCGAGATGCGCATCACCATAAACAGTTGGTCCGCAAACGTACATGCCCACTTTGTTGCCATGCAGCGGTACAAACTGTTCTTTTTTGCGACTTAATGTGTTGTGTATATATAATTTGTGTTCCATAAAACTCTAACCCCGAAAGGGAAATTAAATATTTAATCTTTTTCTTTTTCCTGACTTTGCAGAATTTGCTCTAATCTTTCCTGTAGCACTTGCTTTTCGGGCAAATACATTTGATATTTGCTGACAAAAAGCTGCGAACTGACATTGTGCAAGGCATATTTCACCAATAATTCATCTTTTTCCTTCGCCAGCACAATGCCTATCGGCGGATTATCCCCAGCCGTATTTTCTTCATTCTCAAAGTAACCCAGGTACATATTCATCTGACCAATATCTTCGTAGCCGGCCTCTTCTTTTTTCAAATCTATCAGCACGAAGCACTTCAAAATGCGATGATAGAAAACCAGATCGATATAATGAGGACGATTGCCCAAGGTGATGCGATACTGCCGACCTATAAACGCAAAGCCTTTGCCTAATTCGAGCAGAAAGTGCTGTAAATTCCCGATCAAAAGTCCTTCCAAATCAGATTCGGACAAATGATACGGTTCCGGAATTTGCAAAAAATCGAGAATATACGGCTCTCTGATAAGGTCGGAAGGCTTTTCTACAATCTGACCATGTTTCGACAGCTGTAAAATCCCTTCTTTATCTTTCGAAGCAGCCAAACGGAGAAAAAGAGACGCTTTTTTCTGGCGTATTAATTCAGTTGTACTCCAATTCTCAAGAATAGCCTGCTTCAAATAGAATGATCTTTCCAGATTGTCATCAATCTTAAGCAGCTCAACCCAGTGCGTCCAACTCAATTTGTGCGGAAGCTCCGCACTAATTGGATAGCATTGATAAAACTGCCTCATTCTTATCAGGTTACTTAAGCTAAACCCCTTACCAAAGGACAAAGATAAATCATGTGAAAGCCTTGGTAACAGCCCTTTCCCATATTCCGCACGCAGCTTTCCTGACTGCTCAAACTCTACAATATACCTCCCTATTTCCCAATAAGTCGTCACCAAATGCTGATTCACAGCAAGCGTAGCCGCACTTCGTCCACTTGTATAAGTTTCCGAGATGCGATTCACCAAACGATCATATTGAAGTATTTCAGGAGTTTCCATTTTACTCTTAATTCATCCCCCGCTGCTTTTTCAAGCTCTCGTAAGCCTCACTGATAGCACGAAATTTCTCGGTGGCCGATTTTTTTACATCTTCACCCAGTTCATGAACTTTATCTGGATGATGTTTCATCGCCATTTTCCGATATGCTTTCTTTATTTCATCGTTTGATGCCGAAGGTTCAATTTCCAGTGCTTTGTATGCCCAATCGGCATCTACATTTTTCATGTACAACGCCCGGACTGAATCAAAATCGGACTGAGTGATGCGGAAAATATTCGCAATTCGCTGAATGACATTCAATTCCGAAGTAACTACTTCACCATCTGCATAAGCAATATTGAACAACAAGTTCATCATCTCCAGTTTCATCGAATAGTTCAGATGCATTCCAATTTGCATTGCCACCTGCGTTTCATCAATATCCTGTTGCAAAATGTTTTTGAGAACCTGCAAGGCTTCCAGCGCACCTTCTTCGCCAAAGTTAGCTACTAAAAAGCGCTTCACAACGGCTAATTCGGCTTTATCAACGCGCCCATCGGCTTTCATAATGCAAGCCATCAGCACCAAAAGGCTCATTTTGAAATCGCCCTCGGTAGTGCGACCGGCTGAAGTTGAGCCAGTTGACGATACCTCAACATTGGAGCTATCAAACAATGAACCTACGGCAAAACCTATAAGCGCACCGATAGGGCCACCAAAAGCCCAACCTAATCCGCCACCAATCCATTTCCCAAATCCCATACGATTTTATTTTAAAAATATTTTTCAGGGCTACAAAGATACAAAAAATTATAGCAAAGAAGGCCTGAGTTGCTGTGAAGCCATTAACCTTTTGCAATTTTTTATACTTCTGACTATAAATCCTTTAGCCCGATTTATGCATTCGTTTGGAATGATGGCGAAAATGTGCATCGAAAAGCGTAATTTTGCCGTCGCAAATTTCAACCCCGGCAACGACAGTCCATCATTAGCGTGAAACTTCTTTTCAAAGCATATCAATCAAAAAAAATAGCACTGATAATCAACCTATTATTAGCCTCTTTTTCTGTTATGTCTGCCAAAGGAAGCACGCTGAACGATTCAACGCACACACATACTTTCAGGGAAGTTACCGTAACCGGGAAGCAGCAGAACCCCGAAGTCCGATCTTCGGCACCGTTGCAAATACTTACTGCCAAGCAAATTGAGCAGCTCAATGCCTTGCAGGTTTCTGATGCCGTAAAATATTTTTCGGGCGTTTCGGTAAAGGATTACGGTGGCATTGGTGGCCTTAAAACGGTTTCGGTACGCAGCCTGGGTAGCAGCCACACGGCGGTAAGCTACGACGGCGTCACCCTCACCGACTGCCAGACCGGGCAAATTGACCTCGGACGATTTTCGCTCGAAAATGTGGATATGCTTTCGCTCAGCAACGGCCAGAGCGACAATACTTTTCAACCTGCACGCCAGTTTGCATCGGCGGCCGTGGTGAATATCCAAACACTAAAGCCCCGTTTCGACGATAAAAAAACGCTGAATGGCCGATTGAGCATGAAAGTCGGCTCCTTCGGGCTCGCCAATCCCAGCCTTTATCTGGAGAAAAAACTGACTCCCATTTTTGCCAGTACTTTCAGCGGCGAATGGCTATCAGCCAACGGCGAATATCCTTATACCGTGCAAAATGGCTCTTCAACCACCCGCGAAATCCGGCAAAATTCGGATGTAAAGAACTTACGCTTGGAAGCCACTCTTTACGGATCGTTTTCAGAAAATGAAAATGCCTCATTGAAAGCTTATTACTACCAATCGGAACGCGGATTACCGGGCGCCGTAGTGCTTTACAACGAGGGTGCTATCAATCAACGCATTTGGGATAAAACATTTTTCACGCAAGCCCATTATCAAAAAGAGTTTTCGAAATTCCTTGTTTTTCAGGCAAATGCCAAATACAACAACGGTTGGATGCGCTACCTGAACCCTGCCTACCCCGACGTGGATGGGAAAATGGACAACAGCTATTTGCAACAGGAATTGTACGGATCGGCATCGGTGTTGTATCGCGCCTTCGAGCATTTTTCACTGTCGGCTTCTACCGATGGCTCGGTCAGCAATTTGAGCGCCGATCAGGCTGATTTTGCCTACCCTACCCGCCTGAGTTGGCTCTCGGTGGTGGCCGCCAAATACGTCAGCAATCAGGTTTTGGCCACGGCCAGCCTGCTCTCAACCACCATAAACGAGACCGTAAAAAACGGCAGTCCTGCCGAAAATCACCAGAAATTCTCACCTTTTTTCAGCATCAGCTACAAACCGTTTTCGAAGTACGATCTGAGGTTCAGGGCTTTTTATAAAAACATTTTTCGGATGCCCACTTTCAACGACCTGTATTATGTGCAGGTGGGTACCCGCAACTTAAAACCAGAGGATTCCAACCAATTAAATGCAGGCATAACTTATTCGTATTCAAAAGAAAACACGATACCGATTTTTACACTTACGGCCGATTTTTACCACAACGAAGTAACCAACAAGATTGTAACTTATCCGAATCAGGGTTATTTCTGGACAACGATCAACTACGGAAAGGTGCAGATTGACGGACTGGATCTGACGGCAGAAACTACCATCCCAACCAGCAAAAAAACGAATATCGTTCTCGGCACCAACTATACCTACCAGCGGGCTTTGAACGTAACCGACCCAACTCAGGCCAGCTACAAAAACCAGATTCCGTACACTCCGCGCGTGTCGGGCTCAGGAAAAGCCGCCCTGGAAACTCCTTGGATAAATGTGGCTTATACGCTACTGTGGTCGGGGAAGCGGTATGCAGTAAATGAAAATTATGCCGAAAACCGACTTTTGCCCTTTATCGATCACAGTCTTTCAGCCAATCGCACGTTCATCTTTAAAAAATTCAGCCTTCACGCCAATTTCGAAATGCTCAACCTCCTGAACGAAAACTACGAAATTGTAAAATGGTATCCCATGCCGGGTCGTTCTTTCAGAGCGACCATTGCTGTAAAATTCTGATATTCGAGTTCTTCCATCCTTCGCAACCGAACTTAGCTGATTGCTGATTTGTTGTATGGCTAACACTAAAAATCAATGCCATGAACTTACTCGAACAACTCAAAACGTACACCAAAGTGGTGGCCGACACCGGCGATTTCGACTCGATTGCAGCTTACAAACCCATTGACGGCACCACCAATCCATCACTGATTTACGCAGCTGCTCAGCAGGAGAAATACCAACCCTTAGTGGATGATGCCATCGCCTACGCAAAAGGAATTTCGTCGGACAAAACAGTACAGCTCCAAAAAGCGATGGACAAGCTGGCGGTAAACTTCGGCTTGAAAATTCTGGAAATCGTTCCCGGACGGGTTTCCACTGAAGTAGATGCACGTTTATCATTTGATACTGAAGCCACGGTAGCCAAAGCGCGCGAACTGATTGCCTTATACGAAGCTGCCGGCATTTCGCGCGAACGAATTCTTATCAAAGTAGCTTCGACCTGGGAAGGAATTCGAGCTTCAGAGATCCTGGAAAAAGAAGGTATTCACGGCAACCTCACTTTGCTGTTTTCGATTGCGCAAGCCATTCGTTGTGCCGAAGCCAATATCACGCTGATCTCGCCTTTTGTGGGGCGTATTTTGGATTGGTATAAGAAGGAAAAAGGAGTCGAAAGTGTTCCGGCAGTAGAAGATCCGGGCGTATTGTCCGTGCAGCAAATCTACAATTATTACAAAAAATTTGGCTACAACACCATCGTAATGGGTGCCAGCTTCCGCAATGTGGGTGAAATTATTGAACTGGCAGGCTGCGATGCACTTACCATTTCGCCATCACTGCTGAAAGAACTGGAAGCTACAGAGGGCGTTTTGGAACGCAAACTGTCGCCTGATAAACTGATTAATCCTGACGTAGAAAAAATAAATATGGATGAAAAAACCTTCCGCTGGATGATGAACGAAGATGCAATGGCTACAGAAAAGTTATCAGAAGGAATACGAAAATTTGCCGAGGACCTGATTAAACTGGAAAAGCTGATTGCCAGCAAATTATAATTAAAAAACATCTTTTCCAAAGTTCAAAACTTTGGAAAAGATAAACTCTTTCTTATTCAAAAATATTGCGATCGATTTGATCAAAATGAGTGATGATTTGATGCGGAAAATCGCTGTAATCTTCGCCATACGAGCTCACAATCACTATTTTTCCCGCTCCGGCACGCTCGGTAGCAGTGATGCCAGCCTTTGAATCTTCGAACATCACTGTTTCTTCCGGCTGAAGTCCAAGTTGTTCGGCTGCTTTCAGAAACATATCGGGATGCGGTTTTCCACGGAACGTTCCGTTGTCATATATCACTGTTTCCATAGAAAACCAGCGATCGATTTTCATTTTTTCAAAATAAAAACGAACATTCTCAATCCCCGAAGAGGTAGCAATGGCCATTTTCATCTGATTTTCTTTCAAATAATTGAAAAGCGCCACCACACCGGGTGCAAATTCCAGGGTTTCAGCCGCCAGCTCGCGATAAATGGCTTCCTTTTCCTGCGCCATATCGTTCACTTCGGCATCAGTCAGATGATCACCAAAAATGCCCCGCATAATATCTGCATTGGGCTTTCCATGAATCTTCACCCGTTTTTCGTCATCAGTTAAATGAATGCCGTGCTTTTCCAAAAACACATCAAAAGCCCGGTCGTGAAAAGCTGTATCCCAAATAATCGTTCCGTTGCAGTCGAAAATGGCTCCTTTAAATTTCATCCTTATTTGATTGATAAATTACGGAATTCCATCGGTTTCCCTTCGTTCTGAAAACCAATATAGCCCTTCCAGGCGGTAAGACCGGTAATGCTGTTTTGCAATACGCCATTTACCCACACCTTCATGGTTTTATTTTTGCAAATGATCTTCATCGAGTTCCATTCGCCCAGGGGTTTTTCGTTGGAAGTCACCATTTTTGGAACCGTAAATTTCACCGAATCCTTACATTCTTTGGCCCAAAGACCGTTCATACAAATAATATCGCCCGCAGCATTGGCTTTTTGTTGCACCTGATAACACACCGGCCACACTGTATCTTTTTGCTGAATATGTACCAGCACACCGCTATTAGCCAACACTTTAGTCCAGCGCCAATCCACATTCAACTCGAAGTTGCTGTATTTCTTTTTGGTGCGCAAATATCCGCTGGACTCGCCTGTAATATTCAAAACGCCGTCTTTCATCAGAAAAACAGTAGTCGGATCCAACTTTTTATCGTTCAGCACATAAAACCAGTTTTTGGAATCCGCAGCCGTAAAATACGCCGCTTTTTTTTGAGCAATAGAAGGCAAAACAGTCAGCAAAAATAGGACTGACAATAAGATTTTGGATGTTCGTTTCATTGTAAATATCATTCTAAAATTGGTGCACCAAAATTAATGAATAAATCATTAATGAGGATATAATTCATCATCGCAGACTGAAAAACAGAATAAAAAACACAAAAATGAGGGGAAATAAAAAAATCAGTTGACTGACAAAAATCCAAAACAGCAACTTTATCAGAAACAAAACAACCGAACGACCAGATCTTCTGTTCAGCGTAAGTGCCTGCAACTGCGGCAAATTATAATCCAGTATTTCGTCGTAGCCAATCTTCAGTGTGGCAATTCCATGGTCGGTATGCCCCTTTCTGAAACCATTGAAAACCGATTTCGGATGCGTCCACAAGCCCCAGCCCATAGTCCAGAGCGGAAAGAAAATAACCGGAAAATTGCGGAAGAAGCCCGTGGAGATTTCCCACGAAGCAATAAAGATTTCGCCCGGCCAGGAAGTATCCTGCTGGTTGAGAATATGTTCCAGATCATGCACGTACAACATGCGCCTGCGCCACGGGAAGTTGGGCAGCGTAAGTTTGACAAAAGGCAGCGGCACTTCAAATGTTTTGTCGTGCACGCCGCCTTCCGGTGGAATATTGTATTGTTGGTAAAAACTGTCTAAATGTTCCCTGAGAGTCATTATTGAAGCTCGCTGGCGGCCGCTTTGTCGGTATAAAATGTTACCGCACCGGTCGGTGAATAGATGTACGACGACGGATATTTTTCGTACCCGGCTTCGCGGTTTACTATCTGACGAAGCACGTCGGTTTTGGAAGCTCCTGTCACCAGAAACAACACATCTGAGGCCGCCAGAATTACATTTCCCGTCAGGGTAATACGGTTTTGACCGCTGGTAGGATGCGTGGCTACCGCAACAGCATCCGAGACATTCAGCAAAGCCAGATTGTCGGGGAAAATAGATGCGGTATGCCCATCATCGCCCATGCCGAGCAAAATCATATCCATCTGCGGAACGCCATTCGCCGATGGCAATTGTTGTTTGAGCAGTTCCTCGTAACGCTTGGCTTCTTTGGCCGGATCAGCCTCGCCCAACATGCGGAAGATATTGGCATCGTGGATGGGCACAAACTTCAGCAAACTGTTGTAAGTCATCCCGAAATTGCTCTCGGGGTGAGTGGGCGGCACACAGCGTTCGTCTACCCAAAACAGGCGTACAATGTGCCAGGGCATCGAATCGGCAAACTCATTGGCCAAAATAGTAAACAACAATTTGGGCGTACTACCTCCCGAAACAGCCAGATTGAACGGCAGCGAGTGCTTGCTTTTTTCCTTTGCTTTTTTCAAAATCACCTCCGCCACAGCGCGTGCAGTAGCATCAGGCGATTCGAATATGTGGATATTTTGATTCATATTTTAAAATTAAAAGCCATTAAACACATAGTTGCACACTAGTTTTTCACTTTTAGATATATTCAAGAAAGAACACATAGCTGTGAAATAACAAGTTATTTCACGAAGTTTGATTGAATCTGGTCACTTGTTGAGTATGCAAGTAAATGTTTATAAACATTTACAGCTATGTGTCCTTGTTTTCAACAGATACAAGGATATATTCTACTGTATATCTACGTATTTGAGAAACTAGCTTGTATACACTCTAATAATGACAGATCAAGACCTGTCATTATGTTATTCTTATTCAGTTTTAAATTTTTTGAAGGGTGGTCGCCACTTCAATTCTTTATTTCCAAACAGCGCATTAGCTTCTTTAGGACCCCAGGTGCCGCATTCGTAGAAATACAATGGAATATCCGGGTTGTTTTTCCAGGCAGTGAGAATGGGATCAACGAATTTCCAGCTGGCCTTCACAGCATCGGCACGGGCATACAGCGTGGAATCGCCAATCATACAGTCGAGAATTAAACGCTCGTAGGCTTCGGATATTTTATTGGAAGCCAAATCGGAATAATGAAAGGCCATATTCACATTCTGCACTTTGTAGCCGGCACCGGGAATTTTCATACCAAAATCGACCGCCACACCGGCATCTGGGTGGATGCGCAGGATAATCATATTGGTAGATTGCGCCACACAGCGTTGTTTAAACAACTGATGTGGAGCTGGTTTCAGGTGAATCACCACCTCGGTAACACGTTCGGGCAATTGCTTTCCGGTGCGAATATAAAACGGCACATCGCCCCAGCGCCAGTTGTCGACAAACACGCGCAAAGCCACAAAAGTCTCCGTTTTAGAGCCGGGCGCCACGCCTTTTTCCTGACGGTAGCTTTTCTGCACTTTTTCGTCGACATAGCTTTCGATATATTGACCACGCACCACATTTTCGGCCACATCGGATGGTTTTATCGGACGCAAAGCCTGTAGTACTTTCACACTTTCGTTACGGATAGATTCTGAATCAAAAATAGCCGGTGGCTCCATCGCAACCACTGCCAACACCTGCAACAGGTGGTTCTGAATCATGTCGCGCATCGCTCCCGAAGTATCGTAATACCCGCCACGATCGCCCACGCCGATTTTTTCGGAAGCCGTAATTTCGATGCGATCAACATATCCACGATTCCAGATAGGCTCGAAAAAACCGTTGGCAAAACGAGTCACCATGATGTTCTGCACAGTTTCTTTTCCCAGATAATGGTCGATACGATAAATTTGGTCTTCGTTGAAGCCCGAGCGGAGCTTTTTGTCCAGATCGATAGCGGTGTCGTAGCTGTAGCCAAAAGGTTTTTCAACAATGATACGTTTCCAACCATTTTCTTCGGTATTCAAACCGTATTTTACCAGGTTGGCAGCCACAACTTCGTACAAAAACGGCGGAATGGAGAAATAATAAATAATATTTTCGGTAATCTCCAGCTTGGCTGAAAGATTGTCCAGATATTCTTTCAGTTGACCAAAATCTTCTTCCGTTTGATTATGAACCTTCTGGTAATACACATTTTGCAAAAACGCATCCAGTTTTTCAGGATTTTCGGCCACTCCCTTTTTCGCAAACTCCTGCAGAGCCGTGCGTACATCTTCACGATTCAACTCTTCATCCTTTTCCTGACTTCCAGCGCCTACCACAGCAAATCTTTCGGGCAACAAATTGTCCAGATACAGCTGAAACACAGCCGGTAACAATTTGCGTTTTGCCAGGTCGCCATTCGAACCGAAAATAACCAGAATCTGGTTCTCAATCGGGTTCTTCTTGGATGCTTTTTTTACTTCTTCTTCCATTCTATAATTATGTGTAACTATGCGTAATAAAATCTGTAATGTGTTGTATAAACAAACCGCAACTGGTTTCGTTCAACATTTCCAATATAAAAGTTGACGAATAACCCTATCGAGAAAATCGATAAAGCCGTTTTTTTAAAACCATTTTTTTCGTCGGAAATACCAAAGCATCCCCGCTGTAGTGCCAATCATTATCAACCACAACACATAATATCCATATTTCCAGTGCAATTCGGGGATATTTTCGAAATTGGTACCATATACACCGGCAATAAAAGTAATCGGAATAAAAATGACCGAAATAATGGTAAGCACCCGCATAATTTCGTTCAAACGGGTGCTCATGGTGCTGTGGTAGATATTCAGAAGGTCGTACAAAATTTCGCGGTAGCTGTCGGCCAACTCGGTGGCTTCATTTATATTATCCTGCAATTCTTTAAAATGCAGATGATTAGCCGAATGAATAAAGTCGGATTCCAACTTGCAAAGGCTCAAAATCATTTCGCGGGCCGGTTTTATATGCTTGCGCAAAAAATTCAGCTCCCGTTTGTAAATATTAATCTTATCCAGCAATTCTTTATCAGGATCATTGGTCATTTCTTCTTCCAAAGCTTCTATCTTTTCGCCCAGCAAACCGATGATATAAATGTAGTTATCCACCACCACATCGAGCAGAGCAAATGCCAGATAATCGTGCCCTGCCGTTCGTATTTTATTGTTTTGCCTCCTGATTCGGTCGCGCACGGCATCAAATGCATGAATCGATTGTTCCTGAAAGGAAATCAATACATTTTTACCGAAAACGAGACTCAGATTTTCTACATTCAGCTCATCTTGCTCATCGTTGTATTGCAGTATTTTAATGGAGGCAAAAATACCGTTTTCAAGTTCCTGAACTTTCGGACGTGTCTGAGGATTCATCACATCCGACAATACATTGTTCTCCAGTTTGAAAACTGAGGCAATATCTTCCATCATCTTCACATTGTCCAATCCATAGATATTCAGCCAGTTCTCTTTTCGCGAGGTTTTCAGAGCAGCCAGTTCCTCTCGCGACGAAATTTCCTTTTCCGTTACGTTTTCCAAATCGAAGGACATCAGTTGTAAACGGCTTTTATCGGTCTTTTTTTGCCCACGAAACACCAGTGCATAAGGCGATAATCCGATGTGCTCTTTCTTTTTCTTTGTATATCTGGACATAATGAGTTATTTAAAATGGAAGAAGAAAAAACAAAGATAAAGTTTTTAGAAAATGCATCAACCATTCAACACGTTATTAATCATTCAAAGCCAGTCAGACCTAGATCTAACTGGCTTTGAATGATTTCAATGATCATTTCCCTGAGTTTATTTTAAGTAGAAAACCCGAATGGCATACCCAATGCTCAATACCAATAAAAACACAAGTCCATTCCCTAAAGGCAAAGAGCCAGTCACCAAAGGCTCTCCGGGACTCCCTCCCACCCTTTGAGGCGACTTTGTGGAAGATTGAGATGTAGGGACTTGAGTGGCATCTGACTTTGCATTGACAGCGTGCGAAACCTGGGATGGCTTTATTGTGGGTATATTCGTTCCAATCTTCTGGTTCTTTAATTGATTTCCTGACGAATGGCTCAAAGCCTCACTATTGATAGCCAAATTATGATCAACACTACCACGATATGCCTGCATTGAAGTACTGACACTGTTCTTTTGCTTTTTTGAAGCTTCACTTTGCTTTATTTTCTGCTGCTTATCAAAAAATGACTTTGCGTCTTCCGTGATTTCACGATTGACATCTTTGGAACCAGCAGATACAGTAAGAGAAGCAACTTCAACAGCCGGATCGGACGAAACCACTCTTCTGAAAACATCCATCAACTGATACACACCAGCCAGCAGCCCCACAACAATACTCAGTTTAATCAGTATAAGACCTGTTTTTCTCATAAAACCTAATTTTCAACAGCACTATTTATTTACGATTACTTTATACTTCCATGTATGATGCTCATTGCTCAATACCACAAAACGAACTCCCGCCCCATCCAAATCAATTTTTTGAGCCGTACTCTCTACCAAATAAGTCTTTGTTTTCTGTCCCAGCTGATTGAAAATACTGACCACTGAACCCGGAACAGCATTTTGCAACACATAAGCATTATCTACCACTATCAATCGTGGTGCCACAACGCCTTCCTGATCGGTGGTGGAAGTAGCGATTCGTTGAGCGCTCAGCGTAAATCGTGAAGTATTAACCCCGGCACTGGCCCGAAAAGAATAAGAACCTGCCAGCAAGTCGGTAGTTGCATTCAAATCATTATCAGTCAGCAATAGTTGCGACAATCCGGCAGTCGCAGTTTTGGTTGCACTAATGGTTGTTTGTCCGGCAGTGTTTCTGTAATAACCCAATGAAAGATGGTTGAGATGCGAAACGGGCAAAGCATTATATGCATAATTTATATTGTCCAAAGACGTAAAAATTTGCGGTATATCCGTACCAATACCTAACCATTTTTCCGCATCTTCGTTGATAAGGTATGAGGCTGAAGCGGCATCATCCAAAATTAAATTCGTATCGTCCGTGCCTAATGCGGTGCTAATCGTAAGCTGAATATTCGACAATTCGGACGCTGCAACCGAGGGTACCGACTGCCGCCCGGCCAAAGCAAAAGTAATCTTCGCCGTTTGCAAAGAATCATTCGCCTGCACAAAAAAGGCTGTGAAAGGATCAATCGACTTAGCAGCTGAGTTAATCTGAGTTACATAAGTCTGGGCAGTTGCATCGTTGGGGAAAGTCAGGTAACGCACACCTGCATTACTGCTATTGAACTTACTCAAATATGGTTGTCCCACCAGATTCCAGCCTTTGTTATTCTCGCTCACACTGGTATTGCCACTGCCATAGGCGGTAACAGGAATTTTCCGCAACGACTCTCCACTGAGCAGCGACGCCGTAAGCGGAAAAGCCACTTCAAATGGTCCTACTCCATCCTTTAGCCCGATGGCATATCCCTGATAGGCAGTAAGCGATTGCGCTGTGTTGGTTATGTTTACCCAATTGGACGAAGACCCCTGATTAGTAACACGGGTTGAACCGTTGTAATACTGTATAAACCAATCAGTACCCAAAACACCAAGGCTGGTTCCATCCGATTTTTTTATATCAGAAATAAGAACATCACAGGGAAATGAAAGAAAATACCAATGTGCATTATCCATCGTTTTTACATACTTCACAGTCCCTGAAACTGTTGCTCCACTGCCGACCGTCGCACTAAAGGAAGAACTGTTATTTGATTTTAGTACAACATCAGAACTAATCGTAACAGCGTTACTAAAACTAACACTTCCTCCGGCATTCACCGTAAGACTGTGCAAGGTTTGACCTGCCGAATTGCTGGTAAAAGTCGTGCCTGAGGAGACGACCACATCACAAATTGCAGGTGATGCGATTTCCGAGATATTCTTATTCGCAGTAGTGTACATAAAACTTACCTCCGGCCCATAACTCGTACCCACCGAATTGGTAGCGTAGGCTCGGGCATAATAAACTGTATTTCCGGTCAGCCCGGTAATAGAGCTGCTGAATGCACCCGTACCATTTCCATCCACTGTTTTCGTGCCAGATACCGTCGGAGCTGAAGAAGTACTCCAACATACGCCACGAGCAGTGACTGTAGCTCCACCGTCTGAACCCACAATTCCACCACTGGTTGCCGAGGTAGCTGTTATCGACGAGGCATTGGTAGTAGACGAAATAACAGGAAGAGTTGCAGCCACCCCTCCCATCAGCTTAAAACTAATGCTATCGGTCGTTTTTGTAATGGATGTAATTGCACGATTGATATCCACTCCCGCCCAGGTAGTTGGTGTAAAAGAGCCGGAAGTAAAAGCCGTTCCCGGCGTGGTAGTACTTCCGCTTAGGGGTTGCAAATATACGCGCATATGGCTGGATGCAGTTTGTAGGGCGTCAGTATAATTATTCGGCGTGTTATTATCCCAGGCTGTTTGATTATAATCGATGTGCCAAATCAGCATACCTTCAGCAGGCAGGTAAGCATCCCACCCTGTAAGCTTTCGGTATTCCAGCATATAAAATTCAGTAGGATTCGGGCTGGAGCCGGACAGATTATGAGTGGTGGCCGAGAGCAAATAACTTTGATGAGCAGTGGATGACGGCTGAGTCGTTGCCTGATAAATTGGAGCCAAAGCCAGGTTGGAAGCAGAAGAAACCTGCTGAGGAGTTAGCCAACCCAGAAAGAACCGATCATAACAGGAATAAACCGGTGGTGTACGTCCACTATTTGCATATGACCCATAATCCATAATGCTCCACCATCCCAAAGTAGCTTTAGATTCGGTGGTATGATAGTAATCCGGCAATCCCAACACATGCCCAAACTCATGGCAAAAAGTGCCAATTCCACACATATTCGCACCCGATGTTCCTTTCAGCTCGGATGTGCAGGCATAATCAAAAATGATTCTGCCATTGAATCGTGTTGAAGTATTTGCCAGCGACCATCGGTGTGGCCAAATCGTGGTAGAAGGCGCTCCTTCCGCTTCATTATACCCGGCATAATACACAAATACATTATCTACAAAACCATCACCATCCGTATCATAATTTCGGAAATCAAGCCCCGCATTATAGGCTAAAGTACAGGCATCAATCACCATTTGTTGTGGATTCTGGTCGAACCCCGATGAATTGGTACCATAATACGCCATATTATTGGGCAGGGTATAAGGACCAACGACGTCGAACTGTGGCGAAAATTTCCCTAACGAACAACTTTTAAAATAATCCACGGCTGAGCCTGTACCACCATTGGTACTATATCCGGTTTGATTCAAAAGGTTAGTAAAAGCGACTTGAGGACTTGCCACCGAAAAAGCTTTATCAGAAAAATTCACCAGGATAACAAGCGACTTTGGCGAACCAGTGAGCGGAAACGAAGTGGCGGAAGTAGCAGAAGAAGCAACCTTCATAGGGCCAGCAGAAGCAGCTGAAACCCCCATTGAGGCTGTAGACTTCTGCAAACGGGACAGTTGAATCGTTTTGTTGATCGATTTTAAGTAACTACGCTCAGAAGCTGTACGCAACGCACCTGCTTTTACAGCATATTTCGACAGTTTGATCAAGCCTGTACCATCCACAGTGGCATATCTAAAATACCCCTTACTGTCTTTTTTTACAAGATACCCATCATCTGTAGTTTGATAATGAAAAAACTCATTACCATGCAGCCGGATAGCTATTTGCATTCCATCCGGTTGTTTCACATATAAGGTATCCTGAATGGCTTTTACGGCAAACGATGCATGCGTCACCGCCAAAAGCACAGCAGTAAACAGCCACTTCACAAAACTCTTTCTCATAATCGAATTCACAATTTTTTCAATTCCTGTATCAAATTCCAAAGCAATAATCGCAAAATTTTTATTGCGATAAATCCATCATCAGTATAAAGCTATTTTTGATCAGCAGAAAAATATCAGATACAAATATATAACTGAATTTCATACGATGATCATCCCAAAGAATCTACTGATTTTGAATATCATAAGTCCTTGTAAGCTTTATTGCTACAAGCGGATAATTTTACTGTAGAAATTTTTATAGAAGGATTTTCCTGAAAAAACAATTTATTCCGAGTGAATTCAGAAAAAGCAAATAGGGATATCTCACTGATTAGCAATCAACCGACACATAAGAATGGAACTATTCCCACAAAAAAGCAGGAGATGAATGCAATAAATAAAAGCACCCTACTCCTGAATAGCCAACAAAATAGAGTGATTCATCTTTTAACTCAGCACTTCAATTATTTAACACTCACACCTCTTTGCTCACAGCTATTTTGTGAGGTGTCAAGGATAATCTACGTGGAAAATGGTTTTCAGGATTTTCGATGCTTCGGCTGAACCCTGGTCAACCGCCTTCTTCAGGTCGGCTATGGCCAGATCGTTATTGCCCATCGATTGATGCACGGCACCTCGATTGATCAACGCAGCCACTTGCTTGGGATTTTGTGAAAGTACTTTGTTATAATCGGCCAATGCTTCTTTGTTTTGGCGGGTTTTGGCATACACAAATGCCCGGTTCAGGAGGTTCTCCTGATTTTTAGGATTCAGCTCCATGGCTTTGCTGTAATCGGCCACTGCCTTATCATATTTAGCAGCATTAAAGTAAGCACGCGCTCTGAATTCGTAAAGTTGAGCTTCTTTGGGATAATATTTCAGTTCTTCGGTAAAATCAGCAATAGCATCAGCGGTTTTGCCCATTCTTATTTTCAGCATGGCCCGGCTGGCGTGGGCTGATTTGAAGGATGGTTCTAAAGCAATGATGGCATCAAAATCGGCAATGGCTTTTGCGTACTGAGCAGTTTCGGTATAAGCCAACGCCCGATTGAAGAGGCTAAACAGATTTTTAGAGTCAATTTTCAATGCAGCCGAATTGTCTTGTATCGCCAAATCAAATTGCTTGTTGTCGAAATATATTTTTGAACGGCTGTGATACACTTCTATTTCGCTGGGATAAGTCATCAGTTCTAATGCAAAATCGGCCAAAGCCTCTTTCTGCTTTCCTTGTTTGAGATACAATCCGGCACG
>JBJOOU010000192.1:0-12253 GCA_046051105.1 Bacteroidota bacterium
CGCGATGGCTTCGGATGCTAGTTCGTTTGTCATTTAGAAATAATTCATTGATAGTTATCAGCAATCAATCAGCTGGTTATCAAAGTAAACAGATTACTGCTTTACCAGATTCTGAGCGATCAACCATGCTTTAAGTTCATCAGGCCAATTATCGGCAGGTATATTGTGCTTACGCATTCCAAAGCCATGACCACCTTTGTCATATTCAACCAATTTCACCGGAATATGTTTAGCTTCAATCGCTTTTGCCAGATTTTCGGAATTAGCGATGGGCACTGCTTTATCGTCCTTAGCATGAACAATAAAGGTGGACGGAGTATTTTTCTTTACTTGCAACTCATTAGAATAGAGCTTTACAAGTTTTTCGGACGGATTTCTCCCCAGCAAATTGTTACGCGATCCCATATGCGTGTATGTACTGTCCATCGTAACTACCGGATATCCTAAAATCATAAAAGCCGGGCGTTTGTTGCAACAACCGAAATGTGTTCCGGCGGTTGAAGCCAAATGCCCTCCTGCCGAAAAGCCCATAATACCAATTTTGGACTTATCCAGATTCCATGATTTTGCATTTTTGCGCACAATTTTGAAAGCCGTTTGTACATCCTTCAATGGTACTTTGTAGTGTCCATTCGGCATACGATAATACAAAACAAATGCTGTGATTCCTAAATCGTTGTACCATTTAGCAATATCAGAACCTTCTTTTATCTGCGAAACACCAGCATATCCACCTCCTGGACAAATAATCACCGACACACCATTCGATTTCTCAGCAGGTGCCTGATAAACATACATTCTTGGCTCTGAAATGTTGACAATAAATTCCGGATCACGGTAGCTCTCTGCGACCTTCAACTCATTACTTTCTTTAGGACCTTTGGGATAAAGCTTGATTTCCTGCTGGGCAAAAACAACTCCGCCTACCATAAGACAAAAACTCAAAAAAATGGATGATTTTTTCATATTGATATCTTGTTATTTTGTAATTTTTGTACCTCCATCCGTATGAATCAAATCAGCGCGCGTAATCACCACCTGCTTCACACCTGCATTAATCGCTTCAAATGAATTTTCTAATTTTGGGATCATACCTCCGGAAATGATGCCATTAGCCACATACTTTTCAAAAAGAGAGGGAGTAATGCTTGAAATAACGCTTTCATCATCGGTTTCACTCATCAAAACCCCTTTTTTCTCAAAGCAAAACATCAAGGTAACATCAAAATGCGACGCCAGAGCTTTTGCGGCCTCACCAGCAATAGTATCTGCATTCGTATTCAGCATATTGCCAGCTTTATCGTGCGTAAGCGGCGCCAACACCGGCACTACATCTCGGGCTATCAAATCAGCCAAAATATCAGAATTCACCTCTTTCACATCGCCCACAAAGCCATAATCTACGTCTTTTACCGGACGCTTTACCGAACGCATATAATTCAAATCGGCTCCGGTAAGACCCAATGCGTTGACGCCAATGGCTTGCAACCCGGCCACAATTTGTTTGTTCACCAGCCCGCCGTACACCATCGTCACTACTTTGAGCGTCTCCTCATCCGTAATCCGGCGTCCATTCACCATCTGACTTTCGATGCCTAACTTGGCAGCCATAGCAGTAGCCGAGCGTCCACCACCATGTACCAATACTTTTTTACCTTGAATTTTTGAAAAGTCGGATAGTAATTGCCTGAGTGTTTCTGGTTCTTCTACAATTTTTCCGCCGACTTTTACCAGCGTAAGTTTTTCCATAAAAATGATCTGTGATTGTATCGCTTTCAAACACAAAACTTTTCCAACGAAAAAGCCATCGGAAAAGTCAGTATTTACTTCGATAAATGTTTGTCTAAAAATTATGCTTTAATATTGAATCAATGCATGAATATCTTTCGCACCATGCAAACGCTCTCTGCCATTCAGAAAACCCAGTTCAATCAAAAAGCTAACATAAACAGCCGAATGCTTGAACTCAGTGAGTAATTGCAAAGCTGCTGCCGCACTACCACCGGTAGCCAACAAATCGTCATGCAGAAGAACCACATCATTATCGTCAAGCGCATCGGTATGTATTTCTAACGAATCGGTGCCGTATTCCAACTCATAATCCACTCTGAAAGTTTCTGCAGGAAGTTTGCCCGGCTTGCGTAGTAACACAAAGCCTGCATTCAACTTATAAGCCAAGATACTACCCAACACAAAACCGCGACTTTCAAGCCCGACCACTTTGGTGATGCCTTTGTCCTTGTAATACTCGTACAGTTCGTCGGCAATAAAATGCAATACTTCAGCATCTTTAAATGCGGTAGTAATATCTTTAAAAACGATGCCTGGTTTTGGAAAGTCAGGCACATTGCGTATCGACGCAGCAACTTGTTCTAAATTCATTTTAATATATTTCTCTCAGAAATTTTAGTTCTATTATTGATAATATGTCTCTATAAAAATTTCTTTAGAGACTTTCGAGCAAACGTTTAATTACAACCTGAGCAGAAATTTCACGATTGGCCGCTTCAGGAATAACAATAGACTGCGGGCTTTCAATCACTTCATCAGTTACGATCATATTTCTACGAACGGGCAAACAATGCATAAAATGAGCATTATTGGTCACTGCCATCTGGCGCTCACTCACCGTCCAGTTCATGTCTTTGCTAAGAATTTTTCCGTAGTTGGGATCAGCGTAAGCAGCCCAGTTTTTGGCATAAATAAAATCAGCCCCTTCAAAGGCCTTCATCTGATCATATTCTACACGAGCTCCACGCACAAATTCAGGCGCCAATTCGTAGCCTTCGGGATGTGTGATGACAAAATCAACATCCGCTTCGTTCATAAAATCTGCAAAGGAGTTAGGCACAGCCTGAGGCAAAGCGCGTGGATGCGGCGCCCAAGTCAATACTACTTTGGGACGAGCTGTTTTCTTGTACTCTTCGATCGTAATCAGGTCGGCAAAAGCCTGAAGAGGATGCGAAGTGGCCCCTTCCATACTGAAAACCGGTTTGCCTGAATATTTGATGAACTGGTTAATAATCGTTTCCTGATAATCAAACTCCTTACTTTCGAACTGCGCAAAAGCACGCACCCCAATCACATCGCAATAGCTGGCCATAACCGGAATTGCCTCCAAAATATGTTCAGGTTTGTCGCCATCCATCACCACGCCACGCTCCGTTTCCAACTTCCAGGCACCCGCATTTACATCCAGCACCATCGTATTCATTCCTAGGTTCATACCTGCTTTCTGAGTACTCAAACGGGTTCGAAGACTGGAATTAAAAAACACCATCAATAAGGTTTTATTTTCACCAATATGCTTGTATGCATAACGATCTTTCTTAATCTCAAGAGCTTCTTTAATAGCCTCCTGCAAATTGCCGAGGTCTTTTACATTGGTATATGTTTTCATAAAAATTATGTATTATCAAATGTACTATTTAGGTTCCATCACAATCAGTGGAACCAACATTTCCTCTAACGAGATACCGCCATGTTGGAATGTATTCTTATAATAACTCACATAGTGGTTGTAGTTGTTGGGATAAGCAAAAAAATCTTCATTTCCGGCAAAAATATAGGTAGAACTTACATTGGGGCTAGGTAGGCCTACCTGCAAAGGTTTTGTGATTTCAAAAACCTCCTTCTTATTATAGCTCAAATTCTTACCTACTTTATAACGCAAATTCACGTTGGTATTCTTGTCACCAATTACTTTGATCGGATTATCCACCTGGATGGTACCATGATCGGTAGTAAAAATGATTTTGTAGCCGCGTCGGGCAATGGCTTTCATCAGCTCATAAGTGGCTGAATGCTTGAACCACGACAATGTCAAAGAACGATAAGCCTGCTCATCATTCGCCAATTCGCGCATCATTTTCGACTCAGTACGTGCATGCGACAACATGTCGATAAAATTCAGCACAATCACATTCAACTGGTTGGCATCCAAGCGAGGCAATTGCTCTATCAACTTTTCGCAATACGATGACTCATTCACTTTATGATAAGAGAATGTGTAATTCTTACGAAAACGCTGTATTTGAGTTTGTATTAAATCTTTCTCGTTTAAATTCTTACCCTCTTCTTCATCTTCATCGACCCACAAATCGGGGAACATTTGTTGAATTTGAGCAGGCATTAAACCTGAGAAAATAGAATTGCGGGCATACTGAGTTGCAGTAGGAAGAATCGTACAATACATTCCTTCTTCCGTAAACGTGAAGAGTTCCCCCATCAGCTCGCGAATCACTTTCCACTGATCGTATCGGAAATTATCCACCAAAACGAAAAATACTTTTTCGCCTTTGTCCAGCATTGGGAAGACCTTCTTCTTAAAAATATCAGGACTCATCAGAGGACGTTTGTCCGGATTTTCGAACCACGACACATAATTGCGCTTGATAAACTTATTGAAGGTATTGTTGGCATCGGTTTTCTGCATTTTCAGCATTTCATCCATACCGTTATCTGTATCAGCCAACTCTAGCTCCCAATATATCAGCTTTTTATATACTTCCTCCCAGTCTTCATAAGTCAGCGAATCGTTGATTTGCATACCTATACGCCCAAATTGCGACTGATAAGTAGAAGTGGTATGCTCCGTCATGATTTCCTTCTTGTGAATATTCTTCTTCAACGTAAGCAATATCTGACTCGGGTTCACCGGCTTGGTCAGGTAGTCGGCAATCTTACTTCCGATAGCCATATTCATAATATTCTCCTCCTCACTTTTGGTAATCATCACCATTGGCACATCAGGATCAATATCTTTTATCAGGGCAAGTGTCTCCAGACCACTCAACCCGGGCATATTTTCGTCCAGAAAGATTATGTCGAATTTATCATTCTGACAAAGGTCTACTGCATCTTTCCCATTGGTGGCAGTAACCACTTCATATCCTTTTTCCTCGAGAAACAAAATATAGGGTTTCAACAAATCTATCTCATCGTCAGCCCAAAGTATGCGATCTTTCTTCATATATCCATTCTTATTTCCTGTTTAAACCATTCTTATTTTAAAGGCTTTCTGCCCAAATGCTACTTCAAATAATATTCTTTCATGAAATCGAAATAAGTATTCAGCGCATTTTGCTGCACCACCACATTGATATTCTTCTGTGTACCCAGCAAGTTGCGATAGTTAGCGTTTTTCATTCCATCAAACAGCCCTTTTTCTTTCACCATTTTTAGCAGGTATGCTTTCGAAGTGGCAGCATCAGCAAAACTTCCAATAATAATCAATTGAAGCTTATCCGCTTTTTCCAATTGGAGAGTCAATTTCTCTTTCGGATAGTTCAATTTATTATAGGCCTCAAAGGCAGTGCGCACCTTTTCATACTCCATTGTGCCACTTATGACATACATCACAACAAAGTGAGGGTCATTGGCCTTGTATGCAAACAATCCTTTGTAAAGTGGCACCTCTTCTTGCTTCGGTGGTACTACAGCAGGCGTTTGCGTTACCGCCGGAGAGCTTGTCTCAGGGGCTTTTTTGGCCTCCACTGCTGTAGGCTGCGGTTTCGTCTCTGTTTTCGCAGCGTCAGTAGCCACCGGTTGTGATATCGGTTTTGCAGACGGCTTAACCGTCTCAGCTTTTTCAACCTTTTTTGGAGTAGTTACAACCATTGGTTGCGCTTCCGGCTTCTTTTCTGAAAGTTTTTTATTCGTTATCTCCGGCAATTGGGCTGCTTCCTGAGGAGGAATTGAAGCAACTGTCTGTTTTACAAGCTTCGGCTGTTCCGCAATTTGCTTTTGCGACTGTGGACTGGCCATAAATGCCAGATAATCTTCCAATCGATAAGAAGCTTTCAACAACCCAAAATTCTCCTCCGATATAATTACTTTCTGAATATTCAGGTCAGATAGTGCTTGCTCCACTGACGCCTCTGCCTTGAGCGACGACTGATACCATTCCACCTCATCATAGGAGTCGAAGTTGAGAACTGACAACACATTGCGGGAAGTATCCAACTTATTAATAGCCAAATCAAAATCTTTGATCAGGAAATGCGAAAAATTATACTTAGCCATCTCATACTGTAGCTTTTGCATACTCTCCAGCGATGTCGAAGCGATGAGCATCAAGCGATGTCTGCCTTTCTTTTCGGCAGAGAACTTCATTTTCGATATTTCTAATTGCTCCACTACAGCCTTTTCATCCCGTTTTGCTAAAAGTGATCCACCAGCAGTACCTACTTTCGATTCTTTCCCTTGTTTTACGAGTGCCAACATGTCTTTGGCCATTGCACTAACATCACTTCCCGGATAGGTTGCAATAAGTTCTTCCAGGGCTTTGCGGAATTTCTCCGGACTATCTTTCTTCCCTATACTCAAAGCATTTAGCAACATAAATTTCGGCATCAGTGATGACAACGGATAAGCCTTACGAATATATTCAGTAGATTGAAATACAGTTTCAAAATCACTTTTATTATAGGCCAGATAGGCTTTTTCGTAGATAGAATCTTGCTCAGCATACATCTTTTTCAGCGTTTCGGCGTAATTGGCATCCGAGAGCACCTTACTGTATTTTGAATTTGGGTAATCCTGAATAAGTTTCAATCTTAATAGCTCTGCCTCTGCTTTTTTATCCGTCTTTACCTGAATGATATAAAGGTTGTAGTAAGCATCCGGCACACGCTTATCAGTTCCAAATCGACGAATAAATTCATTAAACGTACTGATAGCCATCGAGTAATCCTCAACCTTATCTTTATAAATTTCGCCCATTGCAAATAAAGCATCTGCAATTTCGCCGTCAGATTTAGCCAGTTGAGACGCTGTAACTGGTATCTGTTGCAAATAAAACTCTGGCTTTTTGTTATCGGAAACAAGCTGCGCTTTGGCGCCTGGTTGACGTTTCAATGTATCGGCCGACAATGTGTCATTCTCTGCTCTTTGAGCCTGAAGGTCATCGCCAAACAGAGAAGCCGATTTATTAGCACGTCGCCAATTATCCTCCAGTTTACGTTTTCCCCACTTCTTAATGAACTCAGTTTGCCCATTGCGCAAGATATCAGGATTATAGAAATACCATCCTCCTACAGAAGCAGCACCAATTGGAGGCATTGTGGCAAAATCATCCTCTTCCGGACCACGGTTTCTTCTTTCGTTTTCCTTCAAAGCTTTTTGCTCTGCTGCTTTTTCCTCAGCTATCAGCTTATCAATAACCGCTTTGATCACCTTCATTCGATCAATTTCAGACATTTTGGACAGTCCTTGTAAACTATCCTGCAGCACTACAATATCATTTTGAGTCACCAATTCGCTAAGTGTTTCGGCTCTTTTCTTTACTCTGATATAGTTATCATTTTCTACCGACAGAATTTTTGAAGCTTCGTCGTAACATGGCTGAGCAGCCACATATTTACGCTTTTGGTAATACAAATCACCCAAAGTAATAAGCGTAACCGCTTTATCGATTCCCTTGCGGGAACTTGTATCGGCTGATAACTTGTAATTCAGAATAGCGGTAGCAGTATCACCATGCAGTAGATAAGTATTCCCTAAAGCATAATAAATCTGGTCTTTATATTCTTTGTTGTTACGATTACCTAACATCTTACGCAACTCATGTCTGATCTTTGAAACATTAGCTACGTCGAGTTGCGCCCTGTTAATACGGGCATTAAAATCCATTTCATAAGAGGGGTTCATACTTATCACCCTACTGTAGGAATCAAAAGCCAGTTTAACGTCTCCGGTACGCTGATAAAGTTGAGCCAACACAAAATTAAATCTTTGCTTCATCGCCTTGTCGCTTTCATCCTTCAATGCCAATTCCAGAAAAGGAATCGCTTCTTTGTACAGCTTTTTCTTAATCATCATATCAGCACTTACAGCGGCAAATAAACCCGTATTAGCACCCTTCAAATTATTTTGATCCAGCTTGGAAATCACCTGTTCAGCCTCGTACATCCAGTCCATTTCGGCATAGGCCCGAGCAATCCAGAGCTGACAAGTCGTTACCAAGTCCGAATTATAGCTATAATGGCGCTTAATGTAAGAAAAAGTGCCAACAGACCCCAGAAAGTCGGCTTTATGAAATTCAGCTTTTGCCAACAACAACCAGGCTTCCTTCATAGCCGGATTAAATTCCTCCTGAGCCAGAAAAGCTTTGTATTTTGGATCACTCATTTTCTTGTAATCCTTTTCAGGCTTCACCTTTATGGAGTGTAGTTTAATTGCCTTTCGACATTTTTCGATGGTTCGATCCATATCAGAAGTCGCAGCAGTAGCATTGGCATGATGACTGATCGGATACATTGGGATTACATTAGAATAGTCCTCCTTATTGGCTTTAAGGATATTTTTTAACCCATCATTATAGCTTACATAGCCATTGAAATAAACATTATAGGAAGTGTTCAAAGCCTGATAAGTACGGCTCGACCATGTATTTTTTTTGGTAGAACAACTAACAGCAGCCAGCGTTAGTACTAAAAGAAGTATAATATATTGAAAGAAACCGATTCTCTTCTGAAAAACGAGCATATAATGCAGTTTATTAATTAGTTATAAAACATTATTTCCGACCGATTTTCTGTTTTTTTATTCTCGGGCAGAAGTAGTCTTATTTTAAACACAAAAATTTGCGTTCTATTGCCTTAAACTCACAAAAATACAAATTTTATAGCATTTATTTGCCTGCTTAAAGAAAACATACCCTAAAGATTCCGAAAAATACCCAACAATTCCGACGTCTCACACTCCGAAAGCATACACTACTTATTTTCAAGCCCTTGCAACATCCTCTTAAGCATTATCAGCCCTCCAAAGGCTACAAACAAACTCATCACTCCCAACCACAATGTAGAGCCTGTGCCCAACGTATCGAAATCCGGCAAATGATAGCCTTTTGATTTAAAAAAAAAGAAAACAACCGCAATCGCATTATTCGCAAAGTGAGCCACAATCGGCAACCAAAGACTATCGCTCCATAGCAAAATAAACCCGAACATAGCCCCCATGAGCATACGTGGCACAAATCCGTAAAATTGCATATGAATAGCACTAAAAACAATGGCGGCAATCCAAATGGCGGCTTTCTTATTTATTCGTCCCGAAAAGATACCCTGAATAGCACCCCTAAAAAACAGTTCTTCGCCAAGAGCCGGTATCGCTGCAATTACAACAATATTCAATAAAAGACCATGTAAATCACTCACATTCAACATCCTTTGTGTAATCGCAGCCATTGATTGCTCAGAGGCTTTCATCCACTTTTCCAGGCCCGACATATAGGCAGGCAATGACATCTGCTGATTGAAAAATGACAGTAAATTAATTGCAGGGATGGCTAAAACAAGTAGCATCACAACAAAAGCCATTACGCTCATACGAGGTCGTTTCGCTATGTGCAAGAACTCCACCCCATCATCTGTACACAAATATGCAAACAAAATAGAAGGAAGCACAAACATCGCTATCGACTGTATAGCCTGTTGCCATTTTACTACAGCAAGATTATTGACATCAGTACCCGACAAGATTGTCGATACCAGCACGCCTATTATTCCCAAAACCAGAAAAAAACCAAAAAGCAGTAAAATATCTCCAACAATACCACCGTTGCGTAAAGCAGCCTTTAATTTCATACGTTTAAAATTGATTCTATTTCTTAATCTCCATTCTAACACAAAACATAAATACCTTATAAACAGAAGCAATCAAAATCTCATAAAAAAACTTCTGCCATCTTTCGACAACAGAAGTTTTCCGAATTTCTTTTGATAAAATCTTAAGCTTTTGGACGAGCTTCTTTGATTACCATGGTACGGCCATCAAACTCAGCACCATTCAGTTCTTCGATTGCTTTAAGAGCAGCACTGTTATCAGGCATTTCAACAAAAGCAAAACCTTTTGATTTACCGGTTTCACGATCTTTGATAATTTTGCAAGATTCAACTTGTCCGTACTCTTCCATTACACCCTGAAGATCATTTTCGCGAACTTTGTAACTTAAGTTACCTACATAAATGTTCATAAACTAAAATAAAGAATTGATAAAATTTGTTTTTTTCAAGAACAGTATAAAAAACGTGGTTAAAACAAATCAATCCTTTATTTCAATTTGGAGTGCCTAACTTATAACCAACCGAGAAAAATACTCACTTCTTTGGTCACAAAGAAAAACAATTATTTTGAAATGCACAACAAATTGATTAAAAATATTCGAATTTATGCTAAATATATTTACAGTTTCATTTCAGTTGCAACAAAAAAGGATGAAAATACATATTGAGGTGCTTTCTAGCCTCTCACCTGGCCTTCGCCTTTTACGATCCATTTGTAAGAACACAGCTCAGCAAGAGCCATTGGACCCCGTGCATGCAATTTTTGCGTACTTATACCGATTTCGGCCCCCAACCCAAACTGCGCACCATCTGAAAAAGCTGTAGATACATTGGTATATATACAGGCTGCATCTACCGACTTGTCAAAAAGATCGATCGCATTTGCATCTTCACCTACAATACACTCACTGTGTTTGGAACTATGCAAGGCAATATGTTCGATCGCTTCACGCAACGAACCTACGGTTTTAATCGCCATTTTATAATCCATAAACTCTGTATCAAAACTTTCATCAGTAGCCTTCTGCAATAAAGCAGCAGGATATTTACCTGTCAGGAATGTAAAAGCTTTTACATCAGCATAAATCACAACATTTTTAGTAGCCAGCTTCTCGCAAAGTTGAGGTAAATCTGTAAGACGTTTTTCGTTCACCACCAGGCAGTCTAATGCATTACACACACTTACGCGCCGTGTCTTCGCATTAAACACAATTTCTTTACCTTTACTTACATCGCCGGTTTCGTCAAAATAGGTATGACAAATGCCCGCTCCGGTTTCGATAACTGGTACTCTCGAATTATCGCGTACAAACTCAATCAGTCCTTTACCTCCGCGCGGAATAATCACATCCACAATGCCCACTGCATCCATCAATTCGGCCGTAGCCTCACGTCCGGCTGGAAGTAAAGTCACAATATTTTTATCCAGTTCAAATCGTTCCAATACAGACTGAATAACCGCCACAATAGCCATATTCGAATTATGAGCGTCTGTTCCACCCTTCAACACACAGGCATTGCCCGACTTCAGACACAGAGAAAACACGTCAAAACTAACATTGGGACGCGCCTCATAAATAATACCCACCACGCCAAATGGAACAGAAATTTTCGAAATACGTATACCATTGGGGCGAACAGTCTCCGAAAGCAATTTGCCAAGTGGCGACGGCAACGAAGCCACATTCCTGATATCTGAAGCAATTCCTTCGATTCGCTCTTTTGTAAGCAATAATCTATCATACAAAGGATTGGCCGCATCCATTTGCGCCAAATCTTTCGCATTCTCCAACAAAATAGTATCCGCTTGAGCCACAGCCTCATCAGCCAATGCCAACAGCACACGATTGATCGTTTCAGCATCCACCAAGTTCAAGGTTCTCGATGCAGCCACAATCGTTTTTTTCCAGTTTTGCATATTTCTCTATTCTATATTTCACATTAATGAATATTATCACTGTAGTCTAAATCCTTACAGCACAATATTCTCATTTTCATCCAATCAGATCAACGGTTCGCCGAGCCGACTGGTTCTTTAAAACGTATCATCAAATCAGTTTGTTCCTGAACCCGCATAAATCTCAATTCTTCACTAATACCGCCAAACATGTTTTTATGAGCAATTTTCTGCTGCTCATAAATAAACAACTCATCATTGTATTTAAAGCCAAAGCCTGACAACATTTCGGGGAAATAGGCTGTAAAGCGCTTTTCACCATCTGCCCGAAACACAACTCTTGAATGAAAAGACTCCAACTCAATACCATGCAACATCAAACCTCCTGTTACCTGATTAAACCGACTCACCTGTACAAAGCCCCAAACTGTATCGCTCTTCAAGGTAGTAATAAACCCTCTTACACTCTTTGCAGAGCCTTGCATGGTCATCAAAGCTGCAAAAACGAGCATCAAACTCTTTAATTTTCTCATTTTATATCAGGATAATTCGTCAATCAATTTAAGAATAGCCTTTTGACAATGGCTAATGTAATTTGCTCTCAACACACCCAGGTAATCAGTTATCATATATTTGCCCGGCTCATCGGTATCGTAGTTCTGATAAACCATATCTGCAACTATTTCCTGATCGTACACAACCGTTTTTAGCAGCCTGGAATTTTCCAACACATTAAACGTTATTTTCAGCTTTTTATTGACGGGCTTCACTTTTTTATAATACAAAG
>JBJOOU010000193.1:0-17716 GCA_046051105.1 Bacteroidota bacterium
AACTGCACCGGCATCAGCATATCTGTTTTTTGCCAACATCCCCTTTGCGTTAAGATTCACCTTCAGGTGATCTTCAAAAAAAGATGGACTTAGACTCATAGCACCTGTATATCGCTCGAAATTAGATGTTTTAAGAATACCATCCTGATTAGTATACCCCACTGATGAGCGGAACGGAATATTAGCAATAGCGCCTGTTACACTTATATTATGGTCGGTACTCAGTGCTTGTTGAAAAATCTGATCAGACCAGTTTGTATTAGCTGTACCTAGTTTGGCCAACACATCGGCCCGATCTGCATACAGTTGGGAGGCATATGCTCTGAATTCATCTCCGGTAAGCACATCCACAGTTTTCTTCACATTGCTCATAGATGCATTGCCATCATATGACACCTGAATTTTTTTACCTTTTTCTCCTTTTTTGGTAGTAATAATGATCACACCATTTGACGCTCTGGAACCATAAATAGCTGTAGCTGATGCATCTTTAAGCACTGTAAAGGTCTCAATGTCGTTAGGATTGATCGTACTCAAGAAATTCGATACACCTTTAATACCGTTATTATCAAGCGCCAAACCATCAATTACGATTAAAGGATCATTGCTCGAGTTTAACGAAGAACCA
Organism: Bacteroidota bacterium; assembly: GCA_046051105.1. Classification (GTDB taxonomy): domain Bacteria; phylum Bacteroidota; class Bacteroidia; order Bacteroidales; family Paludibacteraceae; genus Paludibacter. The sequence goes on from JBJOOU010000193.1 coordinate 629, forward strand.
CCACGAATACGTATGGTTGAACTGCTTCCGGGTGCTCCACCTGATGTAATTACACTCACACCTGCTATTTTACCCACAATCATGTCCTGAGCATTAGTGGTTAGACCTTTGTTTAACTTATCAGGTTTGATTGCAGTTACCGAACCGGTAGCATCTTTTTTCTTGACAGTACCATAACCGATAGCTACGACCTCGCCAAGAACGACGGCGTCTTCTTTAAGTTGAATAATAAGATTTTTTTTACCTGCCACAGGGACTTCAACCGTGGTATACCCAATGTACTTAACGGTTAGGGTGGCGTTGGAAGGGACGGAAAGAACGAAAGCACCTTTGGTGTCGGTGATAACGCCTTTGTTGGAACCTTTTACTGTGACGCTGGCTCCAAGAACTGGATCGCCGGTTACAGCATCTTTCACAATACCGGAAACTGATATTTGTTGTGCATTGGCTATGCCAAAAACAAACATCACACATACGGCTAGTAAAGCTCGTAGTTTTAGCTTAAAGTGATTGTACTTCATGCATTTAAAATTTTAAGGTTGAAATTTATATTCTATCTCAGCTCAAAAATTATCTGTCAACATTTACTAACCGCCTTACGGCAATCACTAAATAATCGTAATAATTTTCGAAGCAAAAATAGATGAACGTGATTTATTTTTATTCCGAAAAAGTGAATATCCTCCCAATTTTTCCTCGCAAACGTTTGCGCTATAAATGCGCAATTATATTCTGAATAATTTTTTATTCGGACAAACTGTTTTAACTTTGCATTGAAATCGAAATAAGTCAGTTACAAGAGAACCAGAGAATTTTCTTTGCGCACATTTATCAACTGATATTTTTTTGTTTTTCACCCTTGATCAATACTGTTGCTTTTGTGTTTGAATTCAATCATCAACAAAAAAGAATCGCACATGAAAAAACCACCAATCACTATTAAAGATATTGCGAAAGCCCTCAATATATCTCCATCTACTGTTTCGAGGGCGCTGAAGAATCATCCCGATATTAGTCAGGATACGAAAGATGCTGTAAATAAGTTTGCAAAAGAGAATCATTACAAACCTAACAGCCTGGCTTTAAGCCTTCGTATGAGTATTAACAACACAATCGGGGTAATTGTTCCGGAAATAAATAACTATTTTTTTTCATCCGTTCTATCTGGTATCGAGCAGGTTGCAAACAGCGAAAATTTCAACATCATAGTCAGTCAGTCGGACGAAACTCCCGAAAAGGAAGTGCACAACACGCAAGCCCTGATTGGAGCTCGCGTATCGGGCATTTTGGCTTCATTATGCAAACACACCACCAATTACGAGCATTTTCAGGAAGTGCTGGACAGTGATATTCCATTGGTATTTTTCGATCGTATTTGCATTGGCCTCAACACCGACCGTGTGGTAGTTGACGATTATGTGGGTGCTTTTGCCGCAGTTGAATATATGATACAAACCGGGTGCAAACGTATTGCATTCTTTAGTTCCCCCTTCCATCTCGAAATCTCCAAAAACCGCAAAAACGGTTATCTCGACGCGCTCCGCAAATATGGCATTCCGGTGGACGATTCACTCATTAAAGTATGCGACACCCGCGAAGAAGCCATCATTATTGCTCCCGAAATACTGGACAGACCCGACCGTCCGGATGGTTTTTTTGCCATCAACGACCACTGCGCGGCAGGTATTATGTATGCAGTTAAGCTGGCCAAACTTCGCATCCCGGACGATGTGGCTATATTTGGGTTCTCGGACGGCGAACTAGCGCGTGCCTGCGACCCGATGCTAAGTACTGTTGAACAACACGGATATGATATGGGACGTGATGCTGCCCGCCTGCTGATTGACAAAATAAAAGGAATTACCCACGGTCAATACAGCAATAAAATCGTAAAAACAAATCTGATTATCCGGGAATCAACTCTTTAATTCTCAAAAAATCAATTCGAATACACATGAAAAAACGCCTCTCATTTTCTCAGATTGTCAACATGAGCCTCGGTTTTTTGGGGATTCAGTTTGGGTTTGCACTTCAAAACGGAAATGCTTCGGGTATATTAATGACATTTGGAGCCGATGTACATCACCTGGGTTGGTTCTGGTTGGTGGCTCCACTTACGGGAATGATTGTGCAGCCCATAATCGGCTACCTGAGCGACAGAACCTGGACAAAACTAGGGCGTAGAAGACCCTATTTTCTGGTAGGTGCGTTTCTTACAAGCATTGCACTCATTCTGATGCCCAATTCCCCTCATCTGGCTGGCGCAATTGCACCGATGTTTATTGGAGGTGGACTTTTGATGATCATGGACGCATCAATCAATATTTCGATGGAGCCTTTCAGAGCATTGGTAGCAGACAAACTGCCCGAAGAACAGCATGCATTGGGTTTTTCGGTACAGACATTGCTAATTGGCGTGGGAGCCGTTTTAGGATCCTGGCTGCCCTATATATTAGGCAACTGGATGGGAGTTTCGAAAACTCCTGCGGGTAAAGGCATGATTGCTGACAATGTTGTGTGGTCATTTTACATTGGTGCCTTTGTGCTGGTATCTTCTATACTTTGGACCGTTTTCAGAACTGACGAATATCCACCTGAAGCAATTGAACAAGAAAACAATAGCACAAACGTTGACGGTCGGTTTAAAATTCCGCCGGTAATGTTACAATTATTGCTCGTTCAGTTTTTCTCCTGGTTTGCCTTATACTCCATGTGGGTATACACCACTCCGGCTGTAGCTCTCCGATTTTTTGAAACCATTGATCCCAACTCGGCACCGTTTCGGGATGCACGGGATTGGGTGGGAATACTCTTTGGAATCTACAACGGAATTTCAGCAATAGTTGCGTTATTGCTACCGGCTCTGGCAAAAAAACTTTCGAAGAAAACGACACATGCCATAGCACTGACAATCGGAGGTTTATCCTTACTCTCATTTTTCATCATTCAGGATGCTCATCTGCTCATTATTCCGATGTTTGGAGTTGGGCTAGCCTGGGCCAGTATTTTGGCAATGCCTTACGCCATGTTGGCCAACTCCATTCCCCCTAAAAAAATGGGAATGTTCATGGGACTTTTCAACATGTCCATCACCATTCCACAAATCGTAAGTGGCATTGCATCGGGCTTTATTCTGAAATATATTTTCAATGACAATCCGCTCTACTGTCTGGTTTTGGCTGGATGTTCACTGATTGTAGCCGCGTTATTTTCATTGATTATTAAGGACATAAAAACAGATTAAAAAAATATCAGCTATGAACATAATAAATTCGCCATGGATACTGGAAGACAACGTATTCAGCATGAATGGATCGTATAAAAATGAAGCTGATTTTGTAATAGGCAATCGTTTGCTGAAACAGAAGGGCTGCTGTGAAGAATTTTCTTCCGACATGTCTTGTCCCGAATCGAACATGAGCGGGATATACTCGATAAATGCTGACGACCAACAAAAGCTGAGCAACCTCCCCAATTGGTCTTCTGTTCAACTTATTCTGAACGCAGAAATGCTGGATCTTGCTGTTTGCGAAATTAAATCTTATCGTCGTTCGTTGAACCTCAAAAATGGCCTACTTGAACGGTCATATGAAGTTATAACCCCCGCCGGCTATCATATTGAGGCTATTGTTCAACGTTTTTTGAGTCAGGCTGATCCCGAAGTCGGAGCAATTCGATATTATATGCGGTCGTTGGGCTTCGAGGGTAAGATCACCTTCAAACCTGTAATTGACGGGGCGTTTCCAGCTCTTAAAATGCCGGAAAAATCACCCGAATGGAATGTATTGCAAACGCAAACCCTGAAAGAGGTCGCGCATCTGTGGATTCAGACCCGACATACCAACTTCCAGGTTTGTGAAGCTCTGAGTTATGATTTTTTAAAAAACAATGCGCCTAAAAAGCTTAATCCCACCAAAATTGAGAAGCAAAAAGTAGCTGGTTTTTCGTTAGGAATTGATGTAAAAGCGAATGAATACGTGTGCCTGTACAAATACATTTCAGTGTTGAACTCCAACGACCACCCTTACAAAGAACTTACAGCAAGGGCACAACAAAAAGCGCTGGAGGCTCGCGACAAAGGTTGGAATGCCTTGTTGGAAGAAAACACAACCGCCTGGCAGCAGCTGTGGAATGACAACACGCCGCAGCTAACCGGATCGCTTGAAGATCAGCAACATGCGCTTCATAAGATTTTCCATTCCTTTCTACCTTAAAAATCAATCACAATAGTATGAAAAGATTCATTCTCTACTTATCAATTTTTATTTCTATTCTTTCTGCCGAAGCCAAAACTAAAGCGCTGGTACAACGTCTGGAGCCCACTTTTTGGTGGACTGAAATGCACAACAGCCAATTGCAATTGATGTTTTACGGAAAAGGAATTGCATCTGCTGATATTTCCATCAGTTATCCGGGCGTCAGCATTGCCCGTAAACAACTGACAGACAACCCAAACTATGTTTTTCTGTACCTGAACATTGAGAGAAATACAGTTCCAGGAAAATTTACGATTACGCTGAAAAAGGGAAAAGAAAAACAACTGATAGCCTACGAACTAAAGGCCCGCAAAGCTAATTCGGCAAGCAGACCCAGCTTTACCGAAGCTGATGCCATTTACCTGCTGATGCCGGATCGGTTTGCAAATGGGAACCCTGCAAACGATTCCGTGAAAGGTTATTTTCAGGGTGTAAATCGCAGCAATCCGGCCAAAAGACATGGCGGCGACATCGACGGAATTATTGCCCATATTCCTTATATGGCTGATTTGGGTACGACTGCGCTTTGGACTACTCCATTGTTCGAAAACAACGACACAGCCTATTCTTACCATCATTACGGCTGTACCGATTATTACAAAATTGATCCACGTTTCGGGAAAAATGAAGACTACCCGCGCATGGTGGATGCCTGTCATGCCAATGGAATGAAAACGATCATTGATGTGGTGCCGAATCATTGTTGCTCGCAACATTGGTGGCTCAAAGACTGGCCGGCTAAAGATTGGTTCAATGTGTGGCCCAGCTACACTTCGTCCAACTACCGCATGACTGCCTGGACGGATCCACATGCAGCAGAATCAGATTTGCAGCGCCTCACCCACGGTTGGTTTGCTCCAAACATGCCTGATTTTAATCTGAATAATCAATTGTTGTTTGATTACCTGAGGCAAGTATATGTTTTCTGGATTGAGTATGCCGGTATTGACGGAATGCGGGTCGACACCTATCCGTACAACGACATTCGGGTGGCTGCGAATTTTATTCAATCGATTCGGGAAGAATACCCGAATATGAATGTGGTAGGCGAATGTTGGGTGAAAACGCCTGCCGAAGTGGCTTATTACCAGTCGGGCAATCAGAATAAAGACGGTTTTGACTCCCGGCTCACCAGCGTGATGGATTTTTGTTTGAAAGACGTTTTCAGCGCGAGTTTCAACGAAAACGAAGGTTGGGACACCGGGTTGTCGCGATTTTATGCTCATTTTGCACAGGATTTTGTGTATCCAAATCCGAATATGATCATGAATTTTCTGGACAACCACGATATCGACCGCTACTCAACAGCGGTAAAACGAGATGTGCAGAAATACAAAATGGCATTGGCGCTGCTCACCACCGTTCGGGGTTATCCGCAAATTTACTACGGCACCGAAATGATGATTGATGGCACTCCCGGCGATTATCAGGGACATCGGTACGACTTTCCCGGCGGCTGGGCTGCCGACAAGCGCAACGCATTTACCGCTGAAGGACGCACCAAAGACGAAAATGAAGTGTTCGATTACCTGAAAACCCTGCTTCATTACCGAAAAGCCAACCCTGTTTTGCAAAACGGAAAGATGAAACAGTTTATCCCTGAAAACGGGTTGTATGTATTTTTCAGATACAATGCAGACAAAACCGTGATGGTTATCAGCAACAATGGCAATCAGGAAAAGGCGCTTTCGTTGGCACGATTTAATGAAATGCTAAGCGGAAAAACAACAGCCCTAAACATTATCAGTGGCCAGCAGTTGCCGCTTCAAAACTCAATTGCAATTCCTGCCAAGTCGGTTCAGATCTACGAAGTGAGATAAACAAAATAAAGTTTAACTCTGCGAAACATTACGATTTAAAATGATGTTATCTATGCGGATAATATCATTTTAAATCGTTTGCATTAAAAATTAGTAATGCTTCCACCCGAATGATTCGTTATCCCGCACAACTTCTTTTTATTTTGCAATAAAATTCTGAATTACATGAAGATCATACGACTCATTTTTCCGGCAATACTGGCGCTTACCGCCTGTCAGCAGCCCGCCATCAATGTTCCTACCGATAGCGAAAACAGCATCAACCTGAATTCGCTCCTTACCTTGCAAAAAGGGGAGAATACCGTTTACACACAGGATTATGTCCTAAAGCCGGAACAGCTCGATTCAGTCACTGCATCTACAAAAGCTTTATCAATCAAACTTAGTTCCAACAAGAAAATTATTGCGCTGACTCCTGCAGATTCCATGCCTCATTTTGTGGATCTGAAACTCTGGGTGAAAGGTGTTGCCTACTCGATTCCCTGCCGTAAAACCGACAAAATCAGCTACACATTTACCTTCAATCCAAAGGGCAAGAGCTACAAACAAGTGCAGATAGCCGGCCAAATGAATGACTGGACGCCGGCAAAAACGCCTGATTTGAAACTGAATGCAAAAGGCCTTTACGAAGTGCCGCTTTATCTGAGTCCGGGTTCGTATCTGTATCAAATGAAAATTGATGGAGACCAGAACCACGACCCCAATAATCCGGATAAAGTAGATAACGGCTACGGAAAATTCAATTCTATTTTGCAGGTAAAAGGTAATGCCGACAAGTATCCACGATTAATTACCAATAAATTCAACATCAACACCATCACGCTTAATCTGCAAAACGAAGCAAAGAAAGTGTATGTCTATTGGCAAAATTACCTATTGCCAGATGAGTTGGTAATGGTGCAACCTAAAAACGTGCTGATTACGATACCAGCCGAAGCAAATTCGGTGGAGCGGTCGTACATTCGCGTCTGGGCCTGCAACGACTACGGAGTGAGCAATGACATTCTCGTTCCGTTGGAAAAAGGCAAAGTGGTGGCAGATGCTGCGCAAATTACCCGTACAGACAAGCATGCCCAAATCATGTATTTTATGTTGGTGGATCGGTTTATGAATGGTGATACAACCAACGATCATCCGATGAACCGCCCTGATGTAAATCATAAAGTGGATTATTGGGGTGGCGATTTGGCCGGAATACAGCAAAAAATTGACGACGGTTATTTTGAAAAGTTGGGCGTAAATACGCTTTGGATATCGCCTGTCAATCAAAATCCTACGGAACCTTACGGCTTCTACGCCCCCATGAAAACCAAATTTTCGGGGTATCACGGCTACTGGCCGGTATCTTCGTCGAAAGTTGATTTTCGTTTTGGCACCAATCAGGAATTCAAAAGTATGGTAGCCGATGCACATTCGAAAAACATCAATGTTTTATTGGACTATGTGGCGCATCATGTACACAAAGAACATCCATTTTACAAACAACACCCCGAATGGACAACGCCTTTGTACCTGCCCGACGGATCGCTAAACACCGAACGCTGGGATGATCAACGACTCACTACCTGGTTTGACACCTTTATGCCGACACTGGATTTATCGAACCCCAAAGTGGTGAATATGATGACCGACTCGGCTATGTACTGGTTGCGCGAATTTAAACTGGATGGGTTCCGCCACGATGCCTGCAAACACATCACCGAGCAGTTTTGGCGAGAACTTACGCTGAAAATCAAGCAAGCTAACCAAGGTAAAAACCTGTATCAGATTGGCGAAACCTACGGAAGTCCGGAGTTAATCAGTAGTTATCTGAACACCGGCATGCTCGACGGACAGTTCGACTTTAATGTGTATGATGTGGCCAATACCGCTTTTGCCGGCGTAGGTGGAAGCGACTTGCAAAAGGTACAGAATATTCTGAGTGCCAGCTTATATACTTATGGTGCACATAATCTGATGGGGAATATTTCCGGCAATCATGACAAACCACGTTTTATGGCGCTGGCTTCCGGCGATTTGAAATTCGGTGAAGACTCCAAAACTGCCGGTTGGCAAAGAACCATTGGGGTATCAGACCCGAAAGCTTACGACAAATTGATGTTGATGAATGCTTTCAACCTGACCATTCCGGGAGTGCCCGTTATTTTTTATGGCGATGAAATTGGACTAACAGGCGCTAACGACCCCGATTGCCGCCGCATGATGAAATTCAGCGGACTAAATGAACACGAAAAGAAACTGCTGGCCGGAGTTTCCAAACTTGCTCACTTCAGGGCTCAAAATCCGGTGTTCGTTTACGGCGACTTTATCAACCTGCAAACCACAGCCGATGGTTGGGTATATGCCCGCAAATACTTCGACAAAGAAGCCATTGTATTTATCAACAATTCGGCGAAACCAAAAGAGTTTAAAGTAAAACTTCCTGATTTCTTTATTTCAAAGACACTTTCATCGTATCAGAAAAATGCATTTCTGTTTAAAAATGAATATGATATCTCAATTTCGTTGAAACCTTACAGCATGGATATACTTTATAACTAGATTTTCGAATATCAATAAAAAAAAAGCCAAATACCTTCACGTATTTGGCTTTTCTTTCGTTCAATTAATTATATTTGTAAATCATTTATAAAAAATCATCATATGAAAGTCAAGCTCATTCTATTATCGCTATTGTGTTCATTGGCCAGCTTTGGTCAGATGCAGGATTTAATGAATCTATCCAAAGGAGAAATCGTCTACTCGTCAATTCTTTACGACAGCAACGAGAATCTTTACGGATATTTTTACCTTTATCAAACAGACAAAACGAGTTCGAAAACCATGAAATTTGAATACGTTGTACTGGATAAAAATCTAAACAAAGTAAACAATGGTGAGTTTGAAGGGATGAAAGAAGATTATTTACTTTATAGTCGATTTGACGACTGCACGCTCATGGGCGATAAACTAATACTCGACAAAATTTACTATTCGCAGGAAGCAATAATTCTAAATACCATTCGTATTATTTCCCTGAAAGATAACAATATTTCAAGCGAAAAAAGAATTATTGATGGGAAATTTACAGATTTTGATCCGGTAACTGAATTAAAAAAAATACGTACAAAAGCTACCTTTAGTATGAGTTATGAACGTACCTTTATCAACTCCTACTGCAATGAACAAAAGTCAGGGATGTTTGTACATTCAGCAACTTTGTATGGAACATCCTCCTACAGTAATCCTTCAAATATGAATTTCTACAATTCCGATCTCAAAAAGGATTGGACAATTGACTGTATCAAAGTTGATTCCATTGGAGGAATTTACACAAACTTTATAATAAAGAGCATACATGATTCAATTATTTATGCTCAGCAAACATACACCTTAAAAAAAACTACTTACACCAAAGTATTAGCTTTTAGTATAAAAACCGGAAATAAAATCTGGGAATATACCATTTCAGGCAATAAAGACAAACCCAAGATTGTACGCTACCTGAATTATGTACCTAACGGTAAAAATCTCTTCATCATGGGGGAATATTACAATGACAAAGGAATATTTGGCTCCGACCGCGGTGTAGGTTTTTATAAGATTGAGCTTGATTCGGCTGGTCACGAAATTCAGCGAGTCAACAAATCATGGTTGGAAATGAAGAGTGATATCAAAATATCAAAAAAAGGAAAGACTCCTGGTTCGTATGAACTTGTACTGAAAAGAGTGGCCGTATTAAATGATCAATCAACTCTTTTTATTACCGAAATGTACCATCCTTCTTCCTATCCTATATGGTTTATCCCCATCATTGGTTGGTTTGCACGGGATCCGGCTGCTACAAAGAACATGATTCTTTTTCATTTCGACAAGGACTTCAATCTACTAAAATCTAACACTATAGAGAAGACAACAACCTATGATAATTCTTCAGACTATTTGTTTTCTCAGAAAATAAAAGACGGTGACGGTTTAGCGTTCTTCTATATCAACAACAAGAAAGACGCAAAAACAGGTAAAAGAAATAATGTATTAGGCATTAACTCATTCATTAATGGAACATTAACCACCGAGGAGATACCATTATCAGCAAAGAAAGAATTTCAACTGATACCTATGCCAGCTAAAGAGGGCTATATAATGCTTCGAGAATACAATCAGAAAGCGAAATACAACCAAATACGGCTGGAGAAATTAAACTACTAAAATCTCTAGTAGAGGCTGGATCACTTTAAAATTGATTCAGCCTCTTTTTAGTTTTAAACTTATCAAACAAACACAAGCGCAACAAGAAAAGAGGCCGACTCAAATTTGATTCAAGCCCGCCTCCATTCGTTTCACCAACTACGCAAATAATTGTATCTAAAACACAACTATCTTTTTGGTTTTATCGCTAAAGCTAAGTTCTACTGACTTTTCGTCTTTTGCGACTTTCACTCGCTTCAGCACTTTCAATTCTCTATTCGACAGAGGTTTATCCGACTTCGACCACAACATCAGCGTGATATAAAATTTTGTATTTTTCCGTTTTACTACCAATTGATCTTTAGCATCGATTACTGCACTTGCACTTTTTACCGGATGTAAGCCCGTTGAATGTACAAATTCCATTGCTTCGAATCCTTTTACCGGAATCATCGTAAGCGTATACTCTCCATTATCAATCGATTTCGCATCGTGCCCTCCAATGCGAAACGAGGCATCGTGAATGGCTTTCGATAACTGTGGCAGCGAATAATGCCCTAAGCGAATCTGAATTGTTTTCATATCCTCGTTGAGCGAATCGGGGTTTACGGTCAGCTTATCTACCCTTAAAATACCATTGGGGAGTGTGATGTCCGCTAACTGCATTTTCACCCCGCCATTCGTTTCAAGCGTTACATCCCGGTAGTAAATACCATTCTCGAAACGTTTAAAATCATACAATCTCAATGCTTCCCATTTGTTGCGTGCATTTTTGATGACGTAGTTCATCGACACTTCTCCCCTTTCGCCATCAGCCTGCCATGGAAACGCCGAGCTGTAAGATAAGCGATTGTAGTTTTCGGTACTCCGAAAAAGCTGCCAATCGCCAGCCACTGAGGCATGGCACCACGCCCGCACTTCGGAAGCTCCTATATTGGGGTAATTCGTTATTAAAGTACCTGATCCAGGCGCAAAACGGTTGTACACCGAATCCTTCTTCATATCAGTTTCCCATGGTCCCTGATTTTCGGCAGCCGTCCAGAAAGGACTGTTTTCAGGGATCAATAGTCCCAGAAATATTTTTCCGCCCCAATACACACTTCCCCGACAACTATACACCTGCACTGCCGGCTCAAACGGGCCATAAAAACCCAGCGTAGGCACCCCTTTATCCATAAACTCGGGATGAGTGAGAAATTGCAGCATCGTAGAGGAAGCTATTTGCCGCATCCAACCCCAATTAACGCCCGGTTGATTTTCGTAGCCCATAAATGGAAACGGAGTGGCTGCTGCATAACGATAAGAAATGCTTCGACCCCACATAATCATTTTACCATCACGGCTAAAAAGATAGGGATAATTATCTTTCAGGTCGTAGAAATTGTGCAAAAATTTATCCGCAATTTCCGGATAATATTTTTTTCCGTAATACTCGGCCCAGTAAATACCATACATCTGAAAAGCCCACATGCTGTAATAATCGTAGGCCGGACTATCATTGTACCAACCTTCGCCCCGATAGGCTGCCAGCGACTTTTCGAGGTATTGAACCAGCAATTTCTCATTTACCTTGTAACCATGATCTTTGAAAAAGCTCAACACAAAAATGTTGAAGAATTTCCAGTTAGAATCCACGGTTTTTCCATCGCCATAACTGATCATCAGATTCGCCAAAGAGTCTTTTTGCGATTGACTCAGTGGCTCCCACAGCACTTCCGGTATAGCCGTCATCGAAATAGCCATCGCTCCGAATTCTACTAAATTCTGGTTAGGACCTCCGTTGCGGGCTTGGGGTTTGATGTACGAAGGACTGGATGGTCGGAATAAATTACACAATTGATGACGATAGTAATCGGCAACTTTTATTCCGTTCAATTCCAGATTGGGATTCTCTTTCAACAACGGAGCAGCGACAAACAAGGTACGCGACAACCCTTCCAGCTTTTCAGTAGGAATTTGTGCCGATTTCTGCGGATAACTTTTACCTTCCTGCTTGGGAAATTTCATCGGATCGTCCAGCGAATGAATGTACCCAAAAGCCCCTTTCAATACATACAACGCAGCATCTTTCCAATGCTGACGCGTCATACCCGTATGCGGGCTTAGTTTGTAATCGGGATTTTGCACCTGAAATACACTTTTACTCTCCTTCGGATTTTCCGAAAGAGCAAAAATTTCTCCTGACAAAAAACTAACTAAAATCAGGAGAAATAATCTAACAAAAACGTTACTCGAAACAATCTTTTTCATTTTTCTTCTTTAATCCTTTAAAAATTTCATTATTTGATTGGAGCCTGTACTTATCATGTAATAACCGGCTTTCAATGCGGACACATCAATATAGTTTTCGGTAGGCAAAACACTCCGCACCAGAACGCCCGACATATCATAAATATCAATTTTCACTGCTCCTGTGGAAGTCCACTCGATATACATTTTATCCTTCACAGGGTTGGGGTAAATGCGGAAAGCAGAGCTATGAACGGCATCAACCGCCTGAACAACATCGGGATTGATGAGGATATAACCAGCAGTTTCAGTAGACGAAGCGGTGTATCCCATCGACAGTTCCCGCTGCTTAAACACCCGTGCTTCAGTCGACAGCACCGATCGGCAGCGAAGAGTGGCTGTTACCGTATCATCGTTGCAAGTCTGCATTTGCGAAAGAAATATCGGATTGGTTATCGACTCGGGATATACCACTCTTGCATATTGCGTCACTGCATTTCCTACCGCATTATCGGCTGTTTTACCTACAATTATTTTATTCCCATTTACATATCCTACGCCCTTACTTACGGCCATATAAGAAAACACTTCGGAAACTAGTGCCACTGAGTTTTTCGATTCCTTTTGTAGTTTTACGTCAAATCCTGTTTTGGTTACATTCCGTATACGCAAATTGGTAGGAATCGTATTATTGGACGTTGTCGTTGATACAAAAACCACAGGTAACGAGTCAAAAGCACTACTAAAAGTCACCGTTTTCCATGTTCCTGAAACCGTGGTTTTAGACACGATGGCTTTTAACCCACCAAAATTATAATTTCCCGGCTTAATTACAAAATAAGGTACCGATTCTTCAGCAGAGAGCGTGGTTAACTTCTGATATGTCCATGGAGCCAATTGGAAGCTCATTAGACGCGAACTGCTTACTTTCACTTTGCTAGTGAGCAATGCCGACGAACTTGCGTTAGTTGGTGCACCTGTAAATACAGCTGGCACAGTAGAGTAATTGTTTTTAAAGGCAACGGTATTCCAATCGACTGATGAAGTACTAAATTTTCCATACTGGATATCCGTTCCGGCAGTCACAAAAAACGACTCTTCGTTCGAAACCTGCTCTGTTCCATTGTTCAGGAGAATGCGCACACGATAAGTAAACTTACCCGCCTGTGTAAAATCATGCGTATCGGTATATGAAGTGATCGCTGTGGTCTGACTGGTTCGGAAAAGTTCGGAGTAAGTCCCTCCTTCCGGCTTTTTCTCCACCACTATCTCGCTGGCGAATTCCTGGTCTCCATTCGTCCAACTCAATGTAATTTTTGAATCAGAACTATTAGCTACCAAATCCATAAAAGTAGTTTTACTGGAAAATTTATAAGAAGGCACCACTTCATTCACCCGACTGAACGCCAATGGCGGTTTACTATCGCGATAATACTCACCAGCAGGTGTCACCCACCCATCGTCGGAAATCATCATGCGCATTGGACCTACCCAGTTGTAAATGGAATACCGTTCTACAAAATGAGCAGTATCCATTACATTCAGGATTGCTTTCAGTTCGGTTAGTTGCTTTGCCAACCCATCACCGTAGGACGAAGGCCAGGTTTCAGTAGTCCAGTTGGCTCCATTATTCCATTCTTTTATCCACAAAGGCCGTCCGGTTTTGTCATGAATAGCTTTTAGTGCATTGTACCATTGAGTAGCTGTATAGCCCCCCCAATAGGCATGTATCACCACATAATCGAGTCGGTAGTTATGCGCCTTAATACTATCCATAAACGGATATAACCAGGCCGAGAAGTCAGTACATGCAGGACTACCAATTCGCAAACCAGTTTTCTGAAAATCGGGCCATTGAGCAATGGCCTGCGCCACCGACACGTTGGACTGTTCGGTATGATCCGGCTCATTGAAACTCATAACGTGCGACACATAATTTTGTCCGTATATTTGCGACCATGATGGCCAGTACTGTTGCGAACGAATGGGTACATACTCGAAATTGGGGCGTGTGGAATTATCGGCACTCCAGGTGTAAAACCAGGTGGCATTCATTTTATTGCAGTTGGTAATTACATCGCCCGACGATCCCCAGCCGGTCTGACACCAACCTTTTTTCGAAACCCATTCCCATGGCATTACCCGCACCATCGAAATTGTTTTATCCAAATAACTACTTAAAGTATTGACGACTAAGTCGCCGTCAGAAGCTATAAAAACACGGCTATAGCCTGTGCCATCGGGATTGTTGTACACGGTGGCCATATACCCCCGTTTCAGCCGGAAAGAGCGACATTTGTTATCAAACGTTCCGAACGAATTATTGACTGCAAAGAGCGAAAACTTCAAAGAATCGCCGGTGCAATTTTGTCCGCTAAAAAAAGTGAGTGGCTGAAAAGCCGGAGCTTGCGGAATCACCACTGTTCCGTGCCGATATATTGCCACCCGCGCATTTCCTCTGTAGGTAGCCGTTTCTCCATTTACATAAATAAATGGCAACAAAGAATCAATCACAGTTTGCGGCCGAATATTATCAAAAAACACCCACGAATTTTCAGAATTCAGCCGGATAATTGAATTGGTAAGTGGTGTGTAGGCTGCTGTTATATGTAAATCTGATTTACCCGGAATAATCACCTCCTTATTAGTTAGTGAGATCGTTGATGATACTGTACCCGTAACAGTAAGTGTAGTTCTATCCTGCCCCACTACAATCAGCGAGCCAACAAACAAAACAAGTAATAAAATTAAATTTCGTTTCATTGCATTGATTTTCATGGGTTATTTTACAAATTTCGTATTAGTCACTTGTCCGTTCGCCTCCATACGAAGCAGATAAACACCCGACTTCAAACCGACATTTAAAGCCTGATGATTAAAACCCTGACAAGACATTAATGTCTTATTATAAACCAATCTACTATCAACCGAATAGATTTTAAAATCTGTTGCAGTAGCTGCATGCAGGCTGTAATCGACATACAATTCGTCTCCAACATACACTTTCAATAAAGGCTGCGAATAAATACTCTCCACGGCAGAGGGCTTCGTTTCCGTCAAACTAAGATTGTCGATGAAGAAATTGAAATTCGTCGAAGATGTATTTTTAGCATAAACGATATACACTGAACTTGCAGGTGCCACAAACGTGAGCGATGCACTTTGCGCAGTTTGTGTAGCCGTATTGCTTGACGCAGCAGTAGTAGTTGTGTACAATCCACCGATGGCAGCTGATGTGGCTGCATTGGCAGTAGTGGCTGCGTAAATATTGACCAATGCTGTACTACTGGTACTTTGAACTTTGTACTGTAGATCCAGCCGGTAAGTAGCTCCTTTTACCAACGAAAATACTTTCTGACTAATGGAATTGTAGGATGTTGCATCTCCCAAAAACCGAAGATACATACACTTTTTCCCGGCTGTTGCCCATCCGTTGCCTCCCTGTACACGTGAGTAACCATACGCGCCCAGTTGAACCGGATCATTCGACGGAATCCATGTGCCTAATGGACCACCATCTACAGCTGCGTTTTCAAAACCGGGATCAAACAGAAATCCGGTGTTCAATGTTGAAATATTTTGCAGAATAAAAGTACTATTTGCAGAACTTGCTGAACGATCATTGTACAAAGTGCGACCATCCACAATGGAGTCAGAACTAATTGTTTTTGCGGCATCCGAGGCTTGGGTAATATATACTAACGTATCAGACACGCCTTGCAAAACCCACTCGGAATAACGTGGATATGAGGCATTATCAAGTATATTATCGGTATATTCTAATAGCGATGCCGTGTTTTTTGACTTCGTCAGATATTTATTCTCGGCATTGAGCATATAAAAAACATTGCTCTTCCCATTGACAGCCACAAACTGAAATTGCTGCGATTTCTCATCTTTTTCAGCATATCTCAGAACAGCCTGAGTTGTCCCAGCTTTCTTACCAATCACCTTACCTCCTATTCGTTGCTGAATGATATATTTATCGGTATTAACCGGCGTCACAAATGATGTATTGTATGTGGCAGTTAGAGGAAGTTTTTTTTGAACATCACCACTTGTCAAGGTCAGATTTTCAGCAAGTGAATAAAAACCACGGGAACTGACAATTACCTGCACTGCTCCTGCATTCGGCGGCAATACTTTCGGATTCACATCAATGCCTTCGGGAGCTGTAATACGAATACTATCGGTGAGCAAAGAGCCCGTCACCAACATCGTATCAGCACGATTGGTTGAGCTAAAGGAAAATGCACTCACCGACGTCTGAACGTTTTTTTCTGCATCTTTTGTTTTTGTCAATGCCATATCATCAATGTAATGCAGATAATTATTGGTAGATGACGGATTTTTAGCAAAAACAACAAAGCAACTATTGCCCGGCGCCACAAAAGTGACTGTACCAGTTTGAGCCGTTTGGGTAGCTGCTGTGGAGGTTGGAGGTGTGGAAGTGAACACTGATCCAATTGAATTCGTCGGCACATCATTGGGCAGCAAAGAAGCATATGCACTAACTGTTGCATCTGCCGAGTTTACATTGCCCTGTTTGTACTTGTAGCTAAAGCTGTATGTAGCCCCCTGAGTAAGTCCGGTAAGCTTATGACTTATTTTGGTGT
>JBJOOU010000194.1:0-2513 GCA_046051105.1 Bacteroidota bacterium
CCATTCTTTAAATCATTGAACATAAATCAGATTAACAACATAAAGCTACGTGCCGGCTTCGGTATCACCGGAAATAACTCCATTCCTTACACCGCTTCACAAGCGTTGGTTACAGCAACCAACTATGGTGGTACTGCCATTTCAGGGGGACAGGCTGGTTATTATATCAGCAGCTCGGGCAACCCTCTGTTAGGCTGGGAAAAAGCAAATAGTACCGACCTAGCAATCGACTTAGGAGCATTTAACAACAGAGTACAATTATCGTTGGATTATTATACTAAGAAAACATTCGATTTATTATACGAAGTTCCGGTATTAGGTGCGTCCGGCTTCACCAAACAATCGGATAACATTGGCGATATCGACAACAAAGGATTGGAAGTTGAACTTAATACAAAAAATCTTACAGGAAAACTTAAATGGAGTACTTCTTTCAACGTTGCATATAACAAAAATGTTGTAAAACGCATTGGCATCAACAACACACCAGTATTATCTGGATTTGATGCTACAAATACATCAAACATTCTGGAAGTTGGCAGACCAATCAATACTTTCTATATGTACGAAGCTGTAGGTGTTTGGAAAACTCAAGCGGAAATTGACGCTTACAGTGCTGCACATAATGGTACTGCTGTTACATTCAACGGCACCAAGTTCGTACCTGGTGACATTCGTTACAAAGACACCAATGACGACGGGGTTATCACAACCGCTGATAAAACCTATCTTGGCTCCCCTACTCCAAAGTTCACTTATGGATTGACAAATACATTCGAATATAAAAACTTTGATCTTTCGTTCCTTATTACAGCACAATCAGGTGGTAAAATATACGGTATACTGGGTCGTGCCATCGACCGTCCGGGTATGGGAGCAAGCAGCAATGCTATGGGACGTTGGAGAAATGCATGGTGGTCAGAAACTGAGCAAGGTGACGGCAGTACTCCTTATATCCTGAGTACTACAACTGGCACTACACTCGATTCAAGATGGTTATATTCATCGGATTATATCCGCATCAAAAACCTGACCTTTGGATACAAATTGCCTGTATTGCCTAAATATTATAGCAGTGCACGCGTATTTGTTTCTTGCGAAAATCTGGCAATCTTCGATTCCTATTATGGTGGTTTCTCTCCCGAAGCAGCAAATTCAGGCTCATCAACTGCTGTAGGTGGTGGCAATTCGCTGGGTATCGATTATGGCGGCTACCCAACCTCAAGAGTATTTACTATGGGTGTTAATATCGTATTCTAATTCTAATATAGAAAATCATGAAATATTTAAAATTCAAACATATACTCGGCGTACTAGCGTGTTCTATGCTGTTTACTGCTTGTTCGGAAGATATTCTGAACGTAACGCCCAACGACCAGCTTTTAACAGCAAATCTATACAAGACGCCTAAACAAGCAGAACAATCTGTAATTGGTATTTACGCAAACCTGAGGTTCATAACAAACGATGAATTTCTATTAATGTCGGAAGTAAGATCAGATAATGCCTGGGTAAATCCGAAAACAGATGGACTTCGCGAATACTCTGAGATTGGAACATTCAGAGCCAATAGTGAGATTACCACATTTAATGCAACATGGTGTGAGTGGTACAAAGTAATTCTGGATGCCAATACGGCAATACAGAAAATACCAAATATCAGTTTTGTATCCGAAACCTTTAAGAATCAATTACTCGGGGAAAGTTACTTTCTTAGAGGATGGGCTTATTTTGAATTAGTACGCCTGTTCGGTAATGTACCGTTGATTGATCAGCCACTTAGTGCTACCGAAGTGGCAAAAATCCCGCAATCAAAAGCAACTGATATTTACGAACAAATTATTCTTCCCGACATGAGAAAGGCTATTTCATATCTTCCTATCAACAAGGATATGAAAAATGCAGACAATGCGTCCGTTGCAGATTATGGTAGAGCAGATAAAATAGCGGCAACTGCTATGCTTGGACGTATTTATATAACAATGTCTGGCTTTCCGCTGAACAATGCTATAGCTAGAGATAGTGCTGAAGTAAAACTTAAAGCAGTGATCGATTTTTCTACAGCTAATTCCAATAAATATTGGGCTGCCGACTCTCTAACCTGGAAAAAACAATGGATTGCAGATCCAACGCTTTACAACAAATACTCTATTTTTGCCATTCAGCACCGCATTGGTAATTATGGTAATCCAGCAGTATTCAACTTTTCGCCTGCTTTGCCTCCAACATACACTAACAAAAGAATATTTGGCAATCAAATCTATATCAACAAATCATTGATGTACGAAATGACGAAATTGAATTCGAAAGGCAAACCTGATGCACGTGTCTATAATACTACGATTCTGACTGGTTATGCAGCAGAACCCAACTGGCCGGCATATTCGAATCTAACTCAAAGCCTGACACTTACGGACGGAACAACAGTAAACAATGTATACACAAACAGTATGTTCTATAAATACATGAACTCATTGAAAAAAAGAGCTGCTTTGGGTTACACAACAGATATT
>JBJOOU010000195.1:0-16665 GCA_046051105.1 Bacteroidota bacterium
TTATCAATTACAAACTAAATTGTAATACATTCATGGCATAGATTATTTTTTTCGACTGGCTAATCAGCAACTACCAGTTTTGTATTTTTATTGTGCCAATGTACAATGTACGATCCTGCCGCTATATCCATTTTGATGGATGTTACGCCTGTTTGCACCAAAGCTTGCATCACCAGCGCTCCCGACAAATTGTAGATACTTAGCATTTCATTATTCGCCACGTGATCCGAAGTCGTAAAATGAAGGTCGGCATTGGAGCTTACCGGATTGGGATAAAGCGTAAAATCAGTGGCCGACAGGGTTTTCACATCCGTGGCCGACGACAACGAACTGATCGAAAGCCAACTCAGAATTCCATCATTTGTGCCGGTTTTCATCACCCTAATGGTGAGATAAGGATTGGTGGCACTAATATCGGCCACACTGATATCGCTACTCAAAACGGTTTCGGCACTGTTGGTCAGGTTGCCGAGCAATAGTTGCTTATTCGATCCGTACACATTATAATAATAAGCCATTCCGCGCAGTGCCCGGGTGTAGCCCCACCATTCGTGAAACCCCAACCCTATCCGGTAAGTTCCATTGGTAATTTTAAACTTATAGTCGATATATTTTGAGCCATAGGCCCACCAACCACTTTGCATGGGGTCGGTGCTCGTATTGTCTTTGTACCCTATATCGGTGCCAATGGCTCCCAGGTAGCCCCAACCGGTGGTAGCATCAAACGCCCGATCGGGCGTTTGCTTGTTGATCAGAGCTGGTGCCATATTTCTTTTGTTGATCGAATCCAACAGCGACGAACCAGCTGTGGCACCGCAATCGACATAATAAATCATATTCTCCGGCACATTGGCTGCTTTGGCCGACAACTGCGTTTCCACACCATTGATGGTGCAGGTACCTTTTACGGCCGCTATGGCGCCGGGCACCAGCGACGAAACGGGAGTTTGCCATGTCATTTTCAAATTGGTGGGCACCCAATCGTTGGTTCCCCTTATTTGTGCATCAATATTCGTAGGTAAATCCGTATCGGCGAACACCACTTTATTGAGTTTATTTACATCATATCGAATAGTATTGATGGAGTCGAGATAATTGAGACGCCAGTTGGATTTGCTGCGAATTTGAATACTCCCGTTTTGCGTGAAAACGACCGGTAGCCAGATATACCGCGAATCCGAAAGTTTCGAACTATTCCATCGATCGCCCATGTAGATGAATTTCCCCAATTTGGCATCGATGGGAATAATGCAGGTGCTTTGGCTGGCATAGGTAGTGCTGGCCGGATAAGGAATACCCGCTTCCGACACACAAGGGTCGCCCCAATTGGTCCACGGCCCCATAATTTTATCGGCTACCCAGTACTGTGCCGCATTAGGACTCCAACCTGTAGCACCCGAGTTAACCATATAATATTTGCCATTGTACTTAAACATGGCCGGTGCCTCACGTTGTCCTCCGGGGAAAAGCCGCACAAAGTCCACACCGTTTTTGGCCAGGCCCACAGGCACCTTTGGCACATCCAAATCGGTATATTCTTTATTCAATCGCGAAATAAACATCGTGCGGTTTTCTTCGCTCGAATAAATTATATACCCTTGGCCATCGTCGTCGACAAACACATTCATATCCCTGGCAAATCCGCGATAATTAGTGGCTTCGTACCAGGCAGTGCCGTATTCGGCATCCGTCATCTGGTGTAATCGCGACCGTTTAACAAACCTATAAGGCCCCCTTATGCTATCGGCAATGGCTACCCCGGCAGCTGCGGCGCCATAGTTGGAGTCGTCATCATGAAACCAGATAATGTACTTGCCCGTTTTAGCATTGTACATTAACTTGGGACGTTCCACTACTTTGTTGCGGGCAATTCCATCAAAAACAGAGTCCTTTCCGGCACTGCTCAAATGGCCGTAAAGTTGTACAAAGTAAGCCATTGTGTCCAAATCAGCTCTGTTTACAGCTGTTTGCAGGGCATAACCCTCGTTTTTCCAGCTATACAAATCGGACGACGAATACAGGCAGATATTGTTATTCCCATTACGGTTTTCGCCTATCCACCACCATTTATCACCCACTTTTAGTACCTGACCGCCATGCGCCTGAATGGTAGCCCCATTGCTATCGTACCACAAATCGCCATTGGCTCCGCTAAAACTGCTTTGTGCTTTCAGCACCGGCACTCCGGCCATTATTATTCCACAAATGGCAACCATTATTGCCCGAAAC
Source organism: Bacteroidota bacterium (assembly GCA_046051105.1). Lineage (GTDB taxonomy): Bacteria > Bacteroidota > Bacteroidia > Bacteroidales > Paludibacteraceae > Paludibacter. Next base: position 2,230 of record JBJOOU010000195.1, read on the forward strand.
TTATGTTGTTTCCATACAAACATTCTGTCAAGTCGCAAAATGGAATCCATTTTTGCCTTGATTACACACATCTTTTTCATACCTGTTATTTCAAATAAAAAATCTACTAATACCTGTTGCAAAACTACTTTCAAAACAGCTACAGCAAGTAGACAATAATTTCATATTGGTCAAAAAAGGCGCACATCAAACGCCAAAAAGGTAGACAATAAATGCAATACTGCAACATTATGTCAAAACAACGAACATTCAACAAGCAAATACACAAAAACAAGAAAGACCTTCTGAGCTATTTGTCAGAAGGTCTTTCGTACCAGATGGCAGGTAAAAATTTAATCTTCAATATCGGGTTCGAAAAACGACCATTTTATAGTAGGAAAGGCCGCTTTTAGTTCTTTTTCGCAAAGGTTGATGTTTTTGATCAATTGCTCGGCCGAATCTGTTGGAGCCATGCGGGCTTTGGTAGTGACCATTAGCTGCGAACCTAATTGAAGCGTGATAATATTATAGATGGTCTCAACTTCGGGACGGGCTTCCAAAAATGCTTTGATATCGTTGCGCACCTGCTCGTCGGCACTTTGGCCAATCAGCAGACTTTTTACTTTCGTAGCTACAAAAATCGACACCAGCACCAGCAACACCCCGATACCAATGCTCCCAACGCTATCCCACAGCGGATTGCCGGTAACCATAGCCAACACAACGGCCACCAGCGCGAAAGCCAGCCCGAGTAGCGCCGCCACATCTTCGCCCAGCACCACCACCAACTCGCTCTGACGGGTATTTTTCACCCACGAAAGCAAACTTTGCTGGCCACGAATCTTATTTACCTCGCGCACGCAACCCCAAAGCGAAAATCCTTCGAGCACAATGCTGGCCGACAACACTCCGATAGCAATAAATGGATTGTTTACTTCATCGTTTGAGTGCAATTTATGAATTCCTTCGTAGATAGAGAACAATCCACCCATACTAAAAAGCATCAGTGCTACGATAAACGACCAAAAGTAGATTTCCTTGCCATGCCCCAGCGGATGATCGGCGTCGGCGGCCTTCTTAGAGGTTTTGAGACCCAGAAAAAGCAAACCCTGATTGCCACAATCGGCAAACGAGTGAATGGATTCGGCCAGCATGGCTCCCGAACCTGTATAAACTGCAGCAATAGTTTTGGTAATAGCAATGCCTAAATTAGCCGAAAGGGCAAAAATGATAGATTTTACTGATGAGTCCTGATGTGACATAATTAAAGTTTAATTATTATTTAATTTTTTCAATACAAAAATAGAACTTTTTTGAACGTTTGGAAAACTAGCGTGTATAACTTTACAAAGCAATTCAAATTTCCATCTTTTCGGACAAGCGCTGCATCGATCCCGGGCGAAACGGCGACACTTCCGAAACTAACACAACGAAATTCATTATGAAACGTATAACAAAATTCTCTATCCTGATAGCGCTCTGCGCATTTTCGCTGCAAAGCATGGCACAAAAACCGGAACCGGTGTATTCCATCACTCGTCAAGTTCACGATTTCGACTGGTACGAACAGCAAGCTAAAGCCTGGAAACAGGAAATTGATAATGGAACAACCAACAACATGGCATGGGTGTATTGGTTTATGGCAAATAGAAATGCTGACAGATTTTGCGACCATAAGAAATGGGAAAGTAAGGTAGGCGATTATTTTATTCCCCAAACAAAGCTTATTGAAAGGGCGGAAAAGTCAATCCCAAATAGTTTTGAATTTAATTATCTGAAGACTTATGAAGAGAGAATTCCCGGAATTAACAAATCTACAGAATCTCTTATGAAAGCACAAGAAATAAAACCTTTTGATCCTTTACTTTTACCACTTTTGGTGAATCATTATCAATTTGTGAATGATAAGACAAATCTTGAAATTACATGTAAGAAATGGTATGAAAGTAATGAAATGCCGCAGGAGATATTAATTACGGCATACAATAATTTAATATCTTTGGAGCCCAATGCTATACTTCTTACCTATGGTGATAACGATACTTACCCGTATTGGGTGCTGCAGTATAGTCAAAAAATCAGACCGGATGTATTAGTTTTAAGTATTCCGCTAGCCACTAACTATGAAGAATATCGAAAAAACAAATTTACAGAGAATAATATTGCACCTCTGACGTTTAAAAATGATTCAGATAAAATTGATCGGAATTTATTTAAACATCTAATTACTAATGTTACAAACAGACCTATATATGTTTCAATATTCGCTGACTGGAAAGTTTATAAAGGTTATGAGAATAAGATGTATTTCGTAGGCTTATCGATGAAATACAGTGCTAAGTCATTTAACAATATTGCTGTGCTAAGAAACAATATTGAGAATAAGTACCTGCTCGATTTTTTAAAACGAACATTTTACAACAACTCTGCTGAAAGTGTTTGTAAAATGATGAATGCCGGTTATGTAGCTTCATTTGTAAAACTGGCAGATTACTACAAACAAAGTGGAGAGCCTGATAAAGCCAAAAAAATGAAAGAGTTTGCAATAACCATAGCCAGAAATTCGGGTTATACCGAATGGGTTAAAGACTTAGAGAAATAAGCCAATGGCGTTATTCAAAAAAAACTACAGTACAAAGTCCGACGAGGAACTAATGTCGCTGCTCACCAAAGGTGGGCAGTCGGCGTTTGACGAGTTGTACAGGCGGTACGCGCAGCCGATGCTCCACTTTTTCTTCCGGTTACTGAATGCCGATCGTGAGCGGGCCGAGGACATGGTACACGATCTGTTTCTCAAAGTCATAGAGCAGCCCCACAGCTTCGATGCAGCGCGACCGTTTCGCACATGGTTCTACAGTCTGGCCGCCAACATGGTGCGCAACGAATACCGAAGTCGACAGGTGCGCAACGAACACGCTGCCGACGTTGGACATCAGCCCGAGCCGCTCGAATTTATGAAAGACGACATGGACCGGCAACTGTTCGACCACCGATTGCAAACTGAACTGAGCCGACTGGACAGCGACGCACAACTGATTTTCAAACTCCGGTTTGGCGAAGAAATGAGCGTAAAACAAATCGCCGAAATCATCAACTGCCCCGAGGGAACCATCAAATCGAGGCTGTTTTACATCACCAAACAGCTGGGCACCAAGCTGGCCATTTACAAACCGAACTAAAACAACAAGCCTTATGGACTTCGACAAGATAGAACATTTACTGAAAACTACCGATTTCGATCGACTTTCGGCCACCGACCGCGAAATGGTGCTAAGCCAACTAACCGAAATGGAATATTGCTCCATGCGGGAACTTTATCTGCACGCCGGCACCCACACAGCACTCGAAATGCAGCCATCGCCCCGCCTGAAACTGCAACTCGACAAGGCTTTGCAGGCCCGCCAACCGCTAATGATGGGAAAATTTCGTATGCCCTTGTATCAGGTGGCAGCTGTAGCGCTGGTATTTTTCGTTGTTGGAACATTCATCAACCATCGCACGATCACCCAAGACCGGATTGTGACGCAAAGAGTGAAAGAAATTCGCTACATCGACCGCCCCGTGGAGCATGTGAAATACATTACAATACATGCCCCGGCAAAAACCCACACCAATAACCAACCAGGTGTGCCATCCTTGTCCGGCAGCGACAACTCCACCATCGTCGACACCCATTTCGAAACCAACCCCGAAATCATTCGCCAGCAGGAAATAGCCATGACCAACATTCAGCGCGCCCTCAACGACAAAAACGGCGTCAGCATAGGCAGCGACACCGTATTGCAAAAAATGATGGTAACGGTGTATTGAAAAAAATGAAAGCGGACTCACCACACTGGCGAGTCCGCTTTTCAATTTATAAGTCCATCATCCGATCAAACAGAGTTCAGTCTCCCTCAATTAAATCTTCAGAAATTTATATAAGCAAAGGCTAAATAGAATTAAAATTCAGTCGATTTTAATTCGCGAGCTTTCACACGCGTTACCTTACCGTCTTTTGACACAACAAGTTGTCCATCCTCTTTTTGAGTTGCTTTCAAAAGTTTATTATAAGAAACAGCAATTCCTTTTAATATATTTGATCGCAGACTATTTATTTCCTGAGTTGTCATATCTGTGTAATTCTTTACATTGAAGCATCTCAGGTAATATTGTATAAGAAGCTGTTGTTTTTCCAGCTCCATTACAGCCCGAGATGATATAAAGATTTGGCATATCAACTTTTTTGTGCAAATATAAGCTTATTTTGGAAGATAAATATACATCCACTTTTGAAAAACAGAAAATGCAGGTCGTAGCATCGCAAGGGCTAACCGACCTGCATCCTCCTGCTATCGATTTAGAAGAAATACCGATTCATCCTTGCTATGAATCCGGGGTAAAGTAAGTGCAGTGTGTTCGAGCCCTTCAAAACCAATCACCTGCGAAAGGCAGAGACTACGGTCGGCAGTTACCAGCAGCCTTATTTTCAGAGCACCCCTCTCTGAAGTCCTGAGCGCAGACAATTTTTCGAACTCCCCGTTCTGATAAATGCGCACCAGCTTTGCACTTTCGGACAAATCATAGTACAATTCCATAGGCATCAGTACTTGTCGGTTATCAGCAGAAATAAAATGCTCTTTTCTCACCACCGTTTTCCAAAAGCCAACTACCAGAAACACTGTTCCGGCCATCATCAGCAACGGAGGATAAATACTTTTGGACGGCCATTCCACCATTACCGACATCATAAACAAACCCACTGCAACCAACAGTTGCAACACGCCGGGCCAAACACTTTTGCGCGATTTAAAAACTAATGTATTGATCTGATTATTCAGAAATTCTTCGATTGAAATAATTCGTTCCATCTGAGTAAAATAAGTTTGAAGACGAACATACACATGCCCGTCGGTGAATAAATGTTGGATTAAAATAATGCTGTATGCTTATCCGGCTGATGCGGTAAGCGATGGAACTTCTACAGAAGAATTTTACGAAGAAAGTACAGATAATAGCCGTCCAACCACAGGGAAGCCGCCTTTAATTGCGAATGGCTCAGCCCAACGAGGTATTTTTGCTGTACCAGTTGAGTGTGCAAAATCAGCCGCCCACCATGTTGGAGCGATTTATGGGCATTATTCGTGAGTTGATGAAACTGAAAAGAATGAACGCTGTGAAGCACCTCATCAGCCTTTACCGATAATCTCGGCTGCAACACATACCCGTCCTGCTCATGGTCAGCAATGCCTATTGCCTGGTTGGCCTGCTTCTGCGCGGCACCTGTGCACAAACGATCTGCCCCACTGTAACACACAGCGGAAAGGATCATCATAATTCCTGCAATATAAATAAGGAGCCGTTTCATCATAGTCAGGGTTTCTTTCAATAATCATTCCAAAATCAGTTTTTATTTAGCCAGAATGGTATTTATGGACTGAAATTTGCTGAAAACTGAACAATCACTTCAAGGAAAAAGTTTAAATACTATAAAAACGAACGAACCATGAATCCATTCTTTATTCAAATACTCTTACTTACAATACTCCGAGACCGGAAAAAGAAAAGTACCGTTAAAACTCCCTCTGACTTTTCACATTATGTGTTGGTTCGTGCCTATCTCAGCTTCAAAAAAGCCGTGAAACGCAGCCTGAAGGATTTCTTACTGATCACGATTGCCATCCTTTCGGCCTCCTTTGGCTTCAAGGGCTTTTTGCTCACCAATCATTTTATCGATGGGGGCGTCACAGGTATTTCGCTTCTGGTGTCAGCAGTTTCGGGCGTACCGCTTTACATTCTGGTGCTCTGTATCAACATTCCGTTTATCCTGCTCGGCTACAAAGTAGTGGGCAAGCACTTTGCCATTAAAACGGCTTTGGCCATTACCGGGCTGGCGCTCTGTCTGGCCTTCGTGCAGTTCCCCAACGTCACCAACGACAATTTGCTGGTGGCCATATTTGGTGGATTCTTTTTGGGTGGTGGCATTGGGCTTGCAGTGCGAGGAGGTGCAGTGATCGATGGCACAGAAATATTGGCCATTTACCTGAGCAAAAAAGTGGGCGTCACCATTGGCGATGTCATTATCGCCATCAATGTGGTCATATTTCTGGTGGCAGCCTATTTATTGGGCGTAGAAACAGCCCTTTATTCGATGATTACGTACTTTGTTGCCTCAAAAACGCTCGACTTTATCATCGAGGGAATCGAAGAATACATTGGCGTAACCATCATCTCCAACAAAAGCGATGAAATACGCCAGATGATCCTCCACAAACTGGGACGAGGAGTAACAGTATACAATGGGAAACGCGGCTACGGCAAAGAGTTTGAGGCCAAAGAGATGGAAATCATCTACACCGTCATCACACGTCTGGAACTCAACAAGCTCAATTCAGAAATCGATAAAATCGACTCATCATCCTTTGTTGTAATGAACAGCGTGAAAGACACCAAAGGTGGTATGATCAAGAAACGCCCCCTGCATTGATGAAAGACGTATGACTTTCTTTATAAATTCTTTATATCGAACTGAAGAGATAGAATAAAATCTTTATTTATTTGTAAATACCTTTGCAACAGACCTTCCTACAACTAAGAAACTGCTTATTTACATTAATTGTGTCACGAAAAGTCATTAATCACTCTGGTGTGGTTAATGGCTTTTTTATTTAATTACGGAGCAACCATTGTTTAAAGATCAGAAAAACAATCAAGACAATGGTTATCCACAACTTTTACGGGTGAGCCTTGATCCCTTGTATTCGGTAATGTTTCGGTCAAAGATAAAAAAAGCAGCTACAAATGAATGTAACTGCTTATTTTCCAAGGGTGGGCCCAGCTGGGCTTGAACCAGCGACCCCCTGATTATGAGTCAGGTGCTACTAACCAACTGAGCTATAGGCCCGGCTTTTGCGATATTTTATTATCTTTGCAAAGCGAGTGCAAAAGTAATAATTTTTCTTATCCCGCAAAAATTTCAGACATTTTTTTTAGACCCTGATGAAACAATTTAGTAACGTAACGACCCTTATTTTCGACCTCGGAGGAGTATTGATCAACCTCGATTTACCTCAATGTATTCAGAATTTCAAAGACTTGGGCGTACAGAATTTCGAAGAACAGCTAAGTCTTTTCGGACAAAAAGGTTTTTTCCTGCAATTTGAAAAAGGACAAATTTCTATACCACAATTTCGTGCCGAAGTGCGGAAATTATGTGTGAATCCAGTGACCGACGAGCAAATTGATGCCGCCTGGTGCTCTTTTTTATGCGACATACCCAACCATAAACTCGAAATGTTGTTAGAATTAAAGAAAAAATTCAAACTTCTTTTGCTCAGCAACACGAATCAATTGCATATAGAAGTTAGCACCGAAGGCGAATTTGCAAAAATCGGAATGAAAATCGCCGACGTCTTCGACAAATGCTACTACTCGTACCAAATGGGATTGGCCAAGCCATCAGCAGAAATTTTTGAAGCGGTTTTGTCCGATGCTAGTGTAACTGCAAAAGAATGCTTATTTTTGGACGATGGCCCGAAAAATATTGCTCAAGCGGCTTCAATGGGCATTCAGACCTATCAGGTTGAACCAGGCGAGGATTTGAAGTTTCTATTGGATGCCAACACCTGGAAATAAATCTATTTAAGTTACCGACACACAAAACATATGAGAGTTATTCATTCGTCAGATATTGCATCAAATTATGAGGCTTGTATAGCCACTGTGGGGATTTTTGATGGGATACATGCAGGCCATCGTTATCTGATTGATGAACTAAAACAACTGGCCCAAGAGCGCAATCTTCTGAGCACAGTTATTACTTTTTCGCGACAGCCGCGACGGGTATTGAATCCCAATGCGAAAGTGGATTTAATCACAACTCTGGATGAGAAACTGGATTTACTGCGCGAAACCGGTGTTGATGTATGCCTTGTGCTGGATTTTACACGTGAGATAGCCACCCTATCTGCTCAGGAATTTATCACTGAAATTCTTTACAAGCAATTTAATGTTCGTGGACTTCTGGTAGGACACGATCATCGGTTTGGGCACAAACGCACCGACGGATTTGCTGAATACCAACAATACGGCGAGGCTACCGGCATGGAAGTATTTCAGGCCGTGAGATACAGAACCGAATCCGACCCTGAAATTAGTTCTACTGAAATTCGCTCTGCATTGCTTGAGGGAGACATTACACGCACCAACCGTATGCTGGCCCGCCCATATGCCATCCGTGGCAAAGTAGTGGAGGGTTTTCGGGTGGGACGCACCATTGGATTTCCTACAGCTAATATTCAGCCTGATCATCCTGATAAATTAATTCCCCGCAATGGAGTTTATCATGTAAACGTATTACTCGATAATGAAACTTTAGAGGGTATGATGAACATTGGCAACCGCCCTACCCTTGACAATGGCAGCAATATCAGTATTGAAGTGAATATTTTTGATTTTGATAAGGATATTTACGGGGAAAACGTTGAAATCCAATTTCTGAACAGGATAAGAGATGAAAAGAAATTTTCGGGTATCGACGAACTGACTTCTCAGCTAAAAGCAGACAAAGCTTTGATATTAAAATTGAATAAATAGCCGTCATTTATTCAATTTAAAAGTGGTTATTTTTTATCTTTGTACTATAAATGAAATAGAAAACAACCATTTTGAAAATGAAACGTACATTATTAACGCTAATGATTGGACTTAGCCTTATGGTAAATGCCCAAAACAATCCTTTTTTCACTCCATATACGAATAAATATGGTGCTCCTCCGGTAGATCAAATAAAAGACGAACACTATCGTCCAGCTTTCAAAGAAGGAATCAGGCAACAAGAAGCTGAGATCAAAGCCATTGCCAACAATCCAAAACCAGCTACTTTCGACAATACCATTGCAGCGTTGGACTATAGTGGTGATTTGCTAAAGAATGTATCATCGGTATTTTACAATTTATACTCATCGAATACCAATGACGAAATTGCAAAAATTGCGAACGAAATGAGTCCTGTACTATCGGCACACAACGACAACATTTACATGAATGACAAATTGTTTGCCCGTGTAGAGAAACTCTACAAAGCACGCAAAAATCTCAAACTGAGTACTGAGCAAAGCCGATTACTGGAAAAAACATATCGCAATTTTGTACGCAGTGGTGCAGCATTAAACCCTGAGCAGAAAAATCAGCTACGCGAAATAAACAAACAAATCGGATTAGCACAGTTGGCCTTCGGACAAAATGTACTGGCCGAAACAAATTCTTACAAACGATTTGTGACCGCAGAATCGGAACTTGCCGGTTTGCCTGAAGGCGTACGACAGGCAGCTGCTGAGGATGCGAAAAAGGCAGGGAAACCAGGACAATGGCTATTTACAACTCAGAAATCAAGTTTCATTCCTGTACTTCAATACAGCGAAAACCGTCAGCTACGCAAAGATTTATTGCTTGCTTACTCCACCAGAGCCAATCATGACAATGCCAATGACAACAAAGCTATCATCAACACAATCGTAAAATTACGCACTAAAAAAGCAAATCTGATGGGTTTTGAAACCTCAGCAGCCTTTGTGTTGGACGAAAAGATGGCCAAAACTCCACAGGCGGTTTATGATTTACTATTGAGCGTATGGAAACCTGCTGTAGCAAAAGCAAAAGCAGAAGCTGCAGAACTGCAAAAGATGATGGATGCAGAAGGAAAAGGCGAAAAGTTGGAAGCCTGGGACTGGTGGTATTACACCGAAAAATTGCGCAAAGCGAAATATGATTTAAATGAGGAGGAATTAAAACCTTATTTCAAATTAGAAAATGTACGTCAGGGAGCATTTGATCTTGCTTCGAAACTTTATGGTTTGAAGTTCAAGAAGCTAAGCAATATGCCTGTATACAATAGCGAAGTGGAGGTTTTTGAAGTTTCTGATCCGAAAATGGGCTTAATAGGGATTCTGTATACCGATTATTTTCCACGAGCCAGCAAACGTGCGGGTGCATGGATGAACAACTTTGTGGACCAATACAAACGCAACGGTAAAAACATTCGTCCGGTAATATGCAATGTAGGAAACTTTACCAAACCTACTGCCGACAAACCATCGTTATTAACCATGGATGAAGTGGAAACATTATTCCACGAATTTGGACATGCTCTTCATGGACTGTTAAGCCAATGTAATTATCCAAGTATTTCGGGCACAAGTGTGGCTCGCGACTTTGTGGAGCTACCATCGCAAATCATGGAAAACTGGTGCTTTGAGCCACAAATCATGAAGACTTACGCCCGTCATTACCAAACCGGCGAGCTGATTCCAGGTGCATTGATAGAAAAAATACAAAAAACGGCAACTTTCAACCAGGGCTTTGTCAACACTGAATTACTGGCCGCATCCTTACTCGACATGGACTTTCACATGCGCAAAGACACATCAGATCTGGATATCAATGCATTTGAAAAAGCAGCTTTAGACAAAATGGGGATGATACCAGAAATTATCGTAAGATACAGAAGCACTTATTTCAACCACATTTTCAGTGGTGATTATTATGCAGGATACTACAGCTATACATGGGCAGCAGTTTTGGACGCCGATGGATTTAGCGCTTTCAAAGAAACCGGCAACATTTACAACCCACGACTAGCTGAGTTATTCCGCAAAAATATATTAGAAAAAGGTGATTCTGACGACCCTATGAAGCTGTATCGTGCTTTCAGAGGAAAAAACCCAACGGCTGACGCTCTACTTAAAAAACGTGGTTTGAAATAAGAAATCGATCATTCTTGCTAATGATTTTTCAACAAATACAAGTATCGGTGATATAATTACCGGTACTTGTATTATTTTTGTGCTTTATTCAACATAAAAAGTATACGCTGATTATCAGCATTATTTATATGCAGATTTCTATAAAAAATCTTGTTTCACCATCAATTCCTCAAATTGCGCTATTAACTATTTGTTGCATGGCCATTTGGGGATTGTCATTATATGAAACACCACATATTGCATCAGGCACAGATAGCCCATCCATTTCAAATGGAATTCAGGATTTTACGAAAAATCATTCATTATTCTCACAGTTCATTATTTTAGCGATTATAATATTCAATACTTTTTTAGTATCACAGCTAAACACCCGCTTCACAATAATTCGTACCCGAACATATCTTCCTGTATTTATATTTTTACTCATCAGTGCCTCATGGTTTGAGAAGCAAACATTAGATGAATCTCACATCCTGCTTACTCTCGGTAATTTATCGTTATTCTATTTTCTACGAATGGTGCGTAACCGCAACTCATCCGAGGAAGCGTTTATGGGTAGCTTTATACTAGCATGTGGTAGCCTTCTCGTCAATCCATTTGTTCTGCTTATACCCGTTTGTTGGATGGGCTTTATGATCTTTCAGAGTTTCTCTTTTCGCACATTTCTGGCTTCTGTATTAGGAACTCTTGCTCCATGGATTCTATATCTCACTGCACAGTTATCCATAAAGGGCGACATTGATTTCCATGATATTATAAACATTAAACCTGTATTCAGTATCGACATATTTCATTCGTCAATACCAACATTGATTTATGCAGGTGGACTACTAATAATTATGAGTATGGGATTAATCGGATTGTCATCCCTTACAATTAGCGATTCTATCCAGACGAAAAACAAACTTAACTTTTTAATTCTATTACTATTTTCCATCAGCATTCTGGGATTATTATTTCAGGATCAGCTAAAACTTTTTCTACCACTGTTGGCACTATGCTATTCGATATTAATTGCTCACCCATTCACACTGAAATTGAATAATTTCTACGGCATTCTATTCATTGTATTCGTTGTGTGGAATATTGGCTTTGTACTATCCAAACTCATTATCCAATAACATGAGCAATCTATTGGACCTTGGTTATATTGGGCTTTTCATTGCCTCTTTTTTGGCCGCCACCATCATCCCGTTCAGTTCCGAAATTATTCTCTCAGGAATGCTGCTAAGTGGGTTAGATCCATGGAGCTGCGTTTGCGTAGCTACTTTGGGCAATTGGTTAGGTGGAATGACGAGCTATTATCTAGGGCTACTAGGAAAAGTGGAATGGATTGAGAAATACCTGCGAATAAAACATGAAAAAATCGAAAAGTTCTCCCAGCATGTGCAGAAATATGGAGATTGGTTCGCATTCCTATCATTTGTACCGTTTATTGGAGATGTGATTGCGGTAGCCACGGGCTTCTTTAAGTGCAACTGGTGGAAAGTAGCAATTGCAATGCTTTTAGGGAAAATGGGACGGTATATTGTCTGGATGTATCTTAACGGACTACTACTAAAATAAACCTTAAATCGGTATCGAAGAGAAAATCATACAAACTCAAGTATTAGAAACAAACAACTTATGATAAAATCTACCGATTACAGTCAAAAATTACTACTGATTACTACTCTGATTTTATGCACATTATCACTCTGTGCACAAAGCGCTCCAAAAATTACTGAACGCCTCGTAAAAACGGGGATGCACACCACCTATCAAAATCGAAAAATTGACGTAGTCATTATTCATTCTGTTTATAATGCCGGAGCAGGAGATAAATATGATTTGGAAAAAGTGCTTCAACAATTTGCAAGATACCATGTGAGTGCGCATTATATAATATCTCGCGAAGGTGAAATTTATCAACTTGTAAAGGAAAAAAATATATCGTACCATGCAGGAAAAAGCACACTCCCTGACGGTAGAACGTGGATCAATTCCTGCTCTGTCGGTATAGAAATCATCACAACCAATGACAGTACTGATTCACCAACACAGAAACAAATAAAATCGCTCGTTTCATTAGTACGAGATATAAAATCCAGATACAAAATAAAATATGTTTTAAGGCACAGCGACATAGCTACCGGACGAAAGACAGACCCTTGGAATATGAATTGGGAGGATTTTTTGAAGAAGATATAAAATAACAGAGCCGAGAACAAAAGATGTTTTCGGCTCTGTTATTTTATACAAGAAATGCTTTATCAATAAATGCCTGAAAAGACTCCTTATACTGATCACCTATCGGAATATGCACCTTATTATCAAACACGATTCTGTTACGATCTATCACTTTCACCCTGTCCAGATTAACGATAAATGACCGATGTACTCTCATAAATTTATCTTTGGGCAATTGTTCTTCTATCACTTTCAAACGAATAAGAGTTGAAACCGGCGCATCATTTATCAAATGAATCTGAATGTATTCATTCGCACTTTCAATGTACTTGATATCGGCAAGCATGATGCGAACCAATTTATATTCTGACTTAACGAACAAACAATCCTTGGTAGTTTGCAAAGTTTCCGGCTGCCGATGATTAAGCTCAAACCATGTCTTGGCCTTATTGGCTGCTCTGAGGAAATTAGCATAACTTATCGGTTTCAAAATATAGTCGAGCGCATCTACCTGAAAACCTTCAATAGCATATTCGCTATAGGCTGTGGTGAAAATCACCTGTGGACGCTGTTTCAATGATTTCACAAAGTCCATCCCATTAATATCCGGCATATTAATGTCAACAAACATCAGATCCACTTCATTTTGTGCCAAATATTCCAGAGCATCATAAGCACTCTGACACAACGCTACACATTCTAAAAACGGAGTTTTTTCAATATAAGTATTTATTTGTTCCAATGCCAAAGGTTCATCATCAATGGCAATACATTTTAAATTATTCATATACTTCTGGCTTAATAATGTATAACATTAGCTATAAATCGGGATAGACAGCCTCACCTCGAATTCTCTTTCTAAATCCCTGATATCTAGAAAATAATTATCAGCAAACAAAAGCGACAAACTCTTTTTAATATTTGTCAACCCTATGCCTGAATAGCTTTTATCAAACTTCTCTTTATTTTTATGTTTACTATTTCTTATGATGCAAGTGAGGTTAGAATCAGTAACATCTACGTGAAACAGAACAAATGAATCTGCCTGATAACTAACACCATGTTTAAAAGAATTCTCTACGAATGAGATAAACAACATTGGCGGTATTTGAATATCCGGAATTCTCTCTGGAATTTCTAAGGAGATCTTTACTTTTTTTGAAAATCTGAGTTGCATCAACGCGATATAACTTTCAATAAATTCCAGTTCCTTTTTCAAACTGGTTTGTCCCTGAGCAGTATCGTACAACAAATATCGCATCAGCGTAGACAAACGAATGACTGCATCTTTAGCATTTTCTGTATTTATATCAATAAGCGCATGAATATTATTCAGTGTATTCATGAAGAAATGTGGACTCACCTGATGCCGCAACAAGGCAAGTTCGGTCTTTAATTGTTCTTTCTCCACATCTTTTCTTCGCCCCTCTTCGTTCAACCATTGCGATAAAAGCTTCACGGTGGTTCCGGCTGCAACTACTAGTAACGCAATAATAAAATTATCGATAAACTCCATAAAGAGCGATCTCTGCTCTACAGGATCAGG
>JBJOOU010000196.1:0-2890 GCA_046051105.1 Bacteroidota bacterium
TATTTTACTTCCTGTATATCGCCTGTAAAGCTTGGTTTCCCAAACTCCACTGCTACGCAAAGCACCAGGCTGACGCTTTCAGACAGATATTTCGTGAGTTTTGGGTCTATCCCGATTTCTATTTGCTGCTCGTCGAGCGTAATGCCAACAGCCTTCCACTCTGATACATGCTGATAACTTACTCCGTGCAGTTCCGCTACCATCGGGATGTAATTGTACTGCGTATGCTCCATGTCCGAGACAGCTCCCAACGAAGTAGCCGTTTCCCGACCCGGAGTAACGGTTGTCCAAAAAAGAGCAGGCGAAGGGATGTGGGATTGGCAAGCTTACTTTGATTCTATATTTTTGTACAAGAGTTCTGAATGATCATCATTTGGAACTTTTTTTTTGAAAAATCATCTGTTTTATTTGGTTGTATCAAAAAAATATACTTCTTTTGCAATAAATAATACTTTAAGGTAGTATATAAATGAGATTGTCCAAAACATCGGAATACGCATTACGGATTTTAATCTACATGGCTAAGGCACCGGATACTCTGTATTCGGCCTCGCATCTGATTGAAAAACTGAATGTTTCGGACAAATACCTGCGCCGACTGATGACCGATTTGTGTAAGTCGGGTTTTATACAGAGCATCCAGGGTAGGGAAGGGGGCTATCGGTTCATTCGTGATACCCGTGAAATTTTTATTTACGATGTAATTAACTCGGTAGAGAATCTTGATAAACTGAGTGGCTGTGTGTTGGGACTGGATAAGTGTTCGTGCGAAAATCCATGTGCTATGCATGATACCTGGTTAAAAGTGCGCTCACAGATTGATAAAGTGTATCGGGAGACCCGTTTGTCTGATCTGGATTTTAATAACACTTATCGCTATTGATTTTTTTTTGTCATTATATGCTACTTTTTTGTGGTATATAATTCGGGTTGATTGTTTTTTTGCGAGCATATACCACTTGCTTGTAGTATATGGTATAAGAGAAATCATAATTTATTACAACTAATTAATACATTACAACTTATGAATGCTATTCAGATTTTGGTATCGGAGCATGATCAGATACTTACCATGATTCGGATTGTAGAAACAATCCTAAGCTCTGACGACGAAGGAGCTCTGCCTGTGGATGACCTGCACAGCCTGATTGATTTTATACGCAATTTTGCCGACAAATATCACCACCTGAAAGAAGAAGATGTGCTGTTTGCCGAAATGGGAAACTACGGTATGTCGCACGACTCGGGGCCTATTGCCGTAATGCTGCATGAACACAATCAGGGGCGCGACTATATTCGCAATGCATCCGAATCGTTGGCTTTGTACGAAGCTGGTGATGTAACTGCGGTTGCTGATATACGCTTCAACTTGTTGAGTTATGCCGAATTGCTAACTAACCATATCCAGAAGGAAAACCGTATTTTGTACCCAATGGCTGAAAAGCTTTTGCCGGTTCAGGTTATTGATACAATGACTCAAAACTTTGTGCTGGCCAATGCCACAACGCTTAATAACGAATACAACGAAAAATACCTGAAAATGGTAACTAAGCTCTCACTGAAATACCTTTAATACACAATTTAAAAATTTACTACGATGAAACAATCATTCCTCGACAGATTTATGAGCCGCAAAGGGCTGGCTACTTCCTTCTGGATGATAGCGCTGGTCATGGTTTCGATGCTGATTTATTACACAGCAAATCTGCAAAAAGAAGTTCCTCCCATACCTCAGGAGGTAAAAGCCGAAAACGGTGAGGTACTTTATACCTACGATGATGTGGTAGCCGGTAAGGGCTATTTTCAGGAGTTCGATCTCACCGACTGGGGGTCCATGCTGGGTATGGGGGCGTATATTGGTCCCGATTTTTCTACCGACTTTGTGCATTATCGCGCTGTTTTCCTTTACGATTTCTATGCAGGGCAATTGTATGGTAAGAAAAATGCTCAATTGACCGAAGTTGAACGGGGCGCAGTGAAAGAACGGGTAAAACAGGATTTCAGGCAACAAACTAAACTGGTTGCAGGTACTACCGTTTATAGTAATGCGTCGGCAGCGGCTTACAAAGCGAATGTGAAATACGCTGTCAATATGTTGGTGAACGGTGATCCGAAACGGGGTTGGAAAGGGGGCGTTATTCGTCCTGACGAAGCGCAGAAAATTGCCGCATTCTTCGACTGGGGGCAATTAGTGTCTTCGTCATACCGCACGGGTACTACCCGCACCTGGTCGAACAACTGGCCGGCAGAACCGTTGATCGATCAGAATCTCACATTTATGTCTCATAAAATATCCTTGTGGGAATTTCTTATTCTTTGGACACTCACCATTGTGGTGATTTACCTGTCGTATGAATATTTGTTCAAAAAAGAAAAAGACGAACAGATGGAGCCGGCGATGCAGATAACCACCTTGTTCCGTTCGCAGAAAAAACTATTGAAATACATTCCCATTGTAGCAGCTTTGTTTGTAGTGCAGCTGGTGTTGGGAGGTTATCTTGCTCACCTCTATACCGAACCCGATGGTGATTTCTTGTTATCACAAAGTTTGTTGCCTTTCAATGTAATGCGCTCCATGCATACGCAGTTGGCCATTCTTTGGGTGGCTGTAGGTTGGCTCGTGGGTGGTTTGCTTATTGCGCCATGGGTGGCAAACAAAGATCACAAATATCCCTGGTTGGTGGATGTACTTTGGTCGGCCTTGCTGGTTGTGGCGGTAGGTAGTGTTATCGGACTGTATATGGGTGCTACCGGTAAAATGCGCGATGTGTGGTTCTGGTTTGGTAACGAAGGCCGCGAGCTGATCAATATTGCCCGTGTGTGGGATATCGGTTTGGTCATCGGGTTGGTGTTCTGGTTTGTACTTATTATTTCGCTGATACGCAAAGCG
>JBJOOU010000197.1:0-31055 GCA_046051105.1 Bacteroidota bacterium
CAGTAAAAAAATGCCGATACCGAGATATCCGGTAGCGTTGCTGAAAAACGTTCGAAGCTCTTTTTTGAAAACAGAAAACATCTTAATTATTTTGTTACATTTGCGGTGTCAAAGGTAACCAAAAAAAGCGAATTGCTGAATGATCATTCTTTCTGCGAAAATGAAAAAAATACTCTTGTTTTTAATGCTCGGTTGTGTGCTCATTGGGCAGGCACAAGTCACTTCTATGTCGTACAAAATAAAGGCTGATGCGCTGTATGGAACGATATTACCCTTCACTGAAAGAATCTCCTCGCTGATTGATCAACCGGTGACGGGAGCTGAAGTAGCAGTGGAATGGCAAACGGTGGGCGAGAAGCGCTGGCACTATTACCTCAATTTCCCCATGGTGGGCGTGGCGGCTACTTACCTCAATCTGGGAAACCCTGAAAAGCTGGGTAATGCTTTTGCTTTGTATCCTTACATGAACTTTGGTGTCATTCGCAACAAATATTTCAATGCCGGCATCAAAGCCGGAGCAGGTGTCAGTTATCTCACGAAGACTTATTACAATACCAATACCGATGCCAATGGTATAGTGTATCCGAGCCTCGATCATACCAATTCCGAAATTGGTTCGCACCTGAATGTGTATTTTGCCGGAGGTGGAAGCCTGGAAGTGCCGCTGTTGTGGGGACTTTCGCTTTCTGCCGAACTGACCTGGAATCACATGTCCAACGGTAGCGTGATTGCTCCCAATGGAGGACTGAACCTGATCAATGCGATGGCCGGACTGAAATATTCGCCCAATTATCGCGACTATCGCATTCCTGCTCAGCGAAAGATGCCGGAAGTTCCCCGGAAGTTTTCCACCGAATTGATTGTTTCGGGAGGCGTTCGTCAGTTGTATTATAAGGACAAACAATCTTTTGGTATTGGTTCCATTGATGTGGCAGAATTTTATCCACTAACCAATTATTACCGCATGGGCGTAGGAGCCGATCTGTTTTTCGATCCTGTTTTTGGCGAAGTGAATTCGGCTGTTGACGGAAATGCCGTTGAAACAAGCTATAAGCGCACGTATATAACTAAAGATGTATTGTGGAATAAGCTTCGAGCCGGTATTTCGTGGCAAAATGAACTGATCATCGACAGACTTACCGCCGGCATTCACCTTGGATTGTATCTGTACGATCCGATAAAGAACAAGGAACCCTACACCGAAGCTGCGAATGGCGCTGTACACAAAGGATTGTTTTATGGATATGATATTTCCAAAGAAGACGGTTGGTTATACAGCCGTGCTTCGTTGAAATATGCGATCACCAATCATGTGTTTGCTGCCGTCGGGTTGAAAACGCATTTACAAAAGGCCGAATTTATCGAATGGGGATTGGGCTACAAGTTTTGAGTAATAACAATGTCCTCCTCCTCCGCCTTATTATAGGTTTAACGCATCAAGCAATAAAGGGATTTCATCCACATCAATTCCATTGGCCAGTAGGTGAGGTTTGTCTTCTTGTAAGTTCTGAACAAACAGCTCTTTGTTATTTTGCAGGCTAATATTTTGCTGGTAATAACCGATGGCTTCCTGAAGCTTTCCGTCGCACCAGGCTATGTGTCCGGCGTTGAGGTAGTCGGTGGCCGTGGGTGCTGCTTCAATGATCTTATGGCTGTAGTACGCCGCTTGACTGATATTGCCGGATACAAACGAACACCAACTGATTGCCCTCCAAACGCGAATGTCTTCTTCTTCCAGCGCATCCAGTTTGAAAAACAAAGCCAGCGCTTCTTTGTATTTGCCCAGCTCTATCATGCAGTGCCCCATTTGCATTTGTATCGACTTCTGATCGGGTTTCAGAAAGTCGGTATGGTGGTAATACTCCAGCGCTTTGCCGTAGTTCCCTGCCATACGACAGCATAATGCCATCTTCTTTAGCGTCCAAAGATCATCCGGTTGTATCAGGTCGGCTTTTTGATAAGCGGCAAGTGCCTGATCAAACTGCGAACTTTGCTGATGTGAGTAACCTATTTTCTGATAAAGTGCTGCACTTGCAGGTACCTCCTGAACGATTGTTTCAAACACTTCCAGCGCCTGACTGTAGTGGCTTTTCGAGAAATAATATTCAGCAATGCTTTCCTTAAAGTTGTCGTTGTTGCCCAGAATGTCGTACAAATACGTTTTGTGCAATATCAGTGAATAGCCGAACATGTCCGAAAAGTCGGCATGTTGCGGATGTAACTTGAAAAAGCGGAACAAATCCTGAATATATTGCTTGGATATATTTTTAGCAGTAATTTCGGGGGTAAGCAGTGCTTCGTCTTTTGCCATTTCGTCCATCTGTTCGGATTCCATTTTGAACGATTGCTTCAGCATCCCGCGTTGCGATTCGGGCATTTGCAGAATACTCAGGCAAAATGAGTATTTGTCTGAGTTGCACATGACATTGTTGTTGACAAAAGCCGTAAGCAAAGACTTGTCGTCGTTGCGGAATAGCTCACTGATGGTAGAAAAGCCCGAATCAAATGGCAAATACCAATTGCTTAGCGTCGAGAAAAACGGAAAACTTTTCAGCAATGAGAACGTGCTCATATACACATCGGCCCCTTCCATTTGCAGCTCGGAGAGCTCTTTCAGTTTATCCGAAATATTTTCGTCCAGCATGTCGCGCCATTCCGGGTTTTCTTCATTCCATTCGTCGCCCATCGGATTGTCATTTTCCAGCTTGTCCTTAATCTTAGGACTCATCTTCATCATTTCTGGCAAAATTTCTTCTTTCATCTTCTTCGTAATCTTGTCGGTATCCGAAGTGGCAATGATTTGAATAAAGATATTTTGCAGGTTTTCTACAATGTGACTTTCGTCGGTGAGGAGTACCAACCGGTTGCGGATGGCCGGAAAATAAGTAAGGAAGCGGTTGTGGCGTGCCATCGTAAAGCAAATGGCAACCAGCGCGCGTTGTTTGGTGTGCTGCTCCCCGCTTTGGCAGGCATCAAAAAGCAGCGCGAGTTTACTCTCGTCAAACATTCGCCAAAGGTTCATCATAATACCGGACACTACGAGTGTTTTTTCCAACCATCCCGGATAATCGTCCTGCATAATCTTTGCGAAAAGCGCTTTTTCTTCGGCCTGATAACGGGTGCTCAACCAGAAAATAGAGAATAACTCGTTTAGTGCTGTTTCGTAGTTGGAGCGGAGTCGTTTTAGTTCCGCTTCGTGCGAGTCTTCCAGTTTACTGATCAGTGCCCATTGCGAATGAAAATAATTCAGCGAGATGAGCAATTCGGAAGGGGTGCGGTATTTTTTTGAGAATGGGAAATATCGCTTTTGTGTATATTCGAAGTTGGAAGAATTGCGAAGCAGCAATTCTTCTCTGAGTTCGGCGTTGAGTGAGAAAGTGCGCGCTACCAGCTTGTTGTATACCGATTTGCGCTGAGGATCTTGCACGCCGGATACATAGTACTGCAACAGAAAACTATAGTTCTGCTGAATATCGTTCAGCTTGTCGGAATACTCGCCCATTTGCAATTCATCAACGAGGAGTTCTGTTTTTTCAAATGCTTTTTTCAATTGGCCCGCAGCCAAAAATTGAAGAGCAGTTTTAAACGTAGCATGAATCTGAGCAGCATTCATATACTAAATACTTTGCAATAATGTGTAACCTGACTGTTTCGGGGAGTTTACCCAATTTTACTGATCTTCACCAATCTATCTTCGTCGATAATCTTCAGCTTTCGTCCGTCCATGGCAATGACATGTTCCGAAGCGAAGTTCGAAAGTGTTCTGATGGCATTGGAAGTGGTCATGTTCGAAAGATTAGCAAGGTCTTCGCGTGACAAGTAAATACTGATAGTTGCTCCGTCTTCTTCCATCCCATAGTTTTTCTTCAGTAGTAAAATGGCCTCAGCCAAACGTCCCCGTATGTGTTTCTGGGTAAGGTTGACAGTACGGGCGTCGGAGGCGCCAAGATCGGTTGCCATCTCTTCCAGAAAGCGGAAGCAGAAAGAATTGTTGTGGCGCAATATCTGTATAAAGTGTTCGGCTTTGATCATGTATACCACTGATGCCTCAAAAGCCATCACGTTGGTGTTATAGCCTTCGTTAGCAATAATAGCACGGTAACTAAAATGCTCACCGGGTTTCAGCATTCTGATAATCTGCGAACGACTTCCAACGCCTTCTTTGTACACCTTAAGTTTACCACACGCCAATATCATCATATGACTGGGTGTATCACCTTCATAATGTATTATTTCATTCTTTTTAAAATGATGTACAGTATAGTTGTTACTTACAAACTGTCGTTCGTCAGGAGTCAGGATATCCCAGTCTCTCATGATTTCTTCGATCGGTTTGGCATCAGGTGCAATTTTCTTTGCCATGGAAATAAGTACAAAATATGTTTGACAACAATGTTATATAGCACAAATTTAGTGATTTTCTGAGAATATGAAATAAATCTGACAAAAAACTTGCATTTTGAGCTGGTTGTTTGTCTGTTTTCATGCTTCATTTATCACTTTTCTGATGAAAGTTGAATTGAATTGAAGGCCTGAGTTAAAATGCATTTTGTTGGCGGTTGGCATAAACTGATTTTTTTACTACTTTTGTTTATATTAAAACATTGACTGCTATAGAATATGAAGAAATTTGTTCTTGTATTTCTTTTCTTCCTGAGTTTTTTTAGTATGCAAGCGCAAGAGCTCGCCTTCAGCGATTCAGCTCAAATTAGCTTGATTACCTGCTCGCCAGGCCCCGAAGTGTATGCCAAATTTGGGCATACGGCCATTCGGATCGTCGATCAGAACCCTAAAATTGATGTGGTGTTCAATTATGGATTGTTCAGTTTCGAAACATCCAATTTCTACTTCAAATTTATTAAAGGCGAAACTGATTACCAGTTGGGTGTGTTCGAAACAGCTTATTTTCTGCCAGAGTACAAAGAACGTAACTCAAATGTATGGGAGCAAAAGTTGAATTTGACGGTAACCGAAAAAAGGAGGCTTATCAATTCCTTGATGGACAATTATCGTCCAGAAAACAGGATTTACAGATATAATTTTGTGTTCGATAACTGTGCTACGCGTCCGCGTGATAAAATCATGGGAGCCCTGAGTGGATATGTTCGTTTTGAAAATCTGAACGATAGTAAAACGTTTCGCCAGTGGATTGGAACTTATGTAGGAAATGATAGCTGGTTGAAGTTTGGGATCGATTTGGTATTTGGCCTAGACGCTGATAGAACTGCTACCGAAAGTGAGAGTATGTTTTTGCCCGAAGTTTTGATGTCCGAACTGCAAACTGGTCAGATTGTTGAAAAAAATAATCAGTCCAGAAAGCTTGTTAGCGATAAGGTAGCACTGGTAATCAAAGACGAGTCGAAAGAAGAAAATGCGAAGGAGGGCTTTGCAACTAAACCTCTGGCTGTAGCAATTGCATTGTTGCTGCTGGGCACAGTTATTACATTGTGGGATTATAGCCGTAAGCGTCATTTCAAAACCTTTGATTCGGTACTGATGATTGTGACCGGGCTTACCGGTATTGTGGTGATGTTTCTAATGTTTTTTTCCAGTCATCCGTTGGTAAAGTCCAATTTAAATCTTCTATGGCTTAATCCGTTGAATATTGTTTTCGGGATACTTATATGGGTGAAAGATACTCAGGTGCGCCGTTTGATCTTTTTCTATCAGATATTTAATATCATCTTGTTAGTAGGTGCTTTGTTCGCTTTTGCGCTTTCTATTCAGTCGTTCAATCTGGCTGTATTTCCTATACTGGTATTGATGCTGATGCGTTCGTCGCGTTGGTTTGCCTATACCAAACACAAACTGTATAAACGTCGTGAGCTAAGATAATTAAAGATGGAGAATTTGAATTTTGCAGGTATCATTCCGGCCCGTTTTGCGTCTACCCGTTTCCCCGGAAAACCATTGGTCGATATCGGTGGAAAAAGCATGATTCAGCGGGTGTACGAGCAGGTTTCGAAAGTGCTGAACGATGTGTATGTGGCTACTGACGATGAGCGGATATACAATGCTGTTGTTGCTTTTGGAGGCAAGGTAATTATGACTTCCGATCAGCATCGCAGTGGCACCGATCGGTGCTACGAGGCCTATACTAAACTACCGGCTGAGTTTGACGTGATCATCAATATTCAGGGCGATGAACCCTTTATACAACCATCGCAAATTGAGGCATTGAAGATGTGTTTCGAAGACGAAACAACACAAATTGCAACTCTCGTAAAACCCATTGCCGCCAGCGAAACGGACTCTTTGCTTTTCAATCCGAATAGCCCGAAAGTAGTGCTGGACAAGAATAGCTGCGCATTGTATTTTAGTCGTTCGCCGATACCTTATCGTCGCGGTGCCGAAGAAAAAGATTGGGCCAGCCTTCATACTTACTACAAGCACATTGGTATCTACGCCTATCGTACACAGGTGCTGGCCGAAATCACTTCGCTGGAACCATCAATACTCGAAATGGCAGAATCTCTTGAGCAGCTTCGTTGGTTGGAGAATGGCTACAAAATTAAAGTGGGCTTTACTGATGTTGAAACTGTTGGTATTGATACCCCCGAAGATTTGGAAAAAGTAAAAGACTTACTTCTCTGATTGATCTTCGCTAACTATACTCTCAAAATCACCATCTACAAGATAAGTACGTATTGTGTCGCCGGCTGCAACCTCTGTTTTGCTGGTGATGCGTTTGCCATTGATAGTAGTCAGAGAATAGCCATGCTTCAGCAGAAATTGTGGCGAGTAGGTCTCGATGTTTTTGTCGAGCATATTTAGTCGATTGATTTCGCTCGCAATAGTTAGTTTGAGCAATGAGCCAATTCTGTTTCTATAGGTTGTTAGTTTGTAGTCTTGCGCAGCTACCCACGAATGTAGGGTTTGTTTTATGCGCAAATTGGTCGTGCTGATTTTGCGTTTTTCCTGTTCCACCTGTATCCTGACGATGTCGCGAATTTCAAAACCTATTGAGAATGTATTGTTCTCGGCCAGTTGCATTTTGCTGATTAAAAATTCGGCGGCGGCGGTGGGAGTTTTTACGCTGGTATGCGCCACCATGTCGAGTATTGAAATGTCCCGTTGATGGCCAATTCCCGAAATGATGGGTAACGGAAATTGCGCACAATTGATGGCCAGATCGTAGGAGTCGAAGCAGGCCAGATCGGTGGTAGCCCCCCCTCCTCGAATAATCACTACGACATCAAACAGTTCAACATATTCATATATCTTTTCGAGCGCTGCAATGATGGACGCTTCGGCCTGATCGCCCTGCATTATGGCGGGGAAGAGCTTGTGGTAAAATGCAAAGTGATTCTGGTCGTTGGTCAGCTGATCACAAAAGTCGCCATAACCGGCTGCTGTAGGCGACGAAATGATGGCCAGCCGTTGTGGTAGAACCGCCATTTCAAGCTGCTTGTTCATGTCTATCACGCCATCGGCTTCCAGTTGGCGGATGATTTTGAGTCGGCGGGCGGCCATTTCTCCTATGGTATAAGTCGGGTCAATGTCGCGTACGTTCAGGCTAAAGCCATATACTCCATGAAATTCTACCGAAACTGCTACCAAAACATTCATTCCTGCTCTAAGGCTTTGGCCGGTGCTGCTTTCAAAGTAAGGTTTCAGCATTCGGTAGGTGCTGTTCCAGATCGTTGCTTTTGATTTGGCCAGAATGGAGTCTGTTGTCTCATCTTTTTCTATGAATTCCAGGTAGCAATGACCGCCGGGATTTTCCCGAAGCTCGCTTATTTCTGCCCGTATCCATACAGGAGTGTCAAAATTGAAACGAAGTACTTCCTGGATGCGGCTGGTAAGTTCGGATAACGAAATAGAATTCATATTTTAATAGAGGATGATTTTCTGACTAAAAGTTTCGCCATTGGTAATAATGCGGATGGCATATATGCCTTTTGCAAACGTATGAGTGGAAATAATTGTTTGCGACTCAATGATTGGAGCGTTGTAGATAAGCGTGCCTGTAACAGAAAATAGTTGAATCTGAGAATTTTGACCCGACTTATTGAGTTGTATATTGATGGTTTTGTTGGAAGAATTATAATAGGCTTTAAATAAGCTTGTTTGGGCTGAGTCAGAGCTGTCGGTGGTTAGAAAATGGGTGAATGCGTTTTGGAAATTAGGTATCCCATACCCCTTTTGTGCGGTAGGTGAACTATACAAATGTCCACTTAGAGTGAGTGCATTGATGAAATCGGACACTGACGGATTGGTAATTTGGCTTTTGTATTTTTGCAGCAAACAAGCTGCCATGCCACACAAAATGGGCGATGCATACGAAGTACCATTCCCTGTAGAAATGGTTCCGCTGGTGTTGACCAATGAAGATGATGTGCCAATAGCACATAGTGTTGGCTTCACGCGGTTGTCCGAAGCTGGGCCATAGGATGAAAAAGCACTGGAGCTGCTGTCGGCAGCTACCGAACCTACCGTGATAATGCCATCGGCATCGCCGGGCGATCCTATGTAATGCCAGGTTTTAGCGCCATCGTTGCCGGCACTTACCACTACTACCATCCCTTTTTGACTGGCAATTGTTGCCGCACGGCTGGCACGCGAAACTTTTCCGTTCATATCGGCATAGCTGAAGTTCATGCCCGCATCATCGAAGGTCGTATAGCCCAGCGAAGAATTTACCAGATCGGCTCCTACACTGTCGGCAAATTCGATGCCCGAAGCCCAAAAGTCGGTTTCAACCTTGTATTCCGTAGGATCATATTCCGTTCTGATCAACCAGTAGGCGGCATCCGGAGCTGTGCCAAGGTACTGACCCGCGATGTTTCCTGCCATTAACGACAAAACGTTGGCACCATGAAAATTTTCGGTGTAAATATTGGATGCCGGGTTGATGATGTCTTTAGTGCCCAGCAACCGACCTTGTAAACGAAGGCTATCAAAACAGCGATTGGAGTTTACATTCGTGAATCCTGCGTCAATAACAGCTATTTGCATTCCTTTTCCGCGGTAGCCGGCATTGTGTAGCCAACGTCCGTTCAGCATATTGATTTGTTTCAGTGCAGGGCCGTAATCGGTATCCGAAAGTGTTTTTGCCTTTTGAGAGGGTGCCAATGCGGCTCCAATCAGTTTTCCGGTGTATTGCACAAACTTTACATAAGGCAAAGCACGCACCTGACTCATCTGTGTGCTGTCGGTAGTATTGGCAGTGGCTCCGTTCAACCATTTGCTGCGGCAATGCAGATGTACGCCCAGATTCTCGATTTGCTGCAAATAAGCAGGCGGTATGGGTAAATCGGTAGAGTCGGTGCTCAGATGAAAGCTGTTGCGGCGATCGATAGCCCGTTGCGAGAGATAGGCCGACGGGTTAGCCAGCGTGTAGGGAGTTCCTTTTTTATTGGCAAACTGGATGTAGAAATAATAATAAGTTTGCGAATAAGCTCCGGCTGACCTAGCAATCAGGAGAAATGCAACGAGTAGGGTTTTGGTGTACGAATATTTAAATAATGCTTTCATAGGCTTCAGAAAATCGACTGGCGCAAAAATACGATATTTTATCTAACATACAGAATCCGGTAGAAGTTTATGCTGATACAATCGGGGAGTTGACTCGTGGTTTTCTATTTTGCCCCAAGCCCCTAAAGGGGATGTTTGTGACAGATGAACGATTGGAGGTTCGGTAAATAATATACTTATTCATTGCTATAGGGAATCATTAGGAGACGAGGGTGTTACACATCCCCTTTAGGGGCTTGGGGCTATTTTGATCTAAGTGAATTTTTAGTGATAAGTGATGAGTGATCTCATCCTGAATATTGGAATGTAAGGTTAAATTATATTAAAAGTATTTCGGGGTGAATATTATCTACGAAAAATTCGTAGATTTGCGAAAGTTTCGTAATAAAAACGAATGTAGTTCGTTATGTATGTACAACCCGGGAAAAACAAAATAGCTATTATGGAAAAACTGACGAATCAGGAGGAAGAAATGATGATCATCATCTATCAGCAGGGGCGGGGATTTATCCGCGACTTTATGCAACACATGGACGAACCTGTGCCTCCGTACACCACTGTGGCTTCGATCATCAAAAATCTGGAGCGAAAGAACCTTGTAAAAGCAACACGCGTCGGCAATATGTACGAGTATAGTCCGGTTATGGACGAAAAGGAGTACAAGGCCAAATATATGTCGAAGGTGGTGCAAAACTATTTCCGCAATTCGTACAAAGAGCTGGTGAGCTTCTTTGCCGAAAAGGAAAAAATATCTGCAGAGGAACTTCAGGAAATCATCAAACTAATCGAGAAAAAATGAACACAACATTGATTTATCTTTTGCAGGTAAATGTTGGTATTGTCTTGTTTTACCTGTTCTACCGGCTGTTTTTTGCCGGCGATACTTTCTGGAAAACACGCCGAATGTATCTGTTGCTGAGTTTTGTGGCATCGTTTGCTTATCCACTCTTGTCCATCGAGAGCTGGCTGTCGCAGCCGGAACCGGTGCAAACCACCTTGGTGCGCATCACTACTTTGCCCGAAATTGTGGTTACGCCTGTGCAACAGCCTGAGCTGATTCCGTTCGAATACCTGTTGTTGGGAGCTTATTTGCTTGTATCGGCGGTATTGCTTGGGCGAATGTTGGTGCAGTTGCTGGTATTGTTGCGGTTGCGGTGGGCAGGAAGAGTTACCTTGCTACAGGGTGTGAAGGTGATTGCAGTGGATCGGGAGATCAGTCCGTTTTCGTTTTTCGGAGCGGTATTTATCAACCCGCAGCTGCATACTGAGGCCGAAACGCAACAAATACTGGCACACGAACTGACACACGTTGGTCAGTGGCACAGTGTGGATGTGCTGGTGGGCGAATTGCTGAGCATTGCTTTCTGGATCAATCCGGCCGTGTGGCTGCTGAAACGCGAGATTCGTCAGAATCTGGAGTTTTTGGCCGACCATCAGGTGCTTCGTTCGGGCTTCGAGGCCAAACACTATCAATACCATCTTTTGCAGTTATCTTATCAGGCTCCCGAGGCAAAGCTTGGGAATCAATTTAATGTATCTCCTTTAAAAAAACGTATTATGATGATGAATAAACAAAAAACAAATAAAGCGGCCGTACTGAAATATATGCTTATCGTGCCGTTGGTGCTTTCGCTGGTGTTGGTGGCCAATGCACAATCTGTGGTAAAGAAAACGAAAAAAGTGGTGGCTTCCACTGCGCAGAAATCTACCAAAGCAGTGGCGGATTCCACAAAAAGTCTGACAAAAACCACCAAAAAATTCGTAGCTCCTGTTGTTGAAAATGATGCTGATACAGTAAGACTAAATGGTGAACTTGTTAGGCTAAGGAAGATTAAGCATGGTAAAGAGACTTTGTATACAGCTCAAGTAGTTACAGATGAAAGATCTCAGAGTTCTGGAGAAAAAGTATATCAGGTAGTGGAAAAAATGCCTCAATATCCCGGCGGAGATCAGGAACTTTTTGGGTATCTGGCAAGAAATATCAAATATCCGGCCGCAGCGCAGGATGCTGCCGTGCAGGGCAGAGTGTATGTGAATTTTATTGTAAATAAAGAAGGAAAGGTGACCGATGCGAAGGTTATACGTGGTATATCAGGTGCCGTTAAAAGTGCTAAGTCGGAGGATGTTGTGGTGGTAGGTTACGGAACCAACAGTCAGGAACAAAAGAAGAGTGGTGATTATGAGAAAGGTGCTCGTGCAATTGATGCTGAAGCTTTACGCGTGGTGAATGCTATGCCTCAATGGACGCCCGGCGAGCAAAAAGGTCAGAAGGTTTCGGTATATTATGTTTTGCCCATTCAGTTTAAAATGACTGGTGGAGAAAAGAAAGTGAATAATGAAATCAAGAATAATGCTGGTTTGAAACCTTTGTATATTGTCGATGGCAAAGAGGCTTCCGATGCCGAGTTTAAAGCCATCAAGGCCGCCGATATCCAGAAAATTGATGTCCTGAAAAACGAATCGGCCACCAAGGTTTATGGCGACAAAGGCAAAAACGGGGTGGTAGTTATTACCCTGAAAAAATAAAAACAAACTGAGAAAAGTGCAGCCGCAGTGGTTGCACTTTTTCATGATCATTTGCTCTATGAAATCTCACATTCTCATTCTGGTACTTTGCTTTCCAATGGTTTTGGCTGCGCAAAATAGTACACTTTTGCAAAATGCTTTGCGCAACTATGATTACGAAAAAGCACTCATCCTGTTGTCCAAGGAGCGTCGCAGCGCAGAAGTCGATTTTCAAAAGGCCCGTTGCCTGCG
This sequence comes from Bacteroidota bacterium, assembly GCA_046051105.1. GTDB lineage: Bacteria > Bacteroidota > Bacteroidia > Bacteroidales > Paludibacteraceae > Paludibacter. The sequence continues at coordinate 12,235 of JBJOOU010000197.1, forward strand.
TAACCTTAACCGGTACGACGAAGCGATTGATCTATTACTCCCGCTATCGAAAGACGAGAACAGTACGGTTGCGGTTGTTATCGAATTGGCACAATGCTACGAGGCAGTAGGCAATTTGCGTCAGGCAGCTTTTTTCTACAGAATGGGGCTCGACGATGCACCTGCCAACAGGTTTTTGCAGTTAAAGTATCTGAACTTGAAATTTCAGTTGCGGGAGTGGGACGAGACGATTCGCTTAGGGCGTTCGATATTGGCTACCGATACAGTGGCAGGCGTTCTGCCCTTGTTGGCCGATTGCTATATGCAAATCAACAATACAGACTCGGCCGGCATTCTTTATAAGCAATCGATTCAGAAATTTCCGGCTGATTATACTACGGTGATGAAACTGGCCCGCTTGTGTGTGAATGCGAATAAAACGGAGCAATTGGTGCAGGTTACGGGCAATTATCTCCAGCTCGATTCTGCAAATGCAGGGGGCAATCTTTACAACGGAATCGGATATTTCATGAAAAAGGAATACCCGCGGGCACTGAGTCGTATCGGGAAGGCTTACGGATTGGGCGATAAGACTTTTTTGACCAACTATTATATGGGAGCCACTTATTTGGCATTGCAAGAATACGGCGATGCTTACCAATATCTGTCCAAAGCCTTTGTGCAGGATTCGTCCAATATCAATCTTCATTATTACCTTTCGAAAGCAGGAATTTACAGTGGCAACAGTCAAAAAGTAATGGGAATACTACATCGGGCGGTCGACGAATTGATGCCCGGAGACACGGTGATGTTTAATTATCATTATCTTTTGTCCGAAGGATATGCCCGATTGTTCAATTATCCGATGCAGATAAATGAACTGAATCAGTGTTACAGGTACAAGCCCGATTTTAAATACGCCCTGTATTGCATAGCCAGTATTTATGATACCCGATTGAGAAAGCCTGAAGAGGCTGTGGCGTATTACATCCAATATCTGGCTAAGGCAGGCAAACCCAAAACCAATGATCTGCAATCGGGCTTGTCGTGCGCCACTGCTGCCGAAAACAGACTGAAGGAAATTCAGGAGGAATTGAAGAAAAAAGTCCGCTAATTGAAAATGATATAGCTACGGTTTCACCTGACAGATTTTTCGATCTCTGTCAGGTGATTTTTTTATATGAAAAAGTCTTGGATTTGTGTTTAGGTTAATGATAAATATTGTATTTTTGACAGTCTTTATTTTGATATAAAAAATATCTTATCCTTAAAAACAATTATTCATCATGAAATTACTCACTACCCGCAAGTCACTAGGAGTGACATTTTTCTTGCTATTTTCTCTGTTGATCCATGCCCAAACGGGTGCTGCTATTGTGGAGTCGCCCGACTCGATTATGTCCGTTGTTGAAAAAATGCCACAATTTCCGGGTGGAGAGGCGGCAATGATGAAGTTTTTTGCTACCAATATTAAATATCCGGGTTATGCTCAGGAGCATGGAATTCAGGGAACTGTTTTTGTCCGGTTTGTAGTTAGCAAAACGGGGGACGTAAGTAAAATTGAAGTTATGCGAAGTGTGGACAAAACCTGTGACAATGAAGCAGTCCGTGTGGTGGGTCTGTTTCCCAAATGGACACCCGGACAGCAGAATGGAAAAAATGTGTCGGTATATTATACTTTGCCCGTTAAATTTAAAATCACTAGTAGCGGTGAGTCGCCTGCCCAAAAGCCTTCGCCATTGTACTTTGTAGATGGAAAAGAAGTGAGTAAGGCGGAGTTGGATGGCATCGACAAAAAACAGATAAAAGAAGTAAATGTGATAAAAGATATGTCGGAGTTGATGAAATACGGCGATAAAGGTAAGAATGGTGTAGTACTGATTAGTCTTAAGAATGCTGCATCGGTGTTGACGACGGACTCTATTAGAAAATCCCAGCAATACGATGTTGTAGAAAAAATGCCTGTATTCCCCGGGGGTGATATAGCGCTTTTTCGGTTTATTAGCTCTAATCTGAGATACCCTGCTGAGGCTCAAAAAGCGATGGTGCAGGGTACTGTTTATGCAAGGTTTCTGGTGAATAAAGACGGGAAGGTGGAGAGCCCCGAGATTCTGAGGTCGTTGAGTCCCGAATGTGATAGAGAAACATTGAGAGTGATAAGAAGTATGCCTGTCTGGACTCCTGGCATGCAGAAAGGAAAAAATGTATCGGTATGGTATACTTTGCCGGTGAGGTTTAGATTAAAATAAGTACTATTTGCTTTCATTGTCTTTTGCAATTGATGAAGTCTTTGCGTCTTTTGTTCTGCTTTATAAGTCCTACATTATCCCCAATCATTCACCTGACAGATTTTTCGATCTCTGTCAGGTGATTTTTTTGTCGGTTGGTTCAATTATAAATATAAACAGCATTTCTGTAATTGCATTTCATTAGAATGTATTTATATTTAAATGAAATGCAATGTATGATTATTGAAAGTAATATATAAAATAATAAGATGCATGATGATAATATGATAATGTATATGTGTTCTAAATAAATGTTTATGTATTTCGTTATCATATAAATATAGTATATTTACCGACGAATTACATTGATTAGAATATATTTATCTTTAAATGATTGTATATGAAAACAAATCTCTCCCGATTGAGTGTAATTAGCTTGAGTGCTTTTTGTAGTCAGCTTTTGGACTATTACGACCGAAATGCGACTGCGTTAATCGAAAATCATCCTTTGGTGGAATCCCTGCGTGTGGAGCATGATCAATTTTGGGCGGTGATGAATAAGCGCGCCTATAGCGGTAAAGGCAAAGAGGTGGCAAAGGCAAATGCGTTGAGGATTGAAAGGTATATGGCGGTGCGCATGGTGTTGCGGGGCATGTCGAAGGCGACCGGATTTAGTGGGCAGGCCGATGCTAAAGAGCTTTTGAAACTGTTTGTATTGAAAGGTAAAAAGGTATTTCAGGATTCGTATTTCTCGAAAACGATGGACTTCAATCATGTCTTAAGCGAACTGGCTACACCCGAACAGCACGAGCGGGTGGTGAGATTGGGAATTGCCGAAATGATTGAACTGATGGGAGAGGGATTCACTACTTTTGAAACGAAAATGGATGAACAGTTTTCGGCCAATGCGGAGTTGCGTGGGTTGCCTACGGCTACAAAGTTGCGCAAACCGCTGGAAAAATCCCTGCGTAATTACCTCAACTTCGTCAAAGCGATGAGTTCGGTGGATGAACGATGGGAGTCGGCCTATTATTTTGTGCAGGAAATTGCTCCTACTTCGCGTAGCCGTAAAAAGAAATCGACGGATGTAGAGCCCGAAAAAGTAGAATAAAACCTAACAAGCGGTTTCTGATAAACACGATTATTTGCGTAGCTTTGCGCAACTTTGTATTTTCAGGATGAAAAAACCCCTTTTCCTTTATAAGGTGATGTGAATACACAAAGCGATTTTCTTAGTCAACTTTCATTTCCTGCTCCCCTTTAGGGGCTGGGGGTAGTTATCACTCAATGCAACAATACCTGTCCATACTGAAGCGTTACTGGGGCTACGACGAATTTCGCCCGCTGCAGGGCGATATTATCCGGAGTATTGCTTCGGGACGCGATACGCTCGGGCTGATGCCAACGGGTGGGGGCAAGTCGCTTACTTTTCAGGTGCCTACCATGGCCATGGAGGGGGTGTGTATAGTGGTGACGCCACTGATTGCGCTGATGAAAGATCAGGTGGATAACCTGCGGAAGCGTGAAATCCCGGCGGCGGCTATTTATGCCGGCATGACGCACGACGCTATTTTGCGCACCCTCGAGAACTGCGCTTTTGATGCCTATAAGTTTTTGTATGTGTCGCCCGAACGATTGGGCACAGAGATTTTTCAGCAGAAACTGAAACACATTCCTGTGTGCATGATCGCCGTGGACGAATCGCATTGCATTTCGCAGTGGGGCTACGATTTTCGTCCGTCCTACCTGCGCATTGCCGATATTCGGGAATTGCTGCCCGACGTACCTGTGCTGGCACTTACTGCCACGGCTACGCCCGAGGTGGTGGACGATATTCAGGATAAACTCGGATTTAAAGAGAAAAACGTTTTCCGCAAGAGTTTCCACCGTTCCAATCTGGCTTATGTGGTGCGCACGGTGGAAAACAAGGACGAACATTTATTGAAAATACTCCATTCGGTGCCCGGTACTTCGGTGGTGTACGTCCGCAACCGCAAACGTACCAAGGAAGTAGCCGAATTTCTGAACGTAAATGGCATTTCGGCCGAGCATTTTCATGCCGGACTGAAAAACGAAACCAAAGACGAACGACAGAGCCGATGGAAATCGGGTGCAACGCGGGTGATTGTTTCTACCAATGCTTTTGGGATGGGGATTGACAAAGCCGAAGTGCGCTCGGTGGTGCATCTGGATTTGCCCGACTCGCTCGAAGCGTATTTTCAGGAAGCAGGGCGAGCCGGTCGCGACGAGCAAAAAGCCTATGCCGTATTGCTCTACAACAATGGCGATGCGCTGAAAATGCGCAAACGCGTGGGCGATAATTTTCCGGGCAAAGAAATGATCATCAAAGTGTACGAAGCTTTGGGCAATTATCTGCAACTGGGCGTTGGCTCGGGGCTCGATGCGGTGTTTGCTTTTGATATTGGCGACTTTTGTACCCGCTTTAAATTGCCCATACTTCAGGCTCATAGCAGTATCAAGTTGTTGCAGCAGGCGGGCTATCTGGAGCTGACCGACGAGCAGGACAATTCGTCGCGGGTGTTGTTTATTGTGCACAAAGATGAACTGTACAATTTCAAACACAGCCCTGAGCAGGAACGACTGATACATGTGTTGCTGCGGTCGTACACGGGTTTGTTTACCGATTTTGCGTCCATCAGCGAAGAAACCATCGCCAAGCGCCTGGGCTGGACGACCGACGAATTGTACCAGCAACTTGTTGGGCTGGCCAAAGACAGGATCATTCAGTTTATCCCCCGTAAAAAAACGCCCTATCTCACTTTTGTGCGCGAGCGCGAGGCTACTTCGCGGGTGGTGCTCACCAAAGAAGCCTATGACGACCGTCGCGAACGCTACATTACTCAGGTGAAAAGTGTGTTGGACTATGCACAAAACGACCTTCATTGCCGTAGCCAGATTTTGCTGAGCTATTTTGGCGAAAAGTCTGCGGCTCCCTGCGGAAAGTGCGATGTCTGCCTCAAAAACAAAGAGAATAACTTCACACCCGAAGTGTTTGAGCGGGTGAGTGCAGAGATAAAAGACTACGTTCAGGTCGAAGAACTTAGTTCGAATGCCTTGCTCAAAAAATTCCCCTCCACCGACGAGGCCAAAGTGCTTCGTGTGGTGCGTTTCCTGCTGGATAATGGTACGTTGGTCGAAAACGATCAGCTGAAACTGTCGCTTGTCCGATAGCCAGTCTTTGTTTTGTGTGCTTCTTACCTTTGTTTTTATGTGTGTTGCCCAATCGTTTCAGGGTAAAAATTATTCAAAAATGTGCATTAACAGGGAAAAACAGCATTTCCACTGAAATGATTTTTTGTCATGACTGCAAAAAAATTACTTTTGTGTAACTGAAATGAAATGGTCGTTAAATCTTGTAGGCTGTTGAATGCTAGATTTAATATCTAATTATCAGTGTTATTGCTAATCTTAAATGAAATATATAGTGAAATCAAACATTCTATCCACATTATTATTGCTGAGTTTTTTTGTAGTATCCTGTAATACCGAGGAGGGTGAGGGAGGAAAATCTACCGTTCAGGGAAAGGTCTACAAAGTATTACATCCCAGCAACAGCTACTCACTCGTCAACGACTCTTTGATTCTTGAAGCAGATACATTTCCGGCTTCGAAAGAGGATGTATATATCGTTTATGGCGATCAACCCATTTATGGCGATAAGATGGAAACCGGTTACGATGGTTTTTATCGTTTCGAATACCTGACCAAAGGCACTTATAAAGTGTATGCCTATAGCTCGTTGACTAGCGGAGCGAAACAGGCTGTTTGGGATACTGTTTCTGTTAGCTCGGGAAAAACCAGCACCTGCAAAGATATTTATATTCACGAAGGCAAATCCTATCTGTCGTCTTATATAAAAGGTATCGTGCAGGTACGACATTACTACAAATCGTCAGGCGATTATTATTATACGGCTTATGCCGCAGGTTACGACCAGCGGGTGTATATCCGCCATATCGAAAGCAGTTATCAGTTCGACGAAGTGCGCACGGGCGTAAATGGAGTATTTGTTTTTCAAAATCTACAACCGGGCACCTATGTGGTATGGACGTATACTGAAGCTCCGGTTACTGAAACGCTGATACCTGTAGCAGATACAGTGAGTGTTTCGAACGTAGGTCAAATCAAATCATTGTCGAAAAAGTTATTGGTAACAATAAATAGTTAATAGCGTACAATCATAAATCTCAAAGAAAATAATACGTATATAAGTTATGAAGTTAAATCAAGTTCACTATTTAATTCTTTTGCTGTTGTTGGTGGGGTGTACCGTAAATACTTATGCTCAATCGCCCGAATCGTTGGATGAAAAACGTGAGCGAAGGAAAAATCTGACAGTGCGAGAATACAATTCAGATGCAAAAGGTCAGAGCAAATGGATGGATCACCTTACAGTGTACAATGCACTGGGCTTAAAGGTGGAAGAAGTTGAATATGCTGTTTATGGGCAGAGAGAAAAAGTCGTTTTTGAATACGATAACAATAATCTGTGTGTAAAAGAGGTGGTGTATGATGACCGGAACAAAATAACCCGTATCCGTAAATACACCTACAACGCAGATGGGACAAAAAAGATGCAATATAATTACTTACCCAATGGAAGACTCTATTCGACAAAGGTATATCAATATACCCGCTGAGGCGATTGATATTTTTGAAGGAAATCAGACCCGCTTTGTATCATTGTTGGAACAATTCGAACCGATTTCGCTAAAAGAGATGGATAAGGTTCAGCTGATGAAGCGTGTAGATACCAAGTTTGTAGTTGGCCTCGAAATGCTTCCGCTTATTCTCGAAAAAGCCATTGAGCATTATCGGATCGTGGAAATTGAGGAACGGCGAATGTTGCCCTATTCCAGTGTGTATTTTGATACGACTGATGCGAAAATGTACACCTTACACCACAACGGAAAACTGAACCGATACAAGGTGAGGATGAGAACGTATATGACCTCAGGGCTTTCTTTTCTGGAAATCAAGGATAAAAGCAATAAGGGGATTACCCGAAAAAACAGGATTAAGATTTCTACAGAGATGTTCAACAAAATGGTTCTCGATGAAAAAGAACGTGAATTTGTTGACGGTAATACCTCTTATAAATCGGAAACCTTTGTTCCTAAGTTGCAGAATTATTTTCAGCGCATAACGATGGTGGATAAGGCTCAAACCGAAAGGGTAACCATTGATTTGGGAATCACTTTCAGGAGCGTAGATACCATGGAAACTGCCTCTTATGCTGGTTTGGTTATCGTTGAGATGAAGCAGGATGCAGCGTCAAAATCATACTTCAGGGAATATCTCAATGAACTGAAAATCCGTCCCGGAAGCATGAGTAAATATTGTCTGGGGATGAGCCTGGTTGATCACGATGTAAAAACCAATCGTTTTAAAACTAAAATCAGAAAAATCAATAAAATAACGAATAATCATGTTACAACAATCTGAACTTCCCGAATTTGACCCAACCATTGCTAAAGAGTATGGATCGCAAGGTTTTACTGGCCCCGACTTTATGGGGGTGCCCATTTTTCAGGACGACGCACTTATTCAGCTGCTTATCCGTTTTGGATTCAATATGCTGATCTGCTGGATTATTATCCGCTATTTCTATTATCGGAAAAATGGCCGACGTGAGTTTCTTTTTACATTTACCTTGTTTGCTGTAACAATTTTCATGCTTATCTTCCTGCTCGATTCTGTGAAGTTGCAAATAGGTATGGCACTGGGGCTTTTTGCTATTTTCGGCATTATTAAATATCGAACGGAACAGGTTTCTATCCGCGAAATGACTTATTTGTTCGTTATTATTGGTATTTCGGTAATCAATGGTTTGGCTATGACCATCAGTATCTCCGAAGTAGTGGCGGCCAACCTTATTTTTGTAGGTGCCATTGCATTGCTCGAAAGCAAGCGATTTGTACAACATACTGCCACAAAAGCAATTTTGTACGAACGAATTGAGCTTATTAAGCCTGAATCGTATGCCGAAATGAAGGCCGATCTGGAACAGCGAACCGGTTTGGAAATTATCCGTTTTGAGGTGGGACATATCGACTTTTTGCGGGATATTGCTTTCGTGAAAATATATTATCGTCCTGAGAATAATATGCCTAATACGATAGATTCGATCACCCGTTTAAGCGACTTTTCCTAATGTTTCGGGGGTTGGCACAACGACTTTTATTCCTCTTGTTCATCGGCATTCCTGCTGCGCTAAGTGCGCAGCTTACCGATGCAGGAGGAATTGGTGCGATCAATCTGTCGGGCAATTTACTGTCTGGTTTGGATTGGGGCTTCTCGCAGGAGTTGAGGTTCAATAATCAATTCTCGGCACTCGACCGCTCCGCTACCTCTGTAGACTTGGAATACACCCTCATCCGAAAGGTGCTGAAAGCAGATGTCGGGTATGATTTCTTGTATTACAATCAAACTAACTGGTTCGAACCTCGCCATAGGGTGGCATTTGCCTTGTCGTTGCAGCAAAAAATCGATCCTTTTGCACTGAAACTTCGATCGAAAATACAATCGACTTGGCGCGATGAGTCGAGAGGGGACTATAAATTCAATCCCAAATATGTGTGGCGCAACAAGCTGGAGGCTGTATATACTATCTTTGGGTCGCCTGTTAAGCCATATTTGTCGGAAGAAATAATGTGTCCGCTGAATAACACCAGAGGCTTTTTACTGGATATGTTTCGTACTGAAGGGGGCGTGCGTTACCGGATTTCGGAGAGCACTACCTGGCAATTTTTCCTCAGGTACGATCAGGAGGTGCAGGTGAAGTCGCCTAAAGCTGTGCTTTATGGAGGCGTTGGGTGGAATTATTCGTTCTAGAAAAATGGAAAGGTTGGCATTTTGCTGACCTTTTTTGTTTTCTGCTCTTTGCTTCATTCCTGTAATCGTTTGGCCGTGAAATAGCTAAATTTTTATACCTTTGTCAGGCCTTATAAAAAAATCGAAAATGTGACTATCTATGAAAGCACGCTTGTTGATCAGTTTGTGTGTTGTTGTACATGCTGTCTTTGGGCAGTCGGTAGAGCAAAACAAATTCAAAATAATGTTTTACAATACCGAGAACTTCTTCGATTGTGTGGACGATTCGTTGACCGATGATGCTGAATTCAATCGGGGAGGAGTAAGGGGTTGGAACTACGAACGGTATCAGGAAAAGCAGCGACATTTGTCAAGAGTGATTGTGAGCGTTGGTGAGTGGGAGGTTCCTGCTATCGTAGGTTTGTGCGAGGTGGAAAATGCAAAATGTGTTCGTGATTTGGTCTTTTATTCTCCGTTGAAAAATCTCGGTTATAAGTTTGTTCATTTTGAATCACCCGATCCGCGGGGCATTGATGTGGCTTTGCTTTATCAACCCGATAAGTTTCGTCCGTTTCATTCGGAGCCTATCCGTATTCATTTTCCGTTTGCTCCGGCATCGCGTACAAGGGATGTTTTGTTCGTTTCGGGCAAAATGCCGCAGGGCGATACCTTACATGTTTTCGTCTGTCATTTTCCATCCCGCCTGGGTGGTGAATTAGAGTCGACAGAAAAGCGAATGTTTGTAGCCTCACAAGTACGACTGAAAGTGGATAGCATTATGCATCAGTCGCCCTCTGCAAAAATTGTAATCATGGGCGATTTTAATGATTTCCCCTTGGATAAAAGCCTTTGTGAGGGGTTAAGAGCGCTACCTGTATCGTCAAATCCGGATGGTGCGCAACTGTACAATCTGATGGATGCCATGCAGAAAAAAGGTCTGGGTACCAACAAACATGCCGGTGAATGGGGCATTTTGGATCAACTGATAGTGTCGGGGGCGTTGCTTCGCTCATCAGCTGCGGTGCATACTTCGCAGAACAAAGCGCATATTTTTAGTCCCGATTTTTTGCTCGAAGACGATAAGGCCTATTTGGGTAAGCAGCCTTTTCGAACCTATAATGGTATAAAGTATCAGGGAGGTTATTCCGATCATTTGCCCGTTTATTTAGAAATTAATTATTAGAAAATCGTTTTTATTATATATGGATATTCAATTATTTATTCCTTGCTTCATCGATCAGTTGTATCCCGAAACTGGTTTCAATACAATAAAAGTACTCGAAAAAGCCGGATGTAAAGTGCATTACAATCCTGAACAAACCTGCTGCGGACAGCCTGCTTTCAATAGTGGTTACTGGAAAGAAGCAGCGGTGTTGGCTGAGAAGTTTATGAATGACTTTAATGCCGAAATGCCCATTGTTGCCCCTTCTGGTTCGTGTACAGGCTATATTCTCAATCATTACCACAAATTGTTTGAAGGTAATGCTGAGCAAATGGAAAAACTGGAGAAGATTAAACCTCAGATTTATGAGTTGACCGATTTTCTGGTCAATGTGCTGAAAGTTGATGATTTGGGTGCGCAATTTCCATACAAAGTAACTTTTCATGATGCATGTTCGGCTTTGCGGGAGTATGGTGTGAAAGATGAGCCTCGTCAGCTATTGTCGAAGGTGAAGGGGCTGGAGCTGATTGAGATGGAAGAGAGTGAGACTTGTTGCGGTTTTGGCGGCACATTTGCAGTGAAAAATACGGCTATTTCGGTGGCAATGGCCGAGAAGAAAGTTCAGAATGCAATTGCCACAGGGGCTGAATATGTTGTCAGCACCGAAGCTTCTTGTTTGATGAATATTAATGGCTATTGTTCCAAAAATAAAATGGCGGTGAAGGGAATTCATTTGGTTGATATCCTTGCCAGCGGGTATTAGGATCTTAGTGTATATGTACAAAAAAGGCTTTTCTGAAGATGCAGAAAAGCCTTTTTTGTGTAGTTGGGTCGGATCAATATCCTAATATTTTGAGCATGGACTTATAACTTTGTTCTTTGGCGAATAGTTTTGTGAAGTATTCGCCGTCCTCATCTTTGTCAATAATTACCAGTTTTGGAGCGGGTATCAGGCAGTGCTGAATGCCTCCAAATCCGCTGAGCGACTCCTGATAAGCTCCTGTATGGAAGAAGCCTACGTATTGTTCGCGGTCTTCGTGCATTTTTGGCAGGAAGATCGCATTCGAGTGAACCTCTGCGTTGTAAAAATCTTCACTATCGCAGGTCAGACCACCCAGATTGACGCGCTCGTATTCCGAGTCCCAGTTGTTGATGGCCAGGAAAACATAGCGTTGGTTGATGGCCCATGTGTCAGGCAGCGTCGTCATGAACGAACTGTCAATCATATTCCATAACTCGCGGTCGTTTTGCTTTTTCTGGTTGACAATAGAATAGAGCATGGCTCCACTTTCGCCAACGGTGTATGAACCAAATTCGGTGAAGATATGAGGTTCGGGTACGCCATTTTGCATGCAGATGTTCTTGATCTGAGCCACAATCTCTTCGGCCATGTATTCGTAATCATAAGACATGTCGAGGTGTGTTTGTATCGGGAATCCACCACCAATATTCAGACTATCCAACTGCGGGCACTTTTTCTTGAGTTCGCAGTATAAGTTCACTGCTTTGTTTAGTTCATTCCAATAATAGGCCGTGTCTTTAATACCTGTGTTGATGAAAAAGTGTAGCATTTTCAACTCCACCTGTGGGTTGGGAGCGATGTGTTTCAGATAATACGGGATGATGTCGTTGTATCTGATTCCTAGTCTTGAAGTATAGAAATCGAATTTAGGTTCTTCTTCAGCTGCAATACGAATACCGACTTTGAACTTTGGTGAGAAGTTTTTGAGTATTAAGTCTAATTCAAATTTATTGTCAAGTACGGGGATTACATTGCTGAATCCTTGATTGATCAGGTTCTGTATGTTCTCGATATATTGGGGGCGTTTAAATCCATTACATATTACATACGAATCTTGTTTCAGGTGACCCTGTTCGAATAAAGATTCCATGATGTTGATGTCGAAAGCTGAAGATGTTTCCAGGTGAACGCCATGCTTTAATACTTCTTCCATTACAAAAGAAAAGTGAGAACTTTTGGTGCAATAGCAGTAATTGTAATCTCCTTCGTAATCGACTTTAGCCATGGCTACATTGAACATACGACGTGCTTTTTGGATGTTTTGGCCGATTTTAGGCAGGTAAGCCACACGTAGAGGTGTTCCGTATTGTTTGATAATATCCATCAGAGGGACATCAAACCATTCGAGATTGTTCTCAATTACATTGAATTCATCGTTCGGAAATTCGAAACTTTGTTCAATCAAATCAACGTATTTGTTCTTCATTTTTCTCTTTGTTTTTAATGAGGATGTAAAAGTAAGTGATTTAGATGTGCTTTATTTTGATGATCTAACTTAGATAGATTGCCCGTTGGTGTAAAAATAAGCTCGCAAAAGTACAAATAAAATTATAGATTGATGTCGGTTTGTGGTTGAAAAATTGCAAATGTCTATATAAATATGCTTGAAATCAGGTATTTTAAACTAAGTGATGGTTCAAGTGTGTTTTATTTGATTTAGGCTTCCGATGGTTTGTTGTATTAAATGAGTTGGATAAGTAGCTTTGTTGTCGATTGACGAGGATGTTTTGGGTGTCGTTTAATTTGTCGTGCCGATTTACGCAGGCTTGAGTTTTATTGATTATCGATAAATTAACTTTTGTATTCAGAAAAAAACATGTTTCTTTGCGCCTGTACCGACTTTTTAATGCGGATGCTGTATGTTTCCGTATATCCATGTTGATGATGCGATAATCGTAAATCGACTTTGTGAATAATAAACTTAATAATAGTGCAGTTCTCAGATGAAACGAATTAAATTTTTATGTTTTGTACTGTTGATAGTGTTTTTTGGTAGTATTTATCAGGGGGCATTGTTGCCTTTTTATGAAGGAGTGAAGTATGGTATGGCTGTGGCTCGTTTCCAGATAGAAAGCAACTCTCAAACAGATGATTTTGTTCTGATGGAAGTATCGCCTAAAATGAATAACTATTTGGAAAAAACGGAAAAGAATCTCAAAACGGGGGAGCCGGTTTATGTAAGACCGAATACCGTTTCAATAATGACTACAAAAGGACAGCCCGAATCGTCCTACCGAGTGGCTTCTCAGTTGGTTGCAATAGTTGTGGGGCTGATTGTTATGGTGTTGAGTGTGTGGATTCCATTTCTGGTGGTGAAAATCGTTCGATCTCTTCAGCGCTCAGAAGTGTTTGACCGAAAAAATTTGAAGCGTATTAATCGTATCGGATTTATTTTGCTGGTTGTAGGTGTGCTGGAGTCAGTTTTGCAATGGTTGAACGTGTTTACTGCTAATACAGTCGTTGAATTGGAACATTATCATTTGACTTACAATAAGATTGTAGACTTCTATCCGATTATAATGGGTATTGTTGTATTGATAATGAATGAGATATTGCGAATTGGTACAGATATGAAAGATGAACAGGATTTGACCATTTAATAATAGAACCAAAGATGCCAATAGTAGTAAACCTGGATGTGATGATGGCCAAACGGAAAATTTCGCTAAACGAGCTATCGGAACGAGTAGATATAACCCCTGCTAATTTATCCATTTTGAAAACGGGTAAAGCGAAAGCCATTCGGTTTAGCACTCTCGAAGCTATTTGTAAAGTGCTCGAATGTCAGCCTGCGGATATTCTTGAATACAAAAATGAATCTGACTTATAATATTCCCTCCTCGTATATGTAACATGAATGTAGCTTTTTGATGGGCTTTTGGTCTTGTTGTGTTACACTTTTGAATTGAAACCTGATATTTTCTGTATTTTTATTTTGTTTCTAGAGCAATATATTTATCTTTGCTGTTCGCGTAATAGAGATTCGCGTGAATGGTTGTAAATATTATATTGATTCAGTATGAACAAAAGAACTACATTATTTAAAGTTTTATTTTTTGTAATTGCGATTATTACATCTTTAAGTTCAAAGGCCGATACGTACACTTATACCTTTTCTGCAAAAGTATGGTCGGCATATGGAACCCAAACTTTGGGAACAGCTTCGTGGACTGCCGCTGCTACAGGTGGAGGATATTGGGGCTATGATGTTACAAAAGGACATCAGTTCGGATCTTCAGGTTCGCCTGCCACTCAGTTGTCGTTAACCACTTCGGCGTTTACTGGCACTATCACATCGGTAAAGGTGAATACTTCAGGGGCTAGTAGTATAGTTGGTAATGTGGGTGTTACGGTTGGCTCAACTGCCTTTACTTCTTCGGGGGCTTCATCGCAGACTTTGAGTGCTACTGCCACTGATTATACTTTTGTTGGCTCAGGAACAGGAAACCTTACCATCAGTTGGACGCAAACCAGCTCAAAAGCTCTTTACATAAAATCAATAGAGGTGACTTATTCTGCCGCAGTAAGTTCGGTGCCAGTCGTGACTGCTGCTACCACTTCGGGTGTTTATGGAAGTGCGATGAGCTTCAATGTTGTGGCTACCAATTCACCTTCTTCGTATGCTATAGCTTCAGGAAGCCTGCCTGCCGGGGTGTCGTTAAATACGACAACGGGCCAGATTTCAGGTACACCTACCGAGACCGGAGTATTTGTAGCCTCGATTACTGCAACTAACAGCGTTGGGGTTAGTACTCCGGCAGCTATCACAGTAAATATATCCAAGGCTTCTCAGGCAATCAGTTTTGCTGCGCTTGATTCAAAAACAAGCCAGGATGTTGCCTTTGCTTTAAACGCTACGGCTTCGTCTGGTTTGTCTGTGTCTTATGCAAGTTCCAATCCGGCTGTTGCGACAGTTTCAGGAAATACAGTTAGCATAACAGGTGTTGGGACGACTACTATCACTGCTTCGCAAGCGGGAAATGAGAATTATGCTGCGGCAACTTCAGTAGATCAGGTACTGACCGTGGCGCAGTATGTAGCCCCCACAATTAGTATTACTGAAGTGACATCGCCTGAGTTTAATGCCAATGCTGGTGCTACTGATGCTCAAACTTTTTACGTTGCAGGTTCCGATTTGACTGCTGATGTTGCAGTTTCGATTTCTGGTGCCAATGCTGATCAGTTTAGTGTATCGCAGGCATCTGTATTGCAGGCTGCAGGTGCAGCGCCAAATACTGTGATAGCCGTAACATACAATCCAACTTCAGTGGGTACTCATACAGCTCAACTTAAATTTAGCTCTGCCGGGGCGGTTGATGTAACCCGCTCGCTGGTGGCATCAGCTACGACTTCGTCTCTCGACTCGCCAATTGCACTGGAAGCATCGTCAATATCTAACACTGGTTTCACTGCCAATTGGTCGGCGGTGTCAGGTGCAACTGAATATCAACTTGATGTAACATCAGTAGTTTCCGCAGGAAACTCTACTACAGTGTTGTCTGACGATTTTAGTGGGTTTAGCAAAGGAACAACCAATGCCTCTGCTGATGCTACAGATGTAGCGACATCTCTTGATACTTATACAAAAGTGAGCGGATGGACCGGAGCGAAAGTTTACCAGGCTGGAGGTGCCATCAAGCTTGGTGCAAGTACTACTTTGGGTAGTATATCAACTCCGGCTGTTGATTTGTCATCGAATTCAGGTAATTTCGACTTGTCATTCAAAGCCATGGCATGGAGCGGTGATTCAACCAAGGTGAAAGTGTATGTCAATAATGTGTTGGTAAAAACAATTTCAGGCTTATCAAACGATGCATCATATACACTGAAATCATTTGCCGCGAGTATTTCCGGAGGTAATGCTGCGACAATAATTCGTCTTGAAGGTAATCAAGCCTCTAAAGGTCGTTTCTTTATTGATGATTTGGTGATTTCGCAAGCGTCGAATGGAACAAGTACTTCGGAAGCTCCAATTTCAGGTTCGCCATTTACGGTTACTGATTTGTCGAAAGTGATTTCCGGACTAAGTGCAGGTTCAACATATAAATATACTGTTACAGCTAAGAACACTTCTTTGAGCTCTGTAAAGTCTAATGTAATCACAGTAAATACTCTCACTACCGGACTATCGACTCCTGAAACTATGCGTGTGGCGGTGGTGAATGGTACTTTGATTTTTGATGCGAGTGCAGGTGAGGTTATTGAACTTTATAATAGTTTAGGCCAAAAACTGTATTCTGCAAAGTCAATAGAAGGTATCAATGCAGTGAAGGTACACAACAAAGGTATGGTGGTTCTCAGGTTAGGTAACACTGTAACGAAAGTGATCTTGTAGTAGATAATCTAAGCGTATAATAAAAGGCATTCATACTTTTGAATGCCTTTTATTATGTTTTGGAAGTTAAATAGTTCAAGAATGGGGAAAATAAGTGCGAATCTTTTGATTCGTTTTTGAGTGTGTTGAAAAATGTGTATTTTTAACTTCAACTTTTAGGTTCTGTTATACTATAAATGTATTTTTCTCGTTATTTGTACGATTTGGTTACGTATAATTACGTCTGTACCGAAAAGATTCTGGTGAATCTTTGATTTGCAAGTAAAAGAAAATACCTTATTTTGATATGTTATGAAAGAGAGAGTAGCAAATTATTCATTAATGCTAGTGGTCGTCATTGTGTCTTTTGGGCTGTTTCAGGCCTGGAGGCTATCCCGTAATCCTTTTGCCTTTTATAAGAGTAAGTCTTCAGGAATTGAATATTTGACTAATAAATATGTTGCGATTGACTCGTCCATTGTGCATTTACAATAAAAATACCATCATGAGATGATACAAAAAAGGCTTGCAATGATTTTGCAAGCCTTTTTTGTGGTCGGGATGACAAGATTCGAACTTGCGACCACACGCCCCCCAGACGTGTACTCTACCGGGCTGAGCTACATCCCGCTTTTTTTTAGCGGCACAAAAGTAATCAAAATTTTCAATGAAGCTTCATTTTTGAAGCCAATTTTTTATATCAATTTTAAAGTAATGGGCTAAATAGCCGAGCTACAGACTCTTTCAGTTTTTGTTTGTGCTTTCGGGCCGACCAGGTTTCTAACGTCAGTTCTTCGCAATGTCTGATATCTGTAATAAATAAATCCCGAAGTGTCTCAGATGTTTTGGGATCATAGATAAAGGCGTTCGCTTCAAAATTTTGTTCAAAACTACGTTCGTCCATATTCGTAGAACCAATTATTGAAATGAAATCATCTATCACGATGGCTTTGCTGTGAATAAAGCCGTCTTTGTACCTGAAAACACGTACTCCTGCCTCCAGGATTTGGCCCATATAACTGGATGTACTAGCATCCGAAAATCTTGAATCTGATTTCATCGGAATCATTAAGCGAACGTCTATCCCACTTAATGCCGCCATTTGGATGCAGTTTAGAACTGTTTCGTTGGGCATAAAATAGGGCGATTGAATGTAGATGTATTTAGTAGCCGACATCACAGCCGAGGCAATCCCCTGCATGATAGCTCCCCAGTCGGAATCGGGACCACTGCTTACGATTTGTATCAGATTGGTGTCAAATTTCGGAGGCTCTGGAAAATATTTGTCGCCTACAATCAGTTTTCTGTCAACAAAATACCAATCGACCATGAACAACAACTGAATTCCATGTACGGCCGCGCCTTCTATGCGAACGAAAGTGTCACGCCATTCGCCAAGCTTGTCACCATACCTATAGCGGTCAGCGATATTGACTCCTCCTGTAAATCCGACTTTACCATCTATTACTACGAGCTTGCGGTGATTTCGGTAGTTTATTTTGTTGGTTCTGGATATTTGCCAGCGGAATGGCAAAAATGAGCGCGTATACACTCCGGCATCACGTAGAGTCTTGATATAGTGTTTTGACAGCTTGAAACTGCCCCAATAGTCATAAATCATACGAATGCGCACTCCTTCATTTGCTTTTTTTATCAGGAGTTCTCTTAGTTGATTGGAAATTCGATCGTCTTCGAAGATAAAAAATTGTATATGAATATGATTTTCTGCAGACTGTATCGCGTCGAAAAGCTCTTTAAAGGTGTCGGGGCCATTGGGCAAAACCTGTATCTTATTGTAAGCATATCCCGCAGCTTCGCAATTGCGGTAGAGCATTTTTATCAGATTTAACTGGTTGTTATCCATCATGGAGGTGTCCAGAAGGTTGATGTCAAACGATGCGACAGGTCTGTTTTTTACTTTTCGGATGCTTTTTTCGGATATGATTTTTCGTTTGCGATAGTCCTGCCCCATCAGCAGATAGAGCCACATGCCGAGAAGTGGCAAGAATAGAAGCACGAATACCCACGCAATTGATTTAACCGGATTTCGATTCTCGAGTAATAACACTGATATAGTGGTAATCAGCGTGTAGATGTATAAAATGAGGAAGGCAATGGCTAAAACTCGTGTCATAGAATGTTGATTTTACGAGAATTATGGTGCTATAATTTATTACTTGTTATTGTTTTTGAAACTTAACCACTGATGCCCTTCAAAGAGCTTGGATGCTGAAGGTAAAGCTGGTAAATTAGGTGCTTTAACACCGTCTCCGATACATTCATTCGAAATCTCAATGTTTGCCTCGTCCCATAAGTTAGCTTCTATCATACTGTTCAGCAACTTGGCTCCGCCTTCCACCATGACAGAATGAATGTTTTTCTCATACAACTTTTCAAGGATAGTAGTCAGGCAGTTGTCGTCAAAATTGATTCGGATAAATTCCAGATTGTGAGAGTTTTGTTCTTCCTTCTCTGTAAAAATGATCGTAGGTAGCTTTTGGT
>JBJOOU010000198.1:0-29318 GCA_046051105.1 Bacteroidota bacterium
ATCATCATTAAGCAAACCTTTCACCTGTTCGTGCAACAGTGCAGATGCCTTGTAATTACACTCCAAATGATCACGTCGTCTACTTTATCATATCCATGTATCACCCAGTTTCTTAAGTCAACTATTTTGCGGGCATTGTCAATTCTTACATCCGGATCAAGCTTCAGAATTCTTCCAGCAGCTTCCCCTATTATTTCCAGTTCCCGCTCCACTGCTCTGCGCAATAGTTTATTTTGCTTGTATTCAAAAAATTTCTTTCAGCCCCCAGATAGTCAAACACAGATTCGATGGACTCCCGGATATCAAACAGGTATTTTTTTATTTCAAGCTGCATAAATCAGTTGCTTTGTTTCTTCAAGCGCTTTAATAAAAAATGGATTTGAAAGAGAGCCTTCAGTAACCAGATCAATCGGACGCTGAAAGATTTCTTCTAACTTATAATGTAATTCAAAATAATTATCAGCATACTCTTCAGGCGATATGTCGGAAAAACTAATCAAAAAATCAATATCGCTATCTTCTGAAAAGTTAGTTGTACATACCGAACCAAACACATACATCCTCCGAACATTGTAGCGTTCGCAAAGCGTAATCAGTTCCTGCACCTTATTTTGAAGTATCGAATGCATATCTGCAAATTAATTTCTCACCAATGTTCCGATTTTTTCACCGGCCATTACTTTCTTCAGATTACCGATGGTGTCCATATCAAACACATAAATCGGCATATTATTTTCTTTGCACATGGTGGTAGCCGTTAAATCCATCACCTTCAGATTACGATTATAAATCTCATCGTAGGTAATCTCGTCGAATTTCGTGGCTGTTGGATCTTTTTCAGGATCGGCTGTATAGATTCCATCCACGCGGGTTCCTTTTAGCATCACATCGGCTTCAATCTCAATAGCACGCAGCGACGATCCGGTGTCTGTCGTAAAATAAGGGTTTCCGGTTCCGGCCGAAAGTATAACCACCTCGCCCTGCTCCAAAAACGCTACCGCCTTTTGCTTGCTGTAAAACTCACCGATCGGCTCCATGCGGATGGCTGTCAACACTCTCGATTTTACGTCGATAGCCTGAAGTGCAGAATTAAGCGCCAAACTATTAATAACCGTTGCCAGCATTCCCATCTGGTCGCCCTGCACGCGGTCGAAGCCTTTGGAAGTACCACTCAGACCGCGAAAAATATTGCCACCGCCAATCACGATTCCTACCTGTACGCCCATGGCTACAATTTCGGAAATTTGTTGTGCATATTCGCCCAATCGCTTCTCATCAATACCATATTGCTTCTCTCCCATTAGCGACTCGCCGCTCAACTTCAACAAAATGCGTTTAAATGCTGCCATATCTTCTTTCAGGTTAATTACTTAGACTGTTCTGTAACTTTGATCTATTAGTAAGCAAAAGTAAATAAATTGTGTGTGATGTGCAAATGAGCAAAAAAAATAGTTGAAAGGAGTATATTCATGCACAAATAAAAGGACAGAGCCAAAAAATGAACACAAAAGCTCAAAATATCCAGCATGATTAACCAATTGTGTATTTGAAGATTGCATTTCTGGAAGTATCTTTGTGCGGCAAATCAAAGTAATTAACAAATAATTTTTATGCAAGAAAAAGCAACTCACGTACGTATTGAGGTGGCCGATCCATCTCCACTTGGACTTTTAGGTTTAGCTATGGTAACCCTGGTAGCCGCATCACAAAAATTAGGATGGACAACCGGCCTGTCGTTTGCCATCCCATGGGCAGTATTTTTGGGAGGTTTCGCTCAGTTGATGGCCTGTGTTTACGATTTCAAACACAATAATTTATTTGGAGCTACCGCTTTTGGTGCTTACGGACTGTTCTGGATCTCGGTTGCTATGTCATGGGCTATTAAAATGGGAGCACTGGGACAAACTCTGGCTGGAGCTGTAGACGTTCACCAACTCGGATTCGCCTTTGTAGGATATCTGATCATCTCTGTATTCCTGACCATTGCTGCACTAAAAACCAACAAAGCACTGATCGCCATCATGGTATTGATCGACGTTTTATTTATCGGTCTCGCGCTGGACAGCTTCGGCTGTGGCGAATACTGGCACACTATCGCAGCATGGTCCGAATTGATTATTTCAATGATCGGTTTCTATGCAATGGGCGGTAACTTGCTGAACAAAACCTACGGTCGCACTATCCTGCCTTTAGGTAAAGGAATTATGCAATAAATCAACTTTTACCAGATATACAAAAAACGTCAATTGAAAAATCAACTGACGTTTTTTGTATGTATTAGACTATCTTTATTCCACTTCCCACTCAAAGATTCCTGCTGAATATTTCTCTGGCAACTGCACTTCCAATTTAAGAGCAGAAGTAGTGACTGCTTTAAACTGCACTTCGTTCGTTGTGCCTTTTTGCACACCATACTCATTCAATGCTTCTACCGGCAACCACTGTCCATCGGCCGATTTATAGTATATTTTCCAGCTTTTTGGAACACGACAACCACCCCAGGGAGCATCGTCATACCAATACACACCTGCACTTTTTACTGTTTTAGGGCTATTAAAGTCGTATGCAATCCATTCAGTGGTATTGTTTTTTGGCCACCAATGGTAATAAGGTACCGAATGGTCATCGCCACTTTTTGGTAATAAGCGGTCGTTGATAGCAGAAATTGCTTTCATCATTTGCGAAGCTGAAATTTTACTTTCGCTGGCAATACTGGCTGGCATAGCGGGACGGGTAGCACTTAACTCATTGGGTAACCAAACCGCCATTTCGCCACTTCCACGATGACACCATGCATAATAAGGAATCAAAGTAAGATTTACATCTTTAGCCACAATTTTGCCAGCTTCGTTGTAACTCAAAACCTGAGCATCAGTTTTAATCTCATTGATTCCAAATAGAAGTTCTGGTTTATTTACAACAGAAAACGCTGGTTTACGAGGCATAACCACACTCAACACGTTGAAGTCATTGTCGGGCCACTCAGCACAATACACTACCGGACCGCGTTCAACCGCAATTTTACCACGATCGGCCGAAACCTGCTGATTAGCTTTTACGGTACGTGGCTCCATATCGAAATGAACTTCTACCACATCACCTTTTTTCCAGGCACGATTGATACTGAAATATCCTTTTTCCAGCGTCGATTCTACAACTTTACCATTTACTTTGATACTGTATGAAAGATTTTTATGATCAGAATAACTGTACAAATCGCCCGGAACTACCTGACCACGTACCCATCCAGGAATACGTACTTTCAGATTAAACTTTTGTGTTCCGGCAGGTACAACGGTTAGTTTCACGTCTCCATTCCAAGGATAAGTTGTTGATTGCGAAAGCTGAATTTTCTTTCCGGCAACAGTCAATGCAGAATTATTAGACATAAACAAATTGACATATACATCGGAATTATGCACCGCATACACATAGCCTGGAACTGACGGAATGAAGCGACAAATATTAGAAGGACAGCAAGCGCAACCAAACCAGGGTTGACGTTGGTGTTGACCCAACGATTCCAACGGATTAGGATAAAAGAATCCGCCACCATCCAATGATACACCTGAAATCAGACCGTTATACAACGATCGTTCCAACACATCAAAGTATTTACCATCGCCATGCAACAGGAACAAGCGATAATTCATATACACATTACCAATGGCCGCACAGGTTTCGCAATAGGCCGACATATTCGGCAATTCATAGTTTGCGCCAAAAGCTTCGCCATGACTGGTGGCACCAATACCGCCCGTAATGTAAAGTTTTTTATCTACGATATTTTCCCAAATCTTATCAATGGCTTTGATGTAACCCGAATCGCCGGTAAGAGCAGCCACATCGGCCATACCGGTGTACATGTACGCTGCACGCACTGCATGTCCCACCGCTTCATCCT
Source organism: Bacteroidota bacterium (assembly GCA_046051105.1). GTDB lineage: Bacteria > Bacteroidota > Bacteroidia > Bacteroidales > Paludibacteraceae > Paludibacter. The sequence continues at coordinate 3,905 of JBJOOU010000198.1, forward strand.
GATCGATCACCGGTTTGTGCGACTGGCTGTATTCCGATTTATTTTCGGTGTAGCCACGTTTATCCAATAAAAACTTAGCTAAATCAAGGTATTTACGTTCTTTGGTAAGAACATACAGTTTACACAAAGCCATTTCGGCAATCTGATGTCCAGACACCACAGTAATTTGTCCGGGTTTGTCGCCAATGGCTTTAGCAGCGCAATCGGCATATTTAATAGCAATATCCAGAAAATTGCGTTTTCCGGTAGCCTGATAGTGAGCAATTGCCCCTTCGAGCATATGACCCAAATCATACAACTCGTGACTCAAATCTTCCTCTTTTTCCCAACGTCTGGTACCGGACCATTCGTGCGGATGTTTCGGATTCATGGTACGGGCGGTGTACAAATAGCCGTCAGGCTCCTGCGCTTTAGCCACAATGGCCAACACACTATCAATGTATTTATCCAGTTTTTTATCGGGATATGTTTGTAACAGGTAGCTTGCACCTTCGATGGTTTTATAAACATCAGTATCATCAAAAGAAAAACCTTCCACTTTGTAAGATTCGCTAGGATGAGCAGCTTTCACAAAATTCTCATAGCGACCGGTTTCCTGACATTTTCGGAATGCCAAAGGTATTGTAACTTCACGGCTGGCCTTTAAGCGTTGTCCCCAAAAAGCATCATTCACCTTTACCGATGTAAAAGGTACAGGATCGATGGGATAACCTGCCGAAGTTTTTTTAGTTTGAGCTTGTCCACATATTCCCAGAACAATCAAACCACTCAAAAGTAATTTTCGCATAAAATTCATATTGATTTATTGAAGTGCAAATTTAAAATTTCATTTATTATTATCAGGGTAAAAATCGTGCAAAAAGATAGCACAAAATTCTATTTATTCTGTTTATGTGGAAATGGATTCGTGGTGATGTATAATTGTTTCACTTTATCAGATGACAAACAATAATCATAGAACCCTGCAGAAGCTACATAGCCTGTCAGGTTTTCGGTAGGTTCTCCGGAACTTCCGATACGGAACACATCATTTTTCGCATATAAGCTGATGGGAATTTGCGTATTTAATTGTCCATCAACATATACATTTTCCAGTGCACCATCAAAAGTCAGCACAATATGATGCCATTGATTAGCCGATGGGATGTTTTTATACGGTAGATCCACTGCTCCATCGCCATGTGCCACTGCTCCGAAATTGGAAGTTCCATACATTAATGCTGCATAAGTGCCCTGCAACATATTCTCGCGACTGGTCCAGCTTATTATACACTCACCAAAACCAATTTCGGGATTTTTCACCCAGGCCGAAACCGTAAATGGCGCATTCCACGACTGCCACTCAGGCATCATTTTCGACAAGCGAATAGAGGATTTCCCATCCAGCTCAATTGCTTTTACGCCATCCACTTTTACCACTTTTGGGGTGCCTTCGGCCACAAACGCTCCTTTCAACGAACCTGGATTCACAACGGATTTTGCGAATACTCCCAATGGAAGTTTACGAGCATCAAAGGTTACCAATTTGCTTTTAGCAGGAATTTTTACGGGAGCAACTGACGACGGTTTATTATCAAAATTGACTGACGAAAGCGTTTGATCATACACCTCCACTTCCCAGATTGCGGGTATTACTCCACATTTTTCGGTATTGGTCACTGTAATCTTCAAATAACGAGCCTGACGATTAAAGCTATCCACCATTGGGCTACCACACACACGATTTTGAGTACGATCAGCCACTAAAGCCCAGTGTAAACTATCTGTAGAGCTTTCTATTTTATAACAATAATACCAACCCGGGTATTCGAAGCGGATGCGTGTTTGCTTTAAGTCGATCAATTTTCCCAAATCAATGATCAAACTCTGAGGAGCTCCGGCCTTTGGGGCTTTCCACATCGTTCCGTAACTTCCATCCACCACATTTTGGGCAGAATACGTATAATCGTATCCAGCATGTGAATAGGCAGTGGGCTGCGCTTTTAGGCGATAAGTAGATGAGGCAGAAGCTTTTGCAACAAGAGCAAGATTGATAGCTGTAATTTCCGCTTTAGCCAAATAACCAATCCCCTGCTGAGTAGGCACTACCGCAGCAAGGGTAACGCTATCCGTAAAAATCAATTTATCGGCACATACCTGACGAAACTCACCATTCGTGCTGTGCGGATTGTCGTGACGATGATAGACAATATAATAATCGTCGCCCTCTTTCAGCACCGAATGATGCCCCGGGCCATCCACTACCCCATCGGCAGAACTCACCAGTATCGGACTATTTTTACCCGGCACAAAAGGGCCAAAAGGACTATCGCTCACCGAGTAATGCACAGCATACGAACTTAGCCGGCAGTCGCCGGACGAATACATCAAAAAGTATTTTCCATTTCTTTTAATCGGATAAGCAGCTTCGAAAGCTTTTGGCACCTGCTGAATAGGAATAAATCCGGTTTTCTGAATGGTGATCATGTCATTTGGATCAATTTTCACAACGCCCATTCCACCAAAAGAGGTACACCAGGTACCAAAATAAGCATACACCGATCCATCATCGTCTACCAAATATTGCGCATCCAGCGCAGGTAAATTCTCTTTAGATGTTCCTGCGGGAATGACCGGTTTCCCTTCATTTATTGGCACAAAAGGACCTAAAGGAGAATCGGACACATAACCATAAATATTACAGCCCATTTCGCAATTGCCCATAAAGTAATAATACCGGCCGTTCACAAAGTGCACATCGGGTGCCCAGCAATTATTCAGCCCTGTGGGAACGCGCAAATCCAGTTTTGCGGAAGTCCAGTTGACGAAATCTTTGCTCATCCACACCTGAGGCTCGCCTGATGCCAGTTTAATCCCGTCGGTGGTAGCATAAATATAATAGGTATCACCAAATTTCTTGATAGATGGGTCGGCAAAATAGCCGGGGAAAAGGGGATTCGTTGCATTTAAAACGATTGGGAATACCACTAAAAAGGCAAAAAAATATCGCTTAAGTCGTTTCATATTTTAAATTATGCTCTGTGCAAAAATGATAGTTTGATGCTTACTCTATGCACCGAATCACTTAATTAAGACATTGAAGATCAAAGTAATCATGTATTGCTTACTACTTTTGGTATACACCAGCGCCTGCTTAATTGTATAATTGTCACCGGCTTTACATTTTCCAGGATACTGACCAAATTTAAATTCGAATGCCCCCGGAGTGAATTCTGCAAATAATTTGCTGTCGTTACTTGCTCCCCAACTGATCACATTTCCGAAACTATCGAACCAAAATCCATAACCATTGGCCGTGGTGTTATAATTTGCTGATCCCGAGCTTTCAATTGCTGCGAAAGCAATTTTGCCTTCGGCCGGACTGGCTTTGGCGGCCAGTAAAGAGGTAGCAATGGCCGATGGTTGCATCACCAATGCCTGAGCCACTTTCGTGATATCACCATTGGTATTAAAATTAACAGTTGTACCCGAATATGCCGAAGCATCAGCTGCAAAACTCAAATTGTAAGTCAAAGATAAATCCGTAGGCGTATCATTCGGATTGATGGTAATATTACCCAACAAATCTGTATTAGCAAATTTTACGGTGTAAGGCCATTGATCATCATCACTTTCCTTTTCATCCCATGGACAAGAAGTATAAGTAGAAGGTGCTCCAAGTACCACCAACCACAGTCTACTACAGTTGGAGGGAACTGTAAACTGCACAGTAGATGCAGTTTTCCGATTCATATCGCCATACACCCGCTGACCATCGTTCAGCAAGGCAACATAACCGTATCTCCAGCCCGCACGAGTTAATGAACTGCTGTTATATTTGGTAGTCGTCAGCGTTTTTCCATCCTCGCTGTACTGTCCGGGATCGCCACTTGCCAGTGCAGAACCAGGAGTAAGCGACGTAAAAGTAGTGCTAACAACTGTACCAGCAGCCGGAACGTTCAACGGAATTACATTGTACCCTGTACTTCCCGGACATTTACTGTAAGCTACCTGATAAGTTCCATCGGTCAATTGATAGAATTTATAGCTATGCTTACCTATGTAATTTGCTCCATTAGCTCGGATGGCATCCAAATCCCAGGTTACCATTTTTGATGCCATTTCATACAACTGAGCATTTAGCTGATCAACCGTTAACCCCTGTAAGCGCATATGTGTCAGCAAAAGATCTTCGGGACTTTTTGATTCTTTCCAAATCCGTCCGATATAATCAATACCATATTTATCCGCCAAATAATAATGAATGAAATAGCTCGCATACCTTTGCCATTCGTGACCGATATGGCGGTGATAATTATTCATATACTCACCAAAATTATAGGATTCAAATGCTTCCAGTGGGTAAGACTGAAAAGATTGCCATTGAGCCGTTTGCTCCCAAAGTCCATTACCACCATTGCCACCATAACCATAACGGAATCCGGAAGTAAAATCATTGGCGGCGCCGTTAAGCAATTTATCAGCATACACCTGGTATTGAAACGAGTGACCAATTTCATGGGCAATAACAGACCCCACAGGCTTACAGGTAGATGGGTTCACCCAAAGTGCTCCAATTTTATCATCGTATCCGCTTCCCGTAGCCAGCCATTCGGTCTGATACAAGAGATAAATTTCCATCTTGTATTTATCCAGATTTGATTTAGCACTACCTACAGTAGCAAACTTCAACTTATTGACATTCATGTCATAAAATTGCTCCGCCTTAGCAAGCATGTCATCCACATCGATGCGCATAGCTTCGGGGACTTTCACTGAATTTGGATCGCTGCCAAAGCCTGCTTCCCAGAAAATGAAGAAATGCGCCGACTGTTTGCATCGTACAAACGACCATTTACTGTCGCTGCGAAGCATATCCATACTCTTAAATTCCTCTGGCTTATAATATTTGTCGTAATCCTTTACATCAGTCGATTTTAAAACAATAACCTTCGATGTATCTGAGGTATCCGTTTTTGCTGTAATATCCTTATCCGTACCACAACTGGCAAACGAAAATGTAGCCGTAAACAATAGCCCTACAACCATTGTAAAGCATAAGCCGGCAAGTACCGGCTTATGCAGAAGTGTTTCATTATTCATTTACAGAACTTATGTGATTTATCACTCTAACGTTGCAGTAATTACAAACCTGAAATATTTGGTAATATCAGAAGTATTACGATAGCCAATACTGATAGTAAATTTTGTACCAGATGCAAGACCTGGCGCTCTACCAATATTTAAAACTTTATCGGTTGTATTTGTTTCTGCATACAGACTAAACCTTGTAGCACCCCATGAACAAACTGCGCCGTCAGCATTTATCCAATACCCCGGAGCACTTGCAGTGTACGCACTTGTAACGTCCCAGACACGAGTGGTTTTATTTACCATATACATGTGAATGCCTGGAGTATTTGAATTTGCATCCTTATCCAGGCTTACTAAGAAATCACTTAAAGTAATACCCAAACATGTTTGTATTGTACTCTCGTATTGTTTCAAGTCAATACTATAACTATTATAATCGCCTGCCGGAATAGTAATCTCTTTAAGAATAATTGTGGGATCAGTTATTGCGGCATTGACTAAAAATCGCACATATTTGTCGTAATCGTCACCAGCTATAGCAAAACCTACATTAAAGGATATTTTTGACCCAGCGACAGCCGTATTTGGTGCATTTACTATCAGGCGTTTTCCTGCAGCATCCAATTCAATACTTGCAGTTGCAGTTGTATCTTTTTCGGTGCATATCCCCCCTGCTGTGTTATAATACCATCCATTTGTACCCTTGGTGTAAGGTGTTTTATTCCAAGCGTTACGCATTACATTGATATTATAAAATACGATTGACTTATTTTTCACACCCTCGATCACCTGATCTACAGTCATATTAAGATTTGCTTTAAATACATCTGCATAATCGGCAAGATTTATATAGCTTGGTGTAAAATGACCAACTCTGAATTCAAAACTTGAATTAACAATTGCATTACTATTAACTTTCAGGTATGGATTCTCATTTTCGGGATATTTATGTTTGCTTGATGCATCATCAATGTTATCGACGCATGAATTAATCAACAGCGTACAACAACATATAAGGGCATATATTAGATTTTTCTTCATATTAATTCATTTTAAATATTATTAAATTTTAAACACCTATTCCATTATCTAGAATATCCTGGATTTTGAATTAACTTTGGATTTCCATCCATGAATACTTTATAAATTGGATATATATTACAATGGTTATCGTTTAAATCTGTTTCGGCATCTTTACAGAACCAGGATTTACCATTGAATACATTTTGATTCTTTCCATTAATACGGAAACGTATTAAATCCTGACGTCTGTGATGTTCTGCTACAAATTCCCATGCCAAATCGTCGAGCAAACCACCTAATTCTATATCGGCACCTCCTTCGGATGTGGTAATCCATTTGTCAGCTTCTCCCATTTTACCTTGATTTTCACGATGACCATAAGCATATACGCTGCCACCTTTAAGTTGAGCTACAGTACGAACTGCTTTTGCTGGATTGTTTTTGAAGGCGCGTTGTCGTACGGCGGTTACCAAATCTGCTGCAGCTTGCTCTGTTTCGCCTTTATAACCACCTAAACGGAGCAAACATTCTGCTTTAATAAACATAGCATCGGCAAGTCTGAAGAAAGGCACATCATCGTAAGAAGTACCAAAATCGCCCGGAAGTATTTCATATTTAATTAGACGACCACCTTCTAATGGGTAGCAGCCGGGATTATCAATACTATGAATTTCTTTTGTATATGATACTGGCGAACCTTCTGAAAATAATGGTGCTCCAGTGTCTGCATCATTTTGCTGACCTACAGTCCAACAAGAAACGTAACGACTATCTTCGCTATCGTATGTATCAAGAAACTGAGGCAATACCGTGCTACCACCAGTAGCCCATCCATTAAATTTAAATGCGGCTCGCCCAGCAGTTGCAATCCATTTATTTGCATAATAATTACCACCGGCATATTTTTCAGCAAATGGAATTCCAAATATTACTTCCGGACTTTTGGAAATATCTTCTTTGAAATTATCTGAGTAACTTGCAGCAAGTGAGAATTTTCCGCTATTTATAATTTCGTTAGTTTCATCGATAGCTTTACCGTACCAGGTATTATCGGAATAATCATTAAACCATGCATTATGATTCAGATACATTTTTGCAAGTATCATGTTCACTGTATAGTTATTAATCTGTCCCATTCCATTATCGTCACCACATTTTCCCTTAATCGCTTTAAGCTCATTAATTGTAAAGTTCCATGTGTCAATAGGTTTTGCTTGTTCTGGAAGCCAGCCTTTCGGGTGATTGAATGTGGTATCAAGCGGAACATTTCTGAATAAATCGAACAAAAGGTAATAATACAAAGCTCTATACCCTCTCAATTGGGCTACAGAAGCAGCCGAGCTTTGAACGCTTGGATTTGCCAGCAATTTATTACAAGCATTAATACCAGAATAGCTTCCATTCCAAGCAGTCCAGAAATGGTCTATTTCATAATTAAATTTATGCTTGTGCATCGACACATAAAGATCGCCCCAGCCTATACCTATACGGTAAGGTGTACAGTATAAATCAGAGGATTCTTCCTGAATATCACACAATCCATTCCAGCCCCAGTACACATCTCGCAAACTAGCATATACAGGTACAAACATACTAGCAACATCTTTTTCCGAAAAGCTATAATTCTCAGAAGCAATCACATCATAAGTAGTTTCTTCAAGATCAGTACAGCTTACCGCCGACACTAAAGAAGCTACTAAAAACAGTGCGGATAAAAATTTATATTTATTCATATTTTTCCTTTATTAGAATGTAACATTAACCCCAAAAGTGAATGATTTGGTGATTGGGTATTTATCCCTTTTATCTAAGCCAGCAGTAGTTCCATCTGAATTTGACAATTCCGGATCTAAGCCGCTATAAGAAGTTAAACAATAAAGATTATCGGCCGACAAATATGCACGCACAGTGCGAACATACTTATTGGTTTTCAAAGGCAAATTATAGCCAAGTGTCAGATTTGTAAGTTTCAGAAAATCGCCATTCTCAATATAATAACTTACCAGAGTTTGCTTTTGAGAAGATGATAATGTATATTGACCGCCATATGGAGCATCTTTTACTGATCTTAAGCGATTATATGCGATCGAGTTATTTTCATAAAAAGCTCGTGGTTCGTTAAGAATTTTGAAACCTAACTGGCTGGTCATTTGCATACTCAAGTCGAAATCCTTGTAACGTATAGTGTTAGCCCAACCTAATATATATTTTGGAAGGCCATTCCCTAAATACTGTTTATAACTGGAGTTATTAAGCATATTATCGGTTAATTCAACCGCTTTCCCATTTGTAGGATCTTCAATTAACCAATGACCTGCTTGATTGACACCGACTGATTTAAATCCATAAAAATTACTTACCGGCTTTCCGACTTCTAACCGATGAGTTGACATACTAATAGGTTCGCCTACTCCACCCCACGGTAATTCATTTTTAGATTGATACAATTCATTAGACAAACTCAACAATTTATTCACATTATGTGAAGCAGTTAGAATAGTTTTCCATTCGAAATCTTTTGAAGTAACAGGAGTTGCATTTATGGCTATTTCAATTCCTTTATTTCTCATTTTCCCGACATTTGCTATCATACTTGAAACTAAATTTGGAGGTACAGGAACCGTATAATCAAAAAGCATATCAGATGTTGTTTTTGAATATAATTCCAATGTAAGTCCTAATCTATCTTTCAACACACTCAAATCCGCTCCAATATTATATTCTCTTGAAGTTTCCCATTGCAAGGCGACATTTGGATTTGTACGTACTTCCAAACCTGGCTTCCACTTACCGTTATCGTAATAATACCTGTCGCCAGATAGATACTTTGTCAATGACAGATATCGTTCATTAGGTATCACACCAGTAACTCCGTAACCACCACGAAGTTTAAGATTATTCAACCAACTAATATCTTTCATAAATTCTTCGTTACTAAGAGTCCATCCCAAAGAAACAGAAGGGAAACTACCCCATTTTCTGTTGTGTCCGAATTTTGAAGAACCTTCGCGTCGAATACTTAACAAGGCATTATATCTATCGGCATATCCATAGCTCATACGACCAAAATATCCGATAAGTCTACTATCGCTTTTATTACTTCCTATTCCTGCTTTACCATTTTTAAGAGCAGCTCCTGCCGACAGGTTATTATATAAGAAGAAATCATTCTGTGGAAAATCATAATTATTTGCATAAAAACCCTCATCTTCGTCGTACTGATAACTATAACCAACTAATGCATCAATTCGGTGTTTACCAAAAGCATTGTTATACTTTGAAGTGGCTTCTAAATTATCGGTATAGCCCTCCCCCATCGACTGATATGCATATCCTGTGTGATTATCCATCACTTGAGAATAAAATTTTGAAGTATAATATCCTTTGTCGTGATTAGTGTAGGTTTTCCGGGTTAACATCAAATTTGTCTGCCAACCTTTTAGAGGTTCAAGCATTATATTACCCGTCAAACGCGTATTCTCCGATTTATACTCTCCTTTTCTCTCCTTTATCATTCCTACTGGATTATAATAGTTCAATATCTGGAAGTTTTCATAATAGCTTCCATCTTCATTATATATTGGCTCAGTAGGATTGCGCAAAATAGCTTGCCTATATATATTTGACTCACCGTCGTTATTTGCATTAGTAGCACTATTCTTATGCCAGCCCTTTACCAGGTTGAAACTAACTTTTAATTTATCATTCAACATCCAATGTGATACATCGAAATTCATTTTCATTTCATTATTATATGTATCAACTATAACACCTTCTTCATTACGGTAAGTAAAATCGGCAGAATAGGTAGTTTTAGCGGTACCTCCTCTTACATTGAAATTATGATTGTGTGTAAAAGCATTTCGAGTGATTGCATCCAACCAATTTGTATCATATCCTTTATCGTTATAACTTGTCAAGCCTTCACGGATTTCTGAAGCACTCATAAAATCGAGTGTCTTACCGAATTTAGACGTTGAGATATAACTTGAATAGCTTGCTTGTGTATTCGAGTCGCGTTTACCAGATTTGGTAGTTATAAATATTACTCCATTTGCTCCACGTGTACCATAAATGGCAGCTGAAGAAGCGTCTTTTAAAACATCGATAGAGGCTATATTCTCTGGTGCAACTGTTCCTAAGCTACCTTCAATACCATCAACAAGGACAAGAGGTGTTGCAGAGCCTTTCAGCGAAATTACCCCACGTAGTCGAATTGAAGATTCAGCATTTGGGTCCCCACTACCCTTGGTAATACTCAACCCCGCCACCTTACCTTTGATAAGCTCGGCTGCATCGCCAATTTTACCAGTTGTAAAATCTTTGGCCTTAATACTTGTCACTGCACTTGTTACATCGCCTTTACGCTGAGTACCGTAACCGATTACCACTACTTCGTCGACCATTTTGCTATCTTCCTGCAAAACAACATTGACAGCACTATTGCCTTTTACAACTACTTGTTGAGGTTTGTACCCTACATATGTAATAAGCAAAGTCGGTTCAGAACTCTTGGACGAAAAAGAGAATGATCCATCGGTTTTACTGATAGTTCCATTCGTAGTACCTTTTTCTTTGATAGAGGCACCGATAATCTCGTCTCCCTTATCATTTACAATTTTACCTTTGATGGTTTTCCCATCTTGTACCGGCTGCTCCAAATCTGCTTTGTAGCCTGTGTCCGGACTAGCCATTAGTTGCCCCAAATTACATCCGGCCACTAATAACGTACATGCTGCCAACCTGTAAAAGGTTTTATTCAGGCAGCAATTTGCATTCAGTTTTTTACTCATACTATTTTAAATTTAAGATTCTACTCTTGATTATTTACTTTCCATTCCAATACACCGCCCGATACGCCTTTTTGAAGTTTGGCTTCGATTTTAAGCCCTTTAGTTTTCACAGGCTTAAAGGTCAGGCTATTGTAGCAGTCTTTCAGTGTTGTATATGTCTCAGTTGTTTCTACTTCTTTCCAGTCGTTTCCGGCTTTGTAGTATAGCTTCCAGTATTCGGGAACACGGAAATTTCCATCATAATGGTCGAAGTCCAACCAATACACCTGTACATTAGACACTGTTTCGTCCTTCTCAAAGTCGTAAGCCAGTGTTTCAATTGTTCCATGCTTCATCCACCAGTAATGATAAGGTTTGGAGATGTCAGCCGAGCTTTTAGGTTCCCATTGATCATTTACCCCCCAGGATGGTTCTTCGGGCGATGCAATCAGCGTTGCGCCGGTCTGAATTGGGGCTTTTATCATCATAGATTGTGCCCTCGAGGCAATGGTAGGCTCGGGAGTTGGACGCACAATTTGCGGAGTGTAAGGGATCCACACTGCCATTTCATTGGCTCCACGATTTTCCCAGGTAGAATAAGGGATGGACGTAAACGGAACGTCCTTTTCTACCACCTTATTTCCATCTTTCTCCAATTGGCGTGCAGTTCCATTAAGCACCATTACTCCATTCAGAAGGTCTTTTTTGAATTCTGTTGTAAATGATGCATTCAGCGGAATGTATTTATTAAACACGTGTTTGTCGGCCTGATCGGCAGCTTCAATACAATAAAGAATAGGACCACGTTCAAAAGCTACCTTTGCCTTATCGTCTTCCACCTGCATATTGGCCATAACACGACGTACCGGCATTGGCATTTCAATTTCTACTTTGTCGTCTTTTTTCCAGCTTCGATCCAAAACAGCATAGCCTTTTTCGCGGGTATAAGTCACAACCTTTCCATTTACACGAATCACTACAGGTTGAGTTTGCACATCACTAAATGTATAAAGGTCGGTTGGTACAGGTTGATTCTCCGCCCAACCAGGAATGCGCAAACGGATCGCCAATTTTGAAGTTTTCTTCGGGCTAATGGCTAGTTGTACATTTCCAGCCCATGGATAACCTGTGGTTTGAGTAATCGTCACATTGGTTGACCCCACTTCCAGATTGGCACTACTTTGTGCGTACAAATTCACATAGATATTATTACTTTCAACGGCATACATATAGCCAGGCACCGAAGCTACAAAGCGGGTGATATTTCCCGGGCAGCAAGCACAACCAAACCATGCCTGACGATCGTGTTGACCCGACGATTCGAGCGGATTGTCGTAGAAGAACTTATCGCCACTCAGCGACACACCCGAAATCACACCATTGTACAATGCACGCTCCAACACATCGATGTATTTTGCATCGCCGGTAGCCAGAAACATTCGTTCGTTCCAATACACATTGGCAATAGCGGCACAGGTTTCGCAATATGCTTGTTGGTTATGCAATTCGTAGTTAGGTCCAAAACCTTCGCCCTGCGCACGCGACCCGATTCCTCCTGTGATGTAAAGTTTTTTGGAAGCCATATTGTCCCAAATGCGGGTAATGGCATCAAAATAATTTTTATCGTTGGTCAGGGCAGCCACATCAGCCACGCCCGAGTAGAGATATCCTGCTCTCACGGCATGTCCTTTGATTTCATCTTGCTTCAAAATTGGCATATGATCCTGGCTGTATTCGTTTAGTCGGTGACCATCGGTTCCACGCCCGGTTTCTTCTACAAAGTACTTGGCCATATCCAGGTACTTTTTATCGCCTGTCACTTTGTACAATTTCGCCAACCCCATTTCTACTATCGGATGCCCGGATGGACGGTGGATCTGGCCTTCATTCGGACCAAAAACCTGACAAACCAAATTGGCATTTTTAATAGCTACATCTAAAAAAGTACGTTTTCCGGTTGATTGGAAATGAGCCACGGCAGCCTCGTACAAATGACCTGAATTATACAATTCGTGGCTATTGATTTTTTCCCAACGGGCTTTTCCCCACCAACCACTCAGCCGCGTACATTTATTTGTAACGCAGGTAGTCAGATATCCATCCGGTTCCTGAGCTTTAGCTATTAAATTAATTACACTGTCCAGGTAATGATCCAATTTGACATCGTATTTCACAGCCAACGAGTATGATGCTCCTTCAATTATTTTATACGGATCGGTGTCGTCAAAAGAAAAATCCCCTTTATGCTCACCTTTTATCAGGCCCGCGGCCAATGCAAAGTTGTCGAATCGTCCGTTCTTCTCACATTCTTTAAAAGCCGAAGGGATAGAAACGGTGCGATTGATTTCGATACGGGGCGACCAGAACTGGTCATGTAGATGCACCTTCGTAAAAGGCACCTGATTGATGCCATTCTCGGCCTTCAGATTTGGCGGAGAACTCATCATCAGAACGGTAGCAAATGCTAATGTGGTAAACTTGCAAATTTTCATTTTTATTCTGATTTTTTAATTGTCGGATTGATATGCAAATGAACTGATTTCAATTTCTATTGAATGAAACTATTGTCTATTTTTCTGACAAAATCGTATAATTAGGGGATAATGTGATTTGGTCAGATCCATACAAATAACTGATATTTATTTCGTTGCCAAACTAAGGCGAACCATCAACACTCCGTGTGCAGGAATTTTCTGGATTGTATTCGAATTGGTGGTTCCAATTTTCTTGTGTTTCCACAAATCCCGAATAGCATATTCATTTTTATTTATTTTTATGTCAGTAGCAAAATACATAGTGTTCTTTTTCCAGTCGTAATTCAGTTCCCAATCGGTGGCTGAACGATTCATAAAGCACACTACTATTTCGCCATTTGCCAGCGGTTTGGACCAAATTTCATGATCACCCATGTCCATAAACCGAATTGCTTGCTTGCCCAACTTATCCTGATTCACAGCAATGACTTCTTTGTTTGTAAGAATTTCGCGTGTTTCGTCGTTCATCGACCTCAAGTCGTTGCCAGCCATCAGTGGAGCCGCCAGCATTCCCCACATCGAAAAGTGAGTAACGTATTCATTATAGCTCATCCCACCGTTACCAATCTCCAGCATTTCGGCATCGTTCCAATGCCCCGGCCCAGCATATGGATAAAGGTCGGCCACTGCATCGATAATATTGAGTACACCTACTCCACCCCAGTCGAACTTGCATTCGTAGCAGTCGCGGATATCAGGCGTTGTTCTCCACAAATGTCCCACTCCTTTGCCCCATTTCCAGGGTTGATTTTCGCCCCACTCGCAAATGCTAAATACCATCGGTCTACCCGAAGCTTTAATGGCATCGCTCATCGTCCGGTAAGCTGCTTCGGCATTTTGTCCTTCGCTGGAACACCAATCGTACTTTAAGTAGTCTACACCCCAGGCTGCGTACTGTCGGGCATCCTGAAACTGGTATCCACGACTTCCGGGGCGGCCCTGACAGGTAAGCGATCCGGCACATGAATAAATTCCAAGCTTCAATCCTTTGCCATGTATGTAATCGGCCAGACTTTTTATCCCGGAAGGAAAATGTTCTTTGTCCGCAATAATATTTCCGGCAGAATCACGTCCTGTTTGCCAGCAATCGTCGATAACAATGTATTCATATCCGGCCTCTTTCATTCCTGAATTGCACATAGCATCTGCCATTTCTTTCAATAAGGACTCACTTATTTTGCATCCGAATTTGTTCCAGCTATTCCATCCCATCGGAGGAGTAGCTGCTAATGATAAAAACACTGAATCGTTGAGCGATTTTTGCTCGGGTTGAATTGCCAACAAGGTGGTCGTTCCAAGTAGGGCTGCAGAAAACAGCCAATTGCGTAGTTTCATAATTATTTACTAAAGTTGAATTTTGTTTCGATGTATTTTGTAATTGCAAATTAAAACTATTCTCCTCCAACGCACTGTCAAAATAGTCTAAACCACTACCAAAATAGTATTGCTCCATAAAAAACACACAAAAACATAAACACCTCACTATCTGCAACATCATATATTATCATGGATTTTATTACTATTATCTTGGATCATTTTATCGGTTTGTAAGGTAAAAATGTGCTATACTTGCACTTTGTATTTGGTCATATTTCGTTTAACAGAGAGCTTTATCCATGCGTATAAAATCCACAACTTCCTACTGGCTATTATTTTTCATTTTCCTGCTTTGTTTCAATGCTTTTGCTTCAGCTTTAAGTTTTAGAAAATACACTGTAGAAAATGGGTTAAGCTACAATACGGTAACATCCATTATTCAGGATCAAAAAGGATTTATTTGGGTAGGTACCGAAAATGGATTGAACCGCTTTGATGGATATTCATTCAGAGAGTTTCGGAAACACAACAAGGATCAGAAATCTATCATCAGCAATTTGGTTACGTCATTGCTCGAAGACAAAACGGGTAAAATTTATGTGGGCACAGATGCCGGACTCTGTGTTTTCGACCCAAAAACTGAAACAATCAGTCGGGTTGAATTACGTAGTTCGGACGGAACAACTATCAATAGTTCCATCAATAATATGGTGATGGACAAACAAAAAAACATCTGGATTTCTACTTATGGACAAGGTGTTTTTTGTATCAAAGACAATGCCTCCCATCTGGAACAATATAATTTGCTGATGGAGCAAAACAGGGCTTCACGATTCGATTACGTCAATCAGATTTTTGTCGACAAGAAAAACAATGTGTGGGTAGCCTCTAAAGCACCTGAAAGCCCACTCCTGAAATTCGACCGGGGGCACGGATGCTTTCGCAATTTTGCTGTAAAAAACTTTCAGTTCACTGCTTATAAATTCTTCGAAGATTCTCACAACAATCTCTGGCTTGGCACATGGAACAAAGGCATATGCCGCCTAAATACGCAAAACTCCGAAATGACGCCTTTTCTATCGTCAGAAAAAGCGGGAGGTATTATGCACATACACGAAATTAACGAATACAAGCCCGGTGTACTTCTGATAGGTTCTGATGATGGTCTAAGTATTTTCGACACAAATACACTTCAACATCAACTAATTAAACCCAACGAAACAGATCCGACCTCAATTTCCGATAAATTTATTTACCCTATTTTCAAAGACAGGGAAGGCGGATTTTGGATTGGAACCTACTTTGGAGGACTCAACTACCTTGCTCCCAACAGTACACTTTTTGGACGATTCACCCACTCACAATTCAGAAATTCAGTAAGTGGCAATGTAGTAGGACGCTTCTCCGAAGACAAAAACAGGAATATATGGATAGCCACCGACGATGGTGGCTTAAACAAACTGAACACCACCTCAGGGCTATTCTCGGCATTTTTACCCAAGGCGGGCACCAATAGCATCTCTTATCACAATGTACACGCACTTTGCTGGGACAACGATCAACTATGGATTGGCACCTATTCAGGTGGATTAAACGTGCTCGACACCCGAAGCGGCCGTTTCAAGTATTACAATTCGAGCGAAAAAGACCCAAAAACGCTGGATGGCGGCAGTATCTATTCCATTTTCAAAGACCGCGAAAACCGAATTTGGGTGACAAGCATGACGGGCATTAACCTCTACAACCGCTCGGACGACAATTTTACAAGAGTACGCCACACTGACGTTACAACAATTGATATTAAACAAGATAAACAAGGAAATATTTGGTTTGCAACGCAGGGAAAGGGCTTACTCCGGTTTAACCCAACGAGTGGAAAATGGAAAACCTACAACTGCAATGATAAGACTCCGGGACTCCCCAACAATATTGTCAATAGCATTGCCTTTGATGAAAAAGGAATGATGTGGGTGGGTACTTCAGGCGGCTTGTGCAAATACAACGCACAAACCGACAGCTTCGAATATATACCACTCAGCATTCCCAGCGAAGTCATTTGCTGCATCATCCCCACCAATGGGCAATTATGGCTGACTACTGCCCGTGGACTTGTGTGCTACGTGCCTCAAAAAAGCTCGCCACGTATTTTCACACGCAGCGATGGACTTCTGAGCGATCAGTTTGTGGTAAATTCCGGTTTTATCAGTACTAATGGCACCATCTACATTGGTTGTGCGGGAGGATTCAACACCTTTATCCCATCGCAACTCAGCACCAACAAGCAAATACCGCCTGTAGCAATCTCGGGCTTTGAAATTTTCAACAAAGAAGTAGACATTACCGACGATAGTCCTCTTGAAAAATCCATTGGACGCACCGAAGAAGTCCATCTCAACTACAAACAAAACGTATTCAGCATCAGCTTTGTGGCATTAAGCTACGTTACGCCCGAGAAGAATAAATTTGCATACAAACTGGAAGGCTTTGATAAGGAGTGGAACATAGTGTCGCAACACAAAGCCACCTATACCAATCTTCCCGCCGGCGAATACACATTCAAAGTCCGGGCGTCGAACAACGATGGGGTGTGGAATAACGAGGGAGCCAGCATTCGGATCATCATCCATCCTCCTTTTTGGTTCAACACATTCTTCAAATTCATTTACTGTCTATTGATTATTTGCGGATTAGCATACATAATACGGGTATACAAAAAAAGAACACAACGCAAACACGACGAAGACATTCGCAATATTAGTTTGGAAAAAGAGAAAGAAGTGTATAATGCTAAAATTCAGTTTTTCACGATGGTAGCTCACGAAATCCGTACACCTGTATCGCTGATTATCGGCCCTTTGGAAAAAACGATTGCCTCTACCTTCAAATTTCCCGAAAATGTGATGAACGATTTGAAAGTGATCGACCGAAATGCACAACGCTTACTCCATCTGGTCAATCAGCTGCTGGATTTCCGTAAAATAGAACAAGGCTCTTTTCTTATGCATCAGGCCAGTACCAACATTTACACCACCTTACGGAATGTATGCGAGCGATTTGAACCAATGTATAAGCAGCACAACATTCGTTTCAACTTCCATTGTGCCGACAAAACCTTTGTGGCTGTTATCGACCAGGAAGCCATTACCAAATCAGTGAGCAATCTGCTAACCAACGCTTTGAAATACACCAAAGACGAAATTGAACTCACTTGCCGCAAACTGGACAATTACTTCGAAATTTCGGTTCGAGACAATGGAGGCGGCATTCCCGATCATGAACGCCAGCGCATTTTCGATCCTTTCTATCAAATTCCGGGCACCAG
Source organism: Bacteroidota bacterium (assembly GCA_046051105.1). Classification (GTDB taxonomy): domain Bacteria; phylum Bacteroidota; class Bacteroidia; order Bacteroidales; family Paludibacteraceae; genus Paludibacter. Next base: position 21,946 of record JBJOOU010000198.1, read on the forward strand.
CAAGCAGGGAACAGGTATCGGACTATCATTAGTAAAAAGTATCATCGAAGCACACAATGGCAGAATTGAAGTTGGCTCACCGCTCACTGGCAACGGAACCATCTTTAGTATCATGTTGCCACTCTATGCCAACGAAAGTCAAACCACAGTTCAGGATAACGACCGATTTCATCTCGAAAAATTCATGGAAGATGACATCACAAACACCGAATCAAATTCTTCGACTGAGCATGATCAATCTCTTCCGGTATTGCTGATTGTAGAAGATAACGATGAAATGCGAAATTTCCTTTACGAGAATTTTAATCAGGAGTATCAGGTACTCACAGCCATGCACGGCCTTGATGCACTCGAATGCCTCAAAACTAAAGACATTGATCTTATTATAAGCGACCTGATGATGCCAAAGATGGATGGTATTGAGCTATGCCAAAAAATTCGGGCCAACTATCTGTTTAGCCATATTCCTTTCGTGATGCTTACTGCTCGCACGGATCTCGATTCCAAAATTCAGGGCTTGAATTGCGGTGCCGATGCCTATGTCGAAAAACCATTTTCGATATTACACATCAAAGCCATCATCGACAATCTACTGGAATCCAGACGTATGCTTCGCAAGAAATTCTCGGACATGCCCTTTGTTCCTATTTCCACCATTGCTGTCAATAATGCCGATGAGCAATTTCTGGCAAAACTAAACGAGATTATTGATCAAAACATTGACAATGAGAATTTCAACATAGAGCAACTGGCCGAGAGTTTATGCATCAGCCGCTCAGGACTATTTTCGAAAATAAAAACGCTGGCAGGAATTACTCCCAACGATATGATTCAACTTATACGCCTGAAAAAAGCAGCTGCATACATTCTCGAAGGGAAACATCGAATCAACGAAATTGCGTATATGGTTGGCTTCAGTAACCCGTCCTATTTTTCCAAATGCTTTCAAAAACAGTTTGGGATGACGCCTAAAGAATTTGAGAAACAGAACAAAGCTCTTTAATTCAGCTACAGTAATATTTGAAAAAATGTAGGACTCCAAATAGAGGGCATTTTAAAGCTTTTTTTCTACATCCGGTCTAACTTTTCAGGCCGGACGTTGTTATAATGTATTCAAAATAGACAACTATTTCATTACTAAATATAAATAAAACAATTATGGGAAAAATAGCTGATGCAGTGAAACCTGGTGTTGTAACAGGAAGTGATCTGCAATTTATTTTCAAAGTAGCTAAAGAAAACGGTTTTGCAATTCCGGCTGTAAACGTTGTTGGATCATCCACAATCAATGCCGTTATTGAATCTGCAAAAATCGCAAATGCGCCGGTAATTATCCAGTTTTCAAATGGTGGAGCCATCAACAACGCTGGTAAAGGCTTGAAACTGGAAGGCCAACAGGCTGCCATTCTGGGGGCAATCGCAGGTGCTAAACACATTCATACGCTCGCCGAAGCCTATGGTGTACACGTAATACTCCACACCGACCATGCTGCAAAAAAACTTTTGCCCTGGATCGATGGATTGCTGGATGCCAGCGAAAAACATTTTGCTGAAACCGGAAAACCATTGTTCAGCTCACACATGCTCGACTTATCGGAAGAGCCAATGGCTGAAAACATCGAAATCTGCAAAAAATACCTGGCTCGCATGAGCAAAATGGGTATGACCCTCGAAATTGAATTGGGTATCACAGGTGGAGAAGAAGATGGTGTGGACAACAGCGGTGTGGATAACAGCCTGCTTTACACTCAACCAGAAGATGTATACCTGGCTTACAAAGAATTGAGCTCTATTTCTCCAAACTTTACCATTGCAGCTTCATTTGGTAACGTTCATGGCGTTTACAAACCAGGTAACGTAAAACTTCAACCAGTGATCCTGAAAAACTCACAGGAATACATCAAAGCGCAAGAAGGTTTGGCTGACGAAAAACCAGTAAGCTTTGTGTTCCACGGCGGTTCGGGCTCAACTCATGAGGAAATTCGCGAAGCTATCAGCTACGGTGTGGTAAAAATGAATATCGACACCGACACTCAGTGGGCTTACTGGGATGGTGTACGTGCTTTCGAAGCCAAAAACCACGATTATCTGCAAGGTCAGATTGGTAACCCTGAAGGCGAAGAAAAACCAAACAAAAAATTCTACGATCCTCGCGTATGGTTGCGCAAAGCAGAAGAAGCAGAAATTGCCCGCTTGCAAATTGCCTTTGAGGACCTGAATGCTATCAATAGCATCTAATTTATAAAGGAGGCTTCATCATCATTCAAAGCTGCTAATCATTGCATTAGCAGCTTTTTTCATTTCGACCAACAGTAAGAACGCTCTCTATGAGGCATTTTTTACGACAAGACATCGATTTTTATACAAAACATATCAATATACATGGAAAGTATTTTGTAACAAAGTACTATATTTGTGTTGCAAAAAAACGGCTCTAAAAGAGCTTGAAAGGCAACATTCCATTTTTATATCAACAAAACAGACTCAAACATGATTCGATTCAGATTCACACTGATTGCATTATTTTTCACATCATTTCTTTTCGCACAGGACTTTGAAGTTTCACCTGTACTATTAAATTTTAATGCCGATCCCGGTGAAATCCAAAAACGTGAGGTAGCACTTATCAATCACTCAAGCCATCCACAAAAATACACACTAAAAGTCACTGACTTTTTAATGGAGAAAGATGGCACTAAAAAAATGGTGCCCCACGGAGTGAATAAGCGCTCTTGCACCGATTGGATAACCATAAACCCTTCATACGTAGAACTCAACCCCAACCAAACAGCCAAATTTGAAGTATTAATGACCGTACCAAAAGACGGTTTCTCGGCGCGTTGGTGCTTAATTCACGTAGAGGCAGCCCGCGAACAATCAGCATTCGACGCTGATAAAAACCTGGCAACAGGGGTATTGGTAAAACCGCGCATTGTTATTCAGGTGAAGCAGTCGCCCAAGAGTAACAATAATTATAAAGCCACAATTGCTAATCTGAAAGAAACGACCAAGACTGGCGACAAACAACGTAACTTTGAAGTAACCGTTACAAATACAGGAGACAATATCATTGATGCTAACATTTCACTAGCTTTAGCTAATATGCAAACAGCATCTGAACAAAAATATCCTGGTACAAAAGGAACTGTTTATCCTGAAAGTTCTCGTACATTCAAATTACAGATTCCGAAAGAATTACCGAATGGTAAATACGCGCTTGCTGCGATATTAGACTACGGGCACCGACAACCAATGGCAGGTACTCAGCTAATTGTAGAATACAAGTAATTCAAGATGAAGAAAGGCATTTTATTAAAGCTAGCACTAATTCTTCCGTTATTTTCGATTGCTCAACACAAAATCACCACCTTCTACGATGCTGAAAAGAAAATTGTAAAGGAAAACTATTATGCAATAAGAGTGGGCGATAGCATCGTAAAAGACGGGAAATACACCATCTGGCATCCCAATGGTAAACTATGGCAAGACGGCATGTACAACCATAATAAGTTGGTGGGACTATGGCGTGATTTTTACGACACAGGAGTATTAAAACAAGAACTCCCCTATAGTAATGATAAACTGAACGGTACACTTACCTATTATTATCCGTCTGGTAAAATAATGCAGAAACAAACCTATGTAGGTGATCATATCAACGGGCTTTTTACCAACTATTTCGAAAACGGTCAAATTTCGGAGTCAGGCATATATCAGAATGACAAGCCTCATGGAGAATTAAAGGCTTATTACGAAGATGGAAAAACGAGATTTATCAAACATTATATTGAAGGTGTTGAACATGGCAAATGTACTATGTATTTTGAGAATGGTAACATAAAAGAACTTTCTGTTTATAAATACGGACTACCCGACAGCATTTTCACCGATTACTATAAAGAGTATGCCAATGGAACTGTAAACAAAACCTGCGTGTACAAAAATGGAAAGCTAAATGGAAAAATGACAGGATACTATCCGAATGGACGCATCAAAAACGTTTGCACCTATCAAAATGATCAGATTGTAGGCAAGGAAGTGGAATATTACGATACAACTGCTGTTCTTATCAAGCAGACTGGTGGATATATGAACAATCGAAAATCCGGGAAATGGGAGGCTTATTATCCAAACAAGAAAATGTATTCCACCGGATATTATAAAGATAATTTACTGGATAGTATTTGGGTAGTATATTACCCAAATGGAAAAATGAAACAATCCGGAAATTATAAAGAAGGAAAAGCTATAGGAGCATGGACATTCTATTACGAAACCGGTGAAGTAAAAAACAAAGGGAAATATCAGGATGATTCTAAAACGGGGATTTGGACTACATTTTACACATCCGGCAGCGTAATGACTCAAATACAATTCACCGACGGAGAACGAAATGGAGTAGCCAAAGCCTATGACGAGACCGGAAAACTATTAGAAACCACAATCTATAAGAATGGAGAGAAAGTCAATGAAAACGAATAATATTTCTTTTGTACTTATCACGATTCTATTTATTTCTTTACTCGCTTCTTGTTCTGAATCAGAGCCGGATGTATACAAATTATACAAGTGCTACGAAACATCTGTCACCAGAAATCCAAGAACATACTTCATGGAAATGAGACAAGAGAAAAAAGACAAATCAAAATTCCTCCTATCAAACTTTTACAATCTGGGGAATGATGGCAATAATGACATCGAAATAAAAATTTCAGACAAAAACATTACTGTTCAGCCTAAGGCATTCGACTATAGTAGTATCCAAATAAAATCAGGAACAGGCACAATTAACAACGATACTTCACAGATTGAATTTAAAACCCTTATTTTCGATGGGACTTCAATAATTGAAGTAAAATCAGTCCTGGTCAAACAATAAATCAGCTGATCATCAAACAAGATTTATGAATTCAAAACATCATAACAATGAGTTTTGCATAATTATTTACATTCAATTGTTCAATTCGCAATTTTCAACTATTTTTGTGTTGAAACAATAAGGAAAAAACGCTACAGAAAGGAAAATCTGTGTCTTAGCAAACTGTCGTGGATAAAAGATAAGACATCAGAAAGTAATTAGTTGTGAAATATGTAGCACTAACTACGCTCTTTAATCAACCTGATTTTTCAGTTCTGTAGCCAGAAATATATATTAAGGTATGGAAAAAATGGATGAAGCACCAAAGAAGACACTCAATTTTATTGAGTCGTTTGTGGAGCAGGATTTGAAAGAAGGTAAAAATGATGGTAGAATACAAACACGGTTTCCACCAGAACCAAACGGGTATCTTCATATCGGTCATGCCAAGGCAATTTGTCTTGACTTTGGGATAGCACGCAATTATGGAGGAATCTGTAATTTACGCTTTGATGATACAAACCCGGTCAAAGAAGATGTCGAATATGTAGACTCCATTCAGGAAGACATTCAATGGCTTGGATACAAATGGGCTAACATATACTACGCTTCTGATTATTTCCAGCAACTTTGGGATTTGGCCGTTGAGCTTATTAAGCAAGGCAAAGCCTACATTGATGAACAATCGGCTGAGACGATAGCAAAGCAAAAGGGTACTCCAACAGTACCTGGCACTGAAAGTCCTTTCAGAAATCGCCCTATTGATGAGAATCTGGAACTTTTCCAAAAAATGAACACCGGTGAAATTGCTGAAGGTGCTATGGTTTTGCGTGCCAAAATTGATATGGCATCGCACAATATGCACTTCCGCGATCCAATCATGTATCGTGTCATCACGTCACATCCGCATCATCGAACCGGCTACACGTGGAAAGCATATCCGATGTACGACTATGCTCATGGTCAGTCTGATTATTTCGAGGGTGTAACACATTCTTTGTGTACACTCGAATTTGAAGTACACAGACCACTTTACGATTGGTACATCGATCAGCTTAAAAACTCTGATTATCGCCCACGTCAGATCGAATTCAATCGTTTGAACCTTACTTACACAGTAATGAGCAAACGTAAAATGCTTCAATTGGTGCAGGAAGGCCTTGTATCAGGATGGGACGATCCTCGCATGCCTACCATTTGTGGCCTTCGTCGTCGCGGTTATTCGCCGGAATCTATACACAACTTCATCGATAAAATTGGCTATACAAAGTTTGAAGCTCAAAATGATATAGGTCTTCTGGAGCATTCGGTCCGAGAAAGTTTAAACAAAACGGCGACTCGCGTGAATGCTGTAATCAATCCGGTAAAATTGGTTATCACTAACTATCCCGAAGATAAAGTAGAATTGATGGAAACCATCAACAATCCTGAAGATGAAACAGCAGGAAGCCGTGAAATCGCATTTACACGCGAGTTGTACGTCGAACAGGATGACTTTATGGAAGAAGCACCTAAAAAGTACTTCCGCCTCACTCCTGGCCAGGAAGTTCGTTTGAAAAGCGCTTATATTGTAAAATGCACTGGCTGTAAAAAAGATGACAGTGGAAATGTGATCGAAATTTATGCCGAATACGACCCACAGACCAAAAGTGGTATGCCTGATGCAAATCGCAAAGTAAAAGGCACACTTCATTGGGTATCTGCTACTCATTGTTTAGATGCTGAAGTTCGCATATACGATCGTCTATTTTCAATCGAGAATCCATCGGCGGATGAACGTGATTTCCGCGATTTATTGAATCCGGAGTCGCTGAAAGTGCTAAGAAACTGTAAGGTTGAGCGCTCACTTCAACAAGCAAAAGTCTTAGATCAATTTCAGTTCCAACGCATTGGATATTTCAATGTTGATTTGGATTCCACACCCGATAAATTGATCTTCAACAGAACGGTTTCTTTGAAAGATAGCTGGGCTAAAGAAATGAACAAACAGTAAACGGATTCAAATATAAATAAAAACCTCCCATCGATAATTGGTGTATTCCAAATCGATGGGAGTTTTTTGTTTCTTTCAATTTGCACACGCACATTAAGTTCGTTTTAGCCTCACACATGCAATATCGCCATCAGACTCTAATATTGTTGTTTACGAGACAATTAATTCAAAATACAGCCTCTTTTTACGCCTCACAGCATACTGCAACAATACATCAAAGCATCCCATACTGATCATCCAACAGAAAGTAATTCCTCATTCTGTGTGCCTGTTTCAAAATCCTTATTGCTATCAAAGAAAAATAGGCTTGGCACTTCCTTTTCCATTGTTCCATTCCTAGATCTATAGAATTCAAAGCCACTGAGCCAACATCGCGCATTCAGTTCCAAAAGTGCATAAACAAAAAAAGTCCTGACTACATTGCTGTAATCAGGACTTAAAAACGGCGGCTATCTACTCTCCCACCTTTCGGCAGTACCATCGACGTTATTGGGCTTAACTTCTCTGTTCGGAATGGGAAGA
>JBJOOU010000199.1:0-10992 GCA_046051105.1 Bacteroidota bacterium
CTTTTAGGTTTCTATTTTCATCATATATGAGTTCTTTTACAGAATCTAAGTCATTTCTATATTCCCATGTTTCCTGGTCTCGCGTATATATTTTTGTAATTAGTCCATACTCATTGTATACTTTAGTTGTATTGTAATTATCTATGTCAGTATATACACTTCTTGTGTTATGATTACTAACACTTGGAGTTGTTTCAATTCGGCTTATGTTATCAATCTGATTAACTTTATCCTGCTTAATATTTAAATCATCCATATTGATTTTATTTTTATTGATTCAATAATCCCATCCCTTTTGATATCTTCTTTATATGCAAAAGTCTCGCACTGTTCGACCTGTACTTCGACAAGCTCAGCAACCGATCACGTCGGAATTGAGTATCAGCATTTGTAATGCGCTAATTTCCGTTTGTTCGTTAGCGTCTTTTCCATTCAATGCAAGTCGCGACCTGTCCCTACACAGGCATTTGCTCAACGTTCATCAGTATTTCTTTGCCACATCCCGCCAACCCTTTGCATCCTTCCTGCTTTGTATGCTTTCTGCCGACAAGCGCGTAGGGACAGGTCGCGACCTGTCCGGGAAAAGAAGCTTGTGCAAGGACTTGTATATGTTCGTTATTAATGATAAGCGGAAACAGGCGGACTAAAAGTCCATCTACTTCCTTCCGACCTGATCGGTTGCTGAGCTTGTCGAAGCACAGGTCGAACAGTGCGCGATTTTGCTCAACTAAAAAGTATATCCTGATGGACGGGCTTTTTTAGCTTTTTGGGCGATTAGTCTTTTTAATTGTATATTTTGATCAAGTTATTTAAAGTCTGTTTATTTATATCACTGTAAATTGCTTGCTTTTTTATTGGGTTTAATAGCAAATGGTATTTATTGTTGTCTAAAATAATCAATCCACTCAATTGAGGATTATTATAAAATACACCTAATTCTGTCCATTCTGTTCCATAATCTCTATCTTCTAATGAAGTTTCATAATCAGTATCATTGCAATCAAATCCAACTTTTGTTCCTAAAAAATACTCGTCAAAATCTTCAAATTTAAAGCCACTTGTAAAATCAAGGGCTATCGCTATAAAATATGGATAGTTACATTCTCTGATTATCTCGTTGTATTTTTTCAGTTTAATTGTTATATTATTATCATCTTTCAAATATTCAAATTGAATTAATTTTTCAGGCTTGAATTCTATTGGACGATAAACTGTACAAATTAAATGATTTGAGTTCACATCTATCCTTTTTAAAATGAATTCAAATGAATCTTCAATTGTTAGCTTCTCTCCAACATCTTTAGAAGAAGATAACCAATTTTCAAGTTTTTGGATTATCGATACTACGTTCTCCTCAGAGACATCAAAATCAGAATCTAATATCTTTATTGCGTTTAGTTTAACCCAGTATTTGAATTTTAATTCTCTTGCTTTTTGGGCTAGTTTAGACAGAAAATCTGATTTAATCTGGTCATTTTTACTTTTTCCAAGCCGATATACCTCACATATTGCCTTGGAGGAACCTGTTGAAATTGTCCAATCTGGTGTCAGTTTATTATAAAATTTGTCATATTCTATATCAAATCCAAGTTTGATGAATAATAGACCGAAATCTATCTCTGCAAGGGTAGAGGTGAAGTTTGATTCAACTTTTTCCTTTGTAAGTTTATCTAGAAATATTTGTCTTACTTCTTTTGAGAATGTGTTTAAATTCTCTAAGAAATCAGGGCGTTTATTACACAATTGACGAAATAATTCTTCCATAATCTATTCTATTTTAATCTTATTTGCCCTTTTATGTGTTTAGTGTTTCTGCGGATTTTGTTGCAGTCGTTCTTCTTCTTTTTTTTAGCCTTACCGCTTACCCCAATATACCCAAACCTCTACTTCGCATATATCACTTGTATAATTCAAATCAGCCCGTCCATCCTTCTTATTGTCAGAATCTGCGAACCTGATTCTTTATCCATTCGCAAATATACAGTAAAATGTTATACTTTAACTGTATTCTGATAAATAAAAGGGATAAAGTGTTGAATAGCATGTTTTGGGGAGAAAAGTGATGTGGGGTGTGTGGAAAGTTCGTGCTTTCTGCTTTCATTATTTTCGTTCTAACTTTAGAGTTGGGGGTTCTAACTTTAGAGTGGAAAGTTTTTTGCTTCAAGTTAGAAGATTCTTATTGAAAGATTTTTCGTCTAACTTGCAAGTGAAAGGTTTTTGCTCTTATATTTTTTGTTTCTTGCCGAAAGTTGGAAGTTTATTTTTTCGGCATAAAAGGTTCTGCTTTAAAGCCAGAACTTTCTACTTTAAAGTTGAGCGTTCTAACTCTCAGCCGGGGCGGTGTTGGAGAGGAAAATAGTTTCTAACTTTAGAGTTAGAAGAAAAATCTTTAAAGTTGGAAGGTCTAACTCTCAAATTAGAAGAAAATTGAGTAGCCTTAGAAGTTCTAACTTTAAAGCTGAAAGTGGCAGTGCTAAAGTTTCCGGCTCGTGGCTAAAAGATAGAAAGCTGAATGCTAAAGCTGCGCATTACGTAAAACAGATTGCATTACGTCTGCTCTACTCTTCAGCTTATCTACAGATGAAAGCATTCTATGGGCTGCAATCTTCAAGAAACCTACCTCAAAACGCTTTCTACCTGCTGCAATTTTCAAGAAGCCTACTTCAAAATGCTTTTTACCTGTTGCAATCTTCAAGAAGTCTTCTGCATTAAGCTTTCTTCACACTGCATTCTTCAAAAAGCCTTATGTATTAAGCTTTTTTCACACTGCATTCTTCAAAAAACCTTCTGCATTAAGCTTTCTTCACACTGAAAAGTTCAAAAAACCTTCTGCATTAAGCTTTCTTCACACTGAAAACTTCAAGAAGCCTTCCGCATTACACTTTCTTTATACTGAAAACTTCCAACCGGCTCCTGCAATTTCAGTAATATTAGCTTCTACTATCCCGGTAGCCACTATCGTTCTCATTTTAGGCTTTGAAGGGAGAAGCAACTTCCTGGTCGCTTACAAATAAACTGCTGAAAGAAGGTAATGCAATAGCAGAGCATTCTTTCAGCAGCCTACCAGGAGAAGGGGTCAATCCGTTTTTGTTTTTTCAAGCGACTTGGAAGTCGCTTCTCCTTTGTATTTTAAGTAACGTGCATCAGCACTCACAACCATCCGGGCAGTTGCATTCGTTTTTAAGCACGCATTCCACGTAGTCGGCTATTTCATCGGCCACAATCTTGGAAACACGCACGGCTTCTACTACAGTTTTGGCACCTGTCACCACATCGCCCGAAGCAAATACGCCGCTGCGGGTGGTACGGCCGTGATGGTCGGTTTCGAGCAGTCCGCGGTTGGACACATTGAGTCCTTCGGTGCTTTTTACCAGAATATTGCGGGGTCCCTGCCCTACGGCTATAATGGTAGAGTCGGCTTCGAACAAAAGTTCGGCATCGTCGACGGGTTCGAAGAGCAGGCGGCCTTCTTCGGTTTGTTCTACCTGCATTTGCACGTATTTCACGCCTTCTTCGGTAAATTCGGTGGGCTGTTTGTAGAACTCAAACTGCACGCCGTCGATTTTGGCATATTCTACTTCTACATGATCGGCTTCGATGTGTTCTTCGCCCCCGCGAAACATCACCGTGACGTGGCGTACTCCGTGACGAAGGGCGGTGCGGGCTACATCCATGGCTACATTGCCGGCGCCTACCACGCAAATGCTACGACCGAGGTCGTACACTTCGGGATTTTTGAGGTAATCGATAGCATAATGCACATTTCCGAGCGATTCGCCTTTCATGGTCAGCCCGTTGGGACGCCACACGCCGGTGCCGATAAACACAGCTTTGAATCCGTCGCGGAAAAGATCGTCGATAGTAATCACAGGGCCAATATTGGTGTTCGGACGAATGCGCACGCCCATGGCCACGAGTTTTTCTTTCATTTTATCCAGAATACTTTTGGACAAACGGAACTCGGGAATGCCATACCGGAGCACACCGCCAATTTTGTCGTGGGCATCGAAAAGCGTAATATCAAAACCACGCGAAGCCAGGATAAAAGCAATGGTAATGCCGGCAGGTCCGGTGCCAATAATGCCCACTTTTTTGCGTTTGTCTTTTTCGTGAGGGGTGGTAACGTAGTTGAGATAATAATCGGAAATGTAATGTTCCACCATGCCTACCTGGATAGGATTTCCTTTCCGGTTGAGCACGCAATGGCCTTCGCACTGGCGCGAATGCGGACAAATAAGGGAACAGACAATGGAAAGGGGATTGTTATCGAAAAGCATTTCGCCGGCTTCGTGCATATTTCCATTCAGAAATTGCTTCATCATGGCCGGCACATTGGTATTGACAGGACAGCCTTTGCTACAAAGGGGATTTTTGCACTGGAGACAGCGTTTTGCCTCGTTAAGAACAGTTGCACTCATATATATAAATACGGATTTTTGTTATAAATCAATTGATGTCATAAACAACAGACCCTTCAAAAAGTTTTTTGTCATCAAAAATATGCGTTTTTTCCCGGCTAATTTAAACCCAAAGTCTTTTTTAAAGTCTTATTTCCACATTAGGTGTATTTTGCACACCTTATTGTTTTAAATTTGTAACCCATAAAACATAAGCCAACATAGTTTTACAACATCATGAAACAATTCTTCATTACTCTTTCACTACTGGTTATCACCTGGCTATCCGGATTTGGTCAACACAGCATTCAATCGATGGTATTTGATGCCAAAAATGGATTGGCACTCGAAATGGCCACCGTACGACTCATCAATCCTGTCGATTCTTCATTGGTACAAGGAGTGCGAACAAATGAAAAGGGAGCATTTTATCTGTCGAAAGTCAAACCCGGCGACTACAAACTGCTGGTAAGCATGGTAGGATATATAGACTACAGCGCTCCTGTGAAAGTAGAATCGAAAGATCTGCTCTTGCGCCACATTCGTTTGCAGGAAAACAGTCAGTTGCTGAAAGAAGTGGAAGTAAAAGGAACGGCAGCTCAGTTGGTAGTTAAAAATGACACCACCGAATACAATGCCACCGCATTTAAAACACAGGAAAATGCGGTAGTGGAAGAACTCCTCAAAAAAATGCCGGGCGTAGAAGTGAGTGCCGATGGCAAAATCACCGTAAACGGACAGGAAATCAAAAAAATACGCGTGGATGGCAAAAAATTCTTCGATGGCGACATCGAAATGGCTACCAAAAATATTCCTGCCGATATGATTGAAAAAGTACAGGTGTACGAAAACAAATCGGATATGGCCAAACTCACCGGTTTTGAAGACAATGATACTGAACGCATCATCAACCTGACCACCAAGCCCAACCGCAAGCGTGGAATTTTTGGCAATGTGGTAGGCGGAGTAGGTTCGGATTTGGGCAACGAGACCAATGACTTCCGCTACGATAGCAATGCGTTTATCAATATCATGAACAATGGTGCACAAACAGCTATCACCGGAGGTGCCAATAATACAAACACTACCCGTAGCAGCCGTGGTCGCGGGGGAATGGGAAGTCCATCGGGCGGTATTACCGAAACACAAAACTTAGGAGTGAATAACAATACTACCGTCAATAAAAAACTGACACTGGGAGGAGATGGTTCCTTTAATCATTCCGATAATTTTTCGAAAACAGAAACCAGCCGCAAAAACTTTTTGAAAGAAAGTACCGATAGCACTTACTCAAAGAGTAATTCAAATATCGAAAACTATATGGCCAATATGCGCCTGGAAATGGAATGGAAACCCGACACGCTGAATACGATTATTGTTCAGCCCAACATGAATTACAACCGCTCGTTCAGCGAAAGCCAAAACAACTACACCTACATGTCGCTTTCGGATCCACTTAACCCTGAAGTAACCAGCCGGGGCGAATCGCACAATCATGGCAATGGCAATTCGATTGATGCCGGGTTGAACGTGATTGTCAACCACAAATTTGCTTCAAAAAGAGGCCGTACACTTACCGCAAACATCCAAACCGGAATTACTCAAACCGAAAACGAAAGCTGGGCCAACTCGTACCGCAAAGTGATACTGGGCGACTCTACCAATATCGACCAGTACATCAACAGCAATACAAAGAAATACAATGCCAGCATGCGTCTTTCATACGTAGAGCCTTTGTGGGGCAACAAAAGCTTTTTGGAAACGGCCATAGCTGCCCGCACCACCAGCAACGAGTCGGAAAAAGATCAGTTCAAAAACGACGGCACCGGCAGATACTCCATCATAGACAGCACCTATAGCAATACCTTCAAAAACAAGTTTTACAACGAAACGCTGGAAATGAACTATCGCTATGTAGCGCAAAATTACAACCTGATGTTGGGCATAAAAGCCGAACCATCACAAACCGAATACACCCGCCATTATGCCAATGGATTGGCGCGCGATACTACTTATGGTGTGTTCAATATATCTCCGACAGGACGTTTTCAGTACAACTTTGGCCGTAAGAAATTTGCACGCATCGACTACCGCGGACAAACCAATCAGCCCAACATCAGTCAGATGCAGCCGGTAAAAAACAATACCAACCAGATGAATGAAGTGGTAGGTAATCCGGATTTGAACCCCGAATTCAATCACAATCTTCGGTTGTTCTACTCAGCATTCAACGATGTTCGGTTTTCGTCGTTCAACATAATGATGAACGCGCAAACCACCAAAGATGCATTGGTCACCAACAGTATTTACGACAATACGGGGAAACAATACAGTCAGACATTGAATGCAAAAACACTACCTTACAGCTTCAATGCCAACATTATGTACAATACCCCGCTGATTCAGAAAAAATTACATTTCAATACCAATACGTCATTGTCTACCAGTCGCAGAATTGGTTACTCCAAAAAAGGACTAAACACGGTGGATGTAGACAACATGATATTGGGCGATTTGAGCGATACACACAGTTACTCGGCAGGCGAAGGGCTGGCACTTACGTTTACCAATGATGTTATCGAATTGGGAGGTCGTACAAGTTTCAGGTATTCAAACTCGTACAACAATCTGAGCAACGTTACTCAAAACACCTACGACTGGAGCTTTGGCGGTAACTTTGTGGCTCACCTGCCCTACAGCTTTAATGTATCGAGCGATGTAAATTACTCCAGCATGCAGGGCTATGCAGGCTTCGACAAAGAGCAAATTATATGGAACGGCACCCTCGACAAAACATTTTTGCGCAACAAGGCTGTGATCGCTTTGAAAGTATTCGACATTCTGCACCAGAAACTGAATATCAACCAAACCATCAGCGACAACTACATCTCATACAGCAAGTTCAACACGCTTACCTCCTACTTTATCGTGAGTTTTTCGTACAAAATCAACGAATTTAAAGGAAGTGGTAACAGAAACAGGCCGGACTTTAACCGATTTGGCCCCGGTGGCGACGACAATGGCGGCGGACGCCGTATGCGCATGGGCGGCGGTGGCGGTGGCTTTGACGGCCCACCTCCGGGAATGTAATCAACCATACAGGATTAAAGGTATCCGGCTCTTGAGCCAGGGTACCTTTTTTTATGTATCAGCCCGAAATGCATAACCAAATTTTATTCCGAACCCCACAAGGCTGATCTATTGCCTATTTGTATGAAAAGCAGTACATTTGCACCCGCAATTTTTGCACGCAATTATAAATCGCAAAACCTCACATTTACAATGTCTTTACAATCCGAAATACAACGCCGACGCACGTTTGCCATCATCAGTCACCCCGATGCGGGGAAAACCACTCTTACAGAGAAATTACTTCTTTTCGGGGGTGCTATCCACGTAGCCGGAGCTGTAAAATCAAATAAGATCAAGAAAACAGCTACTTCCGACTGGATGGAGATTGAAAAACAACGTGGTATTTCGGTGGCCACTTCGGTAATGGGTTTTGAATACCGCGACTACAAAATCAACATTTTGGATACGCCCGGTCACCAGGATTTTGCCGAAGATACCTATCGTACACTTACTGCAGTGGATAGTGTAATCATTGTGGTGGATACTGCCAAAGGGGTGGAAGCACAAACACGCAAACTGATGGAAGTATGCCGTATGCGCAATACACCGGTGATGATTTTCGTCAACAAAATGGACCGCGAGGGGAAAGATGCCTTCGACCTACTCGACGAACTGGAAGCCGAACTCGGCATTGGCGTTCGTCCGCTAAGCTGGCCAATCAATCAGGGTTTTACCTTCAAAGGCGTGTACAATATCTACAAAGAAAATCTTCAACTCTATACTCCCAACAAGCAATTTATCAGCGAGTCGGTAGAACTATCGGACATCAACAGCCCGGAACTGGATAAACTGGTAGGTGACAATGATGCTGCCAAGCTGCGCGAAGATCTGGAATTGATCAATGGCGTTTATTCTGAGTTTGATATGGAGCAATACCTGGCCGGACAGTTAGCGCCTGTGTTTTTTGGTAGTGCGCTGAATAATTTTGGGGTAAAAGAATTGCTGGACTGCTTTGTGGAAATTGCTCCATCGCCCCGTCCCGTAAATACGCTGGAACGCGAAGTGAATCCTTACGAAGAAGCATTTTCAGGATTTATCTTTAAGATTCATGCCAATATGGACCCGAACCACCGCAGCTGTATTGCTTTCGTAAAAATCTGCTCGGGCCGTTTCGAACGAAATGTCAACTACAAACACGTACGTCATGGCAAAATGATGCGTTTCTCGGCTCCTACCGCTTTTATGGCGCAGAAAAAAGAAACGGTGGACGAAGCTTTTGCGGGCGATATTGTAGGTTTGCCGGATACAGGGACTTTCAAAATTGGCGATACATTGACAGGCGGCGAAAACCTCCACTTCAAAGGAATCCCAAGCTTTTCGCCCGAGATGTTTAAATACATCGAGAATGCCGACCCGATGAAAACCAAGCAATTGGACAAAGGCATCAATCAGCTGATGGACGAAGGGGTAGCACAGCTATTTGTGAACCAATACAACAACCGCAAAATTATCGGAACGGTGGGTCAACTACAGTTCGAAGTAATTCAGTACCGCTTGTTGCACGAATATGGTGCGCAATGCCGCTGGGAACCTATTTCGTTGTACAAAGCCTGCTGGATTGAAAGTGATGATGCAGCTGAACTGGAAAATTTCAAAAAACGCAAAGCACAATACATGGCTATAGACAAGGATGGACGCGATGTCTTTCTGGCCGACTCGGGCTATGTATTGCAAATGGCTCAAAACGATTTTAAAAATATTCGTTTCCATTTTACATCAGAGTTCTGAAAAGTCAGAATCTGACAAAAAAGTAAACTGATACCATAAAGACACAACTTATCGAACTTCTAAGAGCAAACAAGCCTTCAAATTGCCCACATCCGTGCAAAAAGAATACTTTTTTGTAAGTTCATCGTACTATTTCAAAACAAATCGATAAAAGTAAAACAGTTTGTAGTATTTTTGTCGCCGACACAATTAAATAAATAGGTACAGTTTTTAAATTATTATTTTATGGAAGGAAATAAATCCGGCCACTTGAACAAGTTCAGCTTTTGGGGCGTAATTGTTACCCTTGGCATTGTTTACGGTGATATTGGTACATCACCGCTGTATGTAATGAAAGCCATTATTGGTGCTAATCCGCATTTCGATGTCGATTACATCATTGGAGCTGTTTCTTGCATTATCTGGACCATCACACTTCAAACTACTGTGAAGTATGTTTTGGTAACCCTGAAAGCTGACAACCGTGGCGAGGGTGGTATTCTGGCTTTGTACGCGTTGGTGCGTAAAAGCAAAAAGAAGTGGTTGTACATTGTGGCTATTATCGGCGCCAGTACCCTGATTGCCGACGGTATCATTACTCCTTCCATTACAGTGGTTTCGGCCATCGAAGGTTTAAGAGGTCTGAATCCAAGTACTCCCGTTATTCCTATCAGTGTCATCATCATCTCAGCACTTTTCCTTATCCAACAGTTTGGTACCAAAGTAATTGGTAAATCATTCGGCCCTCTGATGGTGATTTGGTTCGGTATGTTGGGTATTTTAGGTTTTAAAGAAGTAATCACTTATCTCCCTATCCTTAAGGCTTTCAATCCTTATTATGCGGTACATTTGTTGATCAATTTCCCCGACTGGTTCCTGATTATGGGCGCTGTGTTCCTTTGTACCACAGGTGCTGAGGCACTTTACTCCGACCTGGGCCACTGCGGTATCAAAAACATTCGCGTAAGTTGGGTATTTGTAAAATCCACATTAATTCTTAATTATTTGGGGCAAGGAGCGTGGATTTTAACCCACATGAATGAAGTTACCAAAGAAGTCAACCCATTCTACTCCATCATGCCACAATGGTTCCTGATATTTGGAGTAGCCATGGCCACTATAGCCGCTGTCATTGCCAGTCAGGCACTTATCAGCGGTTCGTTCTCCATCTTCAGCGAAGGTATGAGCCTGAACTTCTGGCCACGCCAGCGCATCAAATATCCTACTGAAGTAAAAGGTCAGCTATACATTCCGTTTGTAAACTGGTTCCTGTACATTGGCTGTATCATGGTGATCTTCTTTTTCCAGGATTCAAGCAAAATGGAAGCTGCCTATGGACTTTCCATCACCATCACCATGTTGATGACCACCATGTTGCTGAGCTTCTATCTGAAATCAAAGCAGGTAAATATGGCGTTTATAGTCCCATTTATTGCATTTTTTATCAGTATTGAATCGTCGTTCCTGATTGCCAACATGTTCAAATTCTTTCATGGAGGTTGGGTAACTGTGCTTATAGCCGGCGTTATTTGTTTGGTAATGGTGGTTTGGTACAATGCCCGCATTATCAAAAACAGCCATTTGCAGTTCCTCAAAATAGGCAACTTCTTTGGCATTTTGTCTGATATCCGTGCCGATAATACAATCGCGAAATACTCGACCAACCTTGTATATTTAAGTAAGGCCGACCGCAAAACCGATATTGAAGGTAAAATCATTTACTCTATTATCAACAAGCAACCAAAGCGGGCCGATA
>JBJOOU010000200.1:0-8140 GCA_046051105.1 Bacteroidota bacterium
GTGGGTGTAAAGATCTTTCCTGATTAGCTTGTCGCAAAGAAAAGAATGTGTTTTCTCGTTGATAAGCATATCCGGAAAATAATCAGCAGGGTTGTCTGATACTTGTTCATGGATAACCACCTCACGATCAGGATATTCAAAGATAATGTCCGACATCACGATGTCTGCATCTTCTTCTATTGCTTTTTGATACATCAGCTCTATCATGTCAGCGTCGATATAATCATCACTGTCAATCACGGAAATGTACCGACCTTGAGCTGCCGAAAGTGCTGTGTTGCGCGCCACAGCCAGGCCCATATTGTCGGAGTGGTGAAGAATGCGAACATTGATGGCTTGCAGGGGATAGCGCTCCATCACGCTTTGAAGTATTTCTACGCTATTGTCTGGCGTAGCATCATTCACAAAAATGTACTCTACGTCCTGAAATGTCTGCTCAAACAGGCTTATAGCGCATTTTTCAATGTATTTTGATACATTGTAAACGGGAACTAATATGGAGACGGCAGGAGTCATTTTTGAAATAATTTAATGTCTCTATTTATGATGTAAGCTTGATGTAATAGTTGGGCTGACAGAAACATTTTATTGCGCAAGAAGAACAACATTAGTCTTTCTCCTGGTTTGAATAGTTCTTCAACATCCATTTCGATTCCTATAAAAATTGAAGCAAATTCTTTCCGAAGCTTCAAAGAGCTACATCCTATCATTAAGCTGGTTTTGCTTTTGATCTTTTGAATACTGATCTCCTTTTTATACTGTTCGTATATATGTTGTTCATGTAGGAATGTGTCGAAGATTCGCCAGAACCAAAGCATGTCTTCGAATTGTTTTCTTGTTCTTAATGTAGTGATTGATTGTGGATTGTACTTACAATAGTGATAATAAATGCCTTCTGCTTTAGTTACTTTGGTTGCGTAGTAGAATAGTTTGGCAACAACATATTTGTCGTCCATTTAATTTAAGCCTTCCGGGGATTTGCATTCGGGTCTATTATAAAGTTCTCTTTTAATTAACTTGTTCCATAGGCACATAGTAAATTTGTCTTCTCTTAAAAAACTATCGAAGCATGAATCGTCTTTGTGAGGGAAGTATTCAGTGTGCTTTTCAGTTTTGGTTGGGTATTCTATGTAAAAATCAGTAATTACAATATCCGCTTGCTCTTTAATAGCTTTATTGTATAATACTTCAATAAATTGATGTTCAACAAAATCATCACTATCAACAGAGGCGATGTAATCGCCGGTTGCAATGCTTACTGCTTCATTTCTGGTTGCTGAAATACCTTTGTTTAAGGTGTGGTTGATAATTCTAATGCGTTCCGTTTTATCAGGAAAGTTAGCAATCGATTTTTCAAGGATCTCTAGGCTTTTGTCTGTGCTACAGTCATTTGTGAAAATATATTCTATATCTTCAAATGATTGTGATAAGACACTGTTAATGCATTTCTCCAGATATTTGGCTGCATTGTAAATTGGAACTATTATGGTGACTTTTGGGCTCAAAGGAGATTCATTTTTTTTGTTACAAAGTTACAATAAATAATTTCAGCCAGTCCGGATAATGAAAGTGCAATGACAATGCTATAGATAGATCCCCAAAGAATGGCCGAAGGGAGGGCTAATATAAAAAAGCTACAAAAAGCAACTATCTGATTTTTGGTGGCCAGATAATATTTATTTGCCGGGATGAATATGAAATTAATATAACATCCAATCAGCAACCATGTAAGTACAGTTACGCTCAGGATGATTGAAAGTGGATAGGCTTGGATCATATCTTTTCCTCCAAGCAATAGCACTGCCCAATACCCAAATGCAGCAATGCAAGCAATCACAGATAAACCGAGATAGGTTTCTGTTTTGAGAATTTTACGTATAGTTTGGTTATTGGGGTTTTCCATTATTTTGGGAAATAACGCAGCATTTATGTTGGTTGTTAGCATACGCGGTATGATGATAAGCTTATTGGCTAAGTCATAGTATGCAACTTCTTTCATTCCCATAAATGAGCCTATTAGTATGGTTACGCTTTCAAGTTTAATTGTTGAAGTTGAATTTGACCAAAAGAAGGGTAGAGAATCAGTGAAATATTTTTTTAGATGACTGGGTGATACAAGACGGATAGGTGTTTTGTATTTATAGATAATAACAATATTGGTTGTTATGGCTCCCAATATTAATGATAATGACATGATGATCACATAGATATAGCAATCTGCTGGATGTTTGATTAGTAAGAAAATAAACGGTAATGATAGTACTTTGAAAGCAAGTTGTATATAGGTAATTACTTTCATCTTTTGAATACCTTGGAAATACCAAACAGGAAGTAATGCTTCGTATAATATTTGAGTAAAACAAATAATGAAAATCAGTCTGTTGTTTCTAAAAATAGGGATAGTGATCATCAGAATTGTAAATACAATTATTGAGATCGCTGATAAAAAAAGTTTTGCTGTTAATACGGATGATAATGTTTTGCTGTTGGCCAGCCTGTTACTTTTGTTTTCAACAATTTCGCGTGAGGCTGGCATATTGAATCCAAAGGAAATGAAACTGGTGAAATAGGAGGTAATTGATAGTGCAAAGACATAAACGCCATAGCTGGAAGCTCCAAGGATTCGAATCAAAAATGGGTATATAAGGATGCCAAATGCAGAGTTGATTATCTGAAGAGCTGTCATGAAAAAATAATTTTCAACAACTTTCAGGTTGTTCTGAAGTTTTGGCTTGATCTTATTGTGTATTTTGTCCAGCATTTGTTAGATGTCGAAGTCAGCAATATTAATATTAATGCTAAAGACCTTATCCGGAGTAACCGGAGATTGTAATTGCTGGGATTTTAATGCCTTTTTGCAGTAAACAGCACAAATCGTGTTAGAAACATGATACAGATTTTTGTGCTCATTTACTGGTAAACCATCCATAATAGCAGCAACCACCTGAAATCTGGGAGTTTCAGGGTTGTGGGCGTAGTCGTGCCACACAATCATCGAATTGTCGTCTTTTAGTAGGTTGATGACTTTCCGGGTGTCAGAATTTACGCCTTCATAACTATGGTCACCATCAACAAATATCAAATCAAATTTCTTGTTTAATTGCTCAAAATTAAATGTTTGTGAATTAGCATGTATTTGCGTTATGCCTTCATTATTTTTAATTAGGCAGGCATGCAGTTTTGCATATTTCTCATTAAAACCAAGCTTTATAATATCTTCGGGCGAAAGATTGACTGATGTGCAATTTGCACCTGTAGCTGCGACATTCAAAATACTTTCTCCTCTCCATGTACCAATTTCAAGATATTCACAGTCTGTTTTTGAAGTAGCGATCGCTTTCAAAAGAGCCAGATCAGTGATTAGCGACGAACCATCGAGAAATGTATAATTATCTACAGTTATGTCTTGAGTGACAAAATTGCGTATATCAACTGTGGGAAATCGGTCCTGGCCGTATTTGTTTTTGATTAATGATTGATGTAGTTTGTCATCTTTTAGTATCAAAAATATGGCCGCAGGGTTATGAATTAATGTTCTGGTAAGATCAATTACCGCTTTAAATATTTGTTTGGTGGTCATGTTGTAAAATCGTATTGTAGATATTGTTTAGCTGTGCTCCCACGGCTTTTTGACTATATTTTTCCAGAGCTTTCCGTTTTATTTCAGCTTTATTGTAAGTCGCATAGTGATTGATCATGTATTCAATTGCTGAAAATAGCGATTCTTCATCCATCGGTTTAATTAATATTCCGTTCTCAGAATTGATGTGTTCTTTTATTCCTCCAACGTCTGTTGATATTACCGGGAGACCGGAAGCTAAACTTTCGGATATTACTACGGGTATGTTTTCGTAATTCGAGAATAATAAAGTGAAATGACTTTCCTGATAGAGTTTAACTAAGTCAAGATTTGTTCTCATTCCAGTAAAAAATACAAATTTATTGGTTAGATCTAATTTGTCGGAGTAGCTTTTTATTTTTTCGAAATCGTTACCAGTTCCTACTAGGTATATTTCAAAATCAGTTCTGGTTTTACTCAGTTTGTAAATAGTGTTTAGTATTCCCGTCAAATTTTTTTGCTGATCATCAAAGCAAGTGACATTGATAATGCGTGTTTTACTGTTGTTGGGTGTAGTGATGGTTTCGTAGAATATATCGTCCACAACATTATTGATTATGATGTAGTTGCTATTAACCATACCATGCTTTTCCATACATTTTTGTAAATGCGTTGTAACGGGTAATACTGCATTTGCGTGTTTTGACGCTTGTATTGATAAATAATGATGTAGTTTATTATTGAACGTTTTTGTTCTGAAATATCTAGTCCAATGTTCAATAACCGCATAGGGTGTTTTGTGTATAATCTTATATATTAAAGCGACAATTGCTGTGCGTGTAAATACGTTGGCTTGTATAATATCCGCTTTTCCCCAATTATTTTTCAGGTAATGAAACCCCTGTAAATAGGCTTTTGCGTACTTGATGAATTTGATTAGTGAATTGTCGCTTGAGTTAATTGGATAGTATACAATTATTTCGTGTATATTAAGTTTGTTGATATGTATCTCTGTTTTGCTAATGTTATGGTCTGCAAAAACGTATAAACAAGCTACTTCATTATAAATGGCTACTGCTTCCGCATGTTTGCGAACAAATAGCCCGAACATCGGGTCGTACCGATGCGGGTACCATTGTGATATAAATAGTACTTTGTTCATTTGCCGTTATTTGCCTATCAGGAATGATGGGCGCATTCGTTTAAGTATGAAATAGGGGTGATTTTTAGCTCCAAATCCTTTGTAAAACCTGGCAACTCCTTCAATTTTAGATCCTTCAAAGTCAAGAATGGCGTTTTTACCAGCCTCCTGACGAATGATATGATCTATCAGGAGGAACATGGCTGAAGTGTTTTTGCCTTCTTCGTTCGAAACCGGGAGTAAGTAAATTAATCTGTTGCAGGTATTTAATAAGCAAAGCCCGGCTACGATATGATTGTTGTCGTTATAGATACCATAAATATGTAGTGCGTTTCGCTCAGTTGCTGCTTTAATGATTTTCTCAAGCAAATTCAGCTTTATCGAATCAAAGTTTCGGTCTACCGATTGGTATAAATCTACAAAGTCCTGAATATTGATGTCTTTTCGTATGCTAAGATTTTGCTTTTTAGCCTTTTCGAGGTTTCTTTGTGTGTTCTTGCTGAAGTGCTTGGTTAGTTGTTGATATGGGTGATGAAGATTGAGTAGGTAGTTAGGCAAACTGACTACTTTTGTGCTAAAATTAGCCGAGTTCAAATTAAGTTCGTAACTAAAGTAAGGAATTTGTTTTACAAACTCATCTACAATATCTTCAGTGATTTTTAAAGTCGAAAATATTCCTAACTGTTGAGTCAGAATGGGCTGTACCAAATAGGGTATTTTGTATCTTCGTTTCATGGGAAGTGGCATAATATACTCATAATCATGAGTTACAAGAGCTTCCCAATTGGGCGATACGATATCCAGATACCAACTATAAGCATATGTCAGATGATTGTGCGACATGCAGATACACTTGTCCCAACGTTCACGGTCTATGGCTTTGTTACGTAAATGAATAATCTTCATGTTTCGATTATTAAAATATCAATAAACAAAAGTAATGGATTTTCTGCAAAGAATTACTTAAAGTGTGTAATAAATTGCTCGTTCAAAATGTATGACATTGGCCTGGTTTTATTTCAGAGAACGTGTTTTTCAGGCAATTATTTTTTTATTTAGAAAGAATACTGTAATTTTGGCGTTCTAAAAAAATACAGAACGCAAGATTATGGCAAAAGAAGTGGTAACAAGTCCGGGTGCTATGTATAATGCACTGACCCATGGAAGTAAAATTGTAGGTAAAATTGTAGCGGATAGCGATTTTCGGATCGACGGTGAAGTAGAAGGTACAATAACTTGTAATGGTAAAGTGGTGATTGGACAAAAAGGTTATCTGAAAGGCTCTATTTCTTGTGTAAATGCCGAAATTATAGGCACTGTAGAAGGGGATATTGTGGTTTCGGAGTCACTTTCATTGCGGGCGACAGCTGTGATTAAAGGAGATGTGAAAACGAAAGTACTGATGGTGGAGCCTAACGCTGTATTTAATGGTACCTGCTCGATGAAAGACGGAGTAGGTAATGCAGAATAGAAGTGATGATGGAACATTCGATAGAAAATATAGTAATCTGATAATAAGTATATTAACGTTGGAGCAGTACTGCTTCAACGTTTTTTCATTCATATAAAATAGTTATGCAGGAAATTTTATACAAAGCATTTGTTGTAGAAGAAAAAGATGGAGCTTTTTTTCGTTCAGTAAAAGAATTGTCGACCGCTAATCTGCCTAAAGGAGATGTGCTGGTGCGGGTTCATTATTCATCTCTTAATTACAAAGATGCACTTTCGGCAACCGGAAATAAAGGTGTAACTAAAAACTATCCGCATACTCCGGGTATAGATTCGGCTGGTGTTGTGGTAACTTCTGATAGCGATTTGTTTCAGGTGGGTGATGAAGTGATTGTAAGTGGTAATGATTTGGGAATGAATACGGCTGGTGGATATGGTCAGTATATTAGCATACCAGCGTCCTGGGTGGTGAAATTGCCGCAGGGACTTACAATGAAGGAAGCAATGATTATTGGAACTGCTGGTTTTACTGCCGGAATTTCATTGTCGAGATTGTATGAAAAAGTGCAGCCTGCTGATGGTAAAATAGTTGTGACTGGTGCAACAGGTGGTGTTGGCTCAGTGGCTTTGTCATTACTTTCAAAGCTTGGCTACGAAACTGTGGCTGTTTCCGGAAAAGAATCAGAATATGATTTTATTCGTAGCCTTGGCGCAACTGAAATTATTTCCAGGTCTGAATTTCAGGAAGTTGATAAACGACCTATTTTATCTTCGAAATATGCTGGTGCTATTGATACTGTTGGCGGTACCATTTTGGAGAACATTATCAAGCAATTGAATCCACTCGGAGCAGTAACCACATGTGGCAGCGTATCGGGAACGCAATTGAACGTAAGCGTATTTCCGTTCATCCTGAGAGGAATTGCATTGATCGGGATTTCTGCTCAGAACTATCCAATGGAATTGCGCAAGCCACTTTGGGAAAAACTGGCAGGGGACTGGAAGCCGGAACATTTACTCGAATTGTATAATGAGATTACAATCAATGAAATAGATGATGCTGTTGCAGCTATCCTAAAAGGACAATTGAAAGGCAGAACCATTGTAAATATGCAGTAATTCGTTTTTTACCAAGTAGGAAAAAACAATGTTTAGCTAAAAATGTTTCATTATGCGTGGCTGTTCATATTTTTTTGAACAAATCGCTTTTATTAATCGAAAAAAAAGCGCAATTTTGCAGCCAGTTTTGTAAGCAGTTTCAAATATTTTATTAACCTTTCTCACGAATGGCATTAGCAAACGAGAACTATTTAAAAACTCCCGAAATATATTGTTTCGATGAGGTGGAAAAGCGTGTGAATGCCTTTAAAGTATTACATCCCAATGCAAAAATCATCCGTTTGGGCGTAGGAGATGTAACGCGTCCGTTGCCCAAAGAAGTGGTGAGTGCTATGCACAAGGCCATTGACGAAATGGGACAGGTTGATGGATTCCGTGGATATAGTCCGCCGCAAGGCTATGATTTTCTGATCGAAAAAATTCTCAAAGAATATCGTTCGATGGGAGTTGTATTCGATAAGGACAATATTTTTGTAAATGAGGGCGCTAAATCTGATATTGGTAATATAGGCCATGTGTTAGGCCGTGATAATATTATTGCCATTGCTGATCCCGTTTATCCGGTGTACGAAAACGCAACCATTATGAGCGGCAGGGCAGGAGTGATGACCGATGAGCAAAAGTGGAGCAATGTTGTATATCTCAGATGCTCAGAGGAAACTGGTTTTGTTCCTGAACTTCCCCGCGAAAAAGTGGATGTGATTTATTTGTGTAATCCTAATAATCCAACAGGTACTGTGCTGACAAAGCAGGTCCTTAAGAAATGGGTAGATTATGCAATTGAACATCAGAGTATTATTATTTATGATGGTGCTTATCATGCTTACATTAATGAGCCGGATGTGCCCCGTAGTATTTACGAGATAAAAGGT
>JBJOOU010000201.1:0-3307 GCA_046051105.1 Bacteroidota bacterium
ACCATTAGTAGCTTCGATTACAGTTTCAACAGCCTCCTCGCCTACTTTTTGGGCCATACGATTTACTCCTTTTTGGAAAAGAGAAGTAGTGTATGAACCTTCGGGCATTTCCTTGTAACGAAGTCCGATAAAATCCTGTAAATATTTCAGGAATCCAATTCCACCGTTGTTCTCTTCATTCCAGCAAGTAGCTGCTCCAGTATGGCAAACCGGCCCTACCGGATTTACTTTTATCAACAATGTATCGTTATCACAATCAACAGCAATGGATACCACATTCAAAAAATTACCACTCTCCTCTCCTTTTGTCCAAAGACGATTTTTAGTGCGGCTAAAGAATGTTACCTGTCCCGTTTCCTGTGTTTTTGCAAAAGCTTCTTCGTTCATATAGCCCAGCATCAATACTTTTGATGTTTGATCATCCTGAATGATTGCAGGTACCAGGCCGTTTGATTTTTGAAAATCTATCGTCATTTTTTAGTTATGTATTTACATTTCTGATTAATAGATTGCGAAAGTACAAAAAAACAGGCAATTTTTGAGGATTTTTGTACCCTTTTATTCTATTCATTTCTGATATATCCGTTATCGAAAAGAAGAACGATATAATTCATCTGTTTTTTGGATATATATTCGTCAGGTATCAGCATAAAAAAAACAAGATGACTGCATATGCAACCATCTTGTTTATACACATCCAATCGATACCTATCAGATCAGAATGATATTCTCTTTCAAACAATCTTTATACATCTGTGCTGGCCAAATACTTGACTGAATTTCACCAATATGCGCTTTCCGCAGGAAGAACATGCACACACGCGACTGACCGATACCTCCACCGATTGACAATGGCAGTGAACCTTCGATCAGACGTTTGTGAAAATACAGGTCTTTACGTTCCTGTTTTCCTTCCATCTCCAACTGACGCAACAAAGCAGTTTTATCCACACGGATTCCCATAGATGACACTTCGAAAGCCATTTCTAGCACCGGATTCCATAACACTATATCGCCATTTAAACCTGGCAAACCATTTTCTGCCACAGTAGACCAATCGTCATAATCAGGTGCGCGCCCATCATGCTTTTCACCATCGCCCAATGGTCCGCCGATACCGATCACGAAGATTGCTTTGTGCTTACGTGCATGCTCATTTTCACGTTCTTTGGCGGTAAGTTTCGGATACAATTTTCGCAATTCCTCGGCATGAACGAAAGTAATTTCCTCTGGCA
Source organism: Bacteroidota bacterium (assembly GCA_046051105.1). GTDB lineage: Bacteria > Bacteroidota > Bacteroidia > Bacteroidales > Paludibacteraceae > Paludibacter. Next base: position 1,236 of record JBJOOU010000201.1, read on the forward strand.
AAACCGGCTTAATATCCGGAAAAGTTTCGTTCACCAAATATTCGGTACGCAGAAAGGATGCATAAATTTTACGCACTATGTATTTTAAAAATTCAATATTTCGTTCTTCCTTAGTGATTACACGTTCCCAGTCCCACTGATCAACATAAAGCGAATGTAGATTTCCCAATTCTTCGTCGGCACGAATGGCATTCATATCAGTGTAGATGCCATAGCCTGGTTCAATTTCGTAAGTTCCAAGCGTTAGTCGTTTCCATTTCGCCAAGGAATGAACAACTTCTGCTTTCGCATCACCCATGTCCTTTATCGGAAATGTAACAGCTCGCTCTGTACCATTCAAATCATCATTAATACCAGTACCCCGCAACACAAATAATGGCGCCGTAACGCGGCGAAGACGAAGCTCAGAAGCCAGATTGGCCTGAAAAAACTCTTTGATTTTAGCAATACCCTGCTCAGTTTGCTTCAGATTGAGAACCGGACTATAATCCACCGGCTTAATTAAGTAACTCATGAAATCGTATGTTTTATGGTTTTATTGTTTTTTTAAGTTGAAACAAAGATAATCATTTCAGCGAAAGCTCCTACATACAGGTAGGTTTTAAATTTCAATTTAAAACAAAAAAGCCGCTCCTTGAAAAGAAACGGCTTTTAGAATATATATTTAATAGAGAACTATTTTCGGATGTATTCAACAAAAGAATAGTCGTGAGGATTTTTATCATCTGCCTTGTAGTCTTCACGACTGATTTCGGTCCAGTTCTCCAAATCGAACTGTGGAAAAAAAGTATCCGCCACAAAATTATCATGCACCCAGGTGATGTACATTTTGTCTACTTTGTCTAAACTTTGCTTGTAAACTGTAGCTCCACCAATGATAAAAATTTCATCTTCATGCTCACACAAATCAATGGCATCTTCTAACGAATCGGCTTCAAAATAGCCGACATTTACACCTTCTGAAAGTACAGAAGTGAGAACAATATTTTTTCGATTAGGCAACGGGCCTGAAGGTAAACTTTCGAAAGTACGCTTCCCCATCACCACCACATGACCTGTAGTAAGTTTTTTGAAATGTTTCAAATCTGCCGGTAAATGCCACGGTAGATTGTTGGATTTTCCAATTGCATAATTATCAGCAACAGCAGCAATAATCGATATTTTTGGCATGATTTCAGAATTTATGGTACATTTTTCTCAAAAGTGTGCATAAAAACACAGGATTGCAAAGCTACAAAAAAAAACGGACAACCGACATTCGACATCCGTTTTATATTATATTTAACTAGGTTAGTTATAGCAATTATTCTTACACGGCTACAATCCCTTTTATGTGGGGATGTGGGTCATAATCAACCAACTCAAAATCTTCGTATTTGAATGAAAAAATATCTCTTATATCCGGATTTATTTTCATAGTGGGCAAGCTGCGGCAGTCGCGCGATAGCTGCAATTTCACCTGTTCGAGATGGTTAGTATAAATATGTGCGTCGCCAAGCGTATGAACAAAATCACCGGCCTTAAGCCCGGTTACCTGCGCCATCATTTGCAATAATAAGGCGTAAGACGCAATATTGAATGGCACACCTAGAAAAATATCCGCACTACGCTGGTAGAGCTGCAAACTCAGTCGACCATCAGCCACATAAAACTGAAAGAAAGCATGACAAGGCGGCAGATTCATTTGAGGAATATCAGCCACATTCCATGCACTCACAATGATGCGACGGGAATCAGGGTTATTCTTAATTGTATTCACTACTTCAGAAATCTGGTCGATATGCCCTCCGTTATAATCGGGCCAAGAGCGCCACTGATAGCCGTAAATATGACCCAGGTCGCCATTCTGATCGGCCCATTCATTCCAAATCCGTACTCCGTTATCAGTAAGATACTTGATATTTGTATCTCCATTCAAAAACCATAATAATTCATGAATAATTGATTTGAGATGCAATTTTTTGGTTGTCAGGCACGGAAATCCGTCTTCCAGATTAAATCTCATCTGATGTCCGAATACACTTATCGTACCGGTGCCGGTGCGATCTTCCTTTTGTACTCCCTCTGCAAGT
>JBJOOU010000202.1:0-11815 GCA_046051105.1 Bacteroidota bacterium
ATTCAGCGATTTTCGCAATACCCAATTGCTAACTTACAATATTAAAAACATACAAATAATTTATTAATTAAATTCGATTATGAGTAAATCAAAATTAGAGTACATCTGGTTAGATGGTAGCGAACCTACTCAAGGTTTGAGAAGTAAAACAAGAGTAAAAGAAAATTTCAGTGGTAAATTAGAAGATTGCCCTATGTGGTCTTTTGATGGTTCTTCAACTAATCAAGCACAAGGCGGTTCATCAGACTTATTACTTAAACCAGTATTTATTTGCCCAGACCCAGATCGTAAAGATGCATATTTAGTTATGACTGAGGTATTAAATCCAGATGGAACTCCACACGTAACTAATCACCGTGCAACTATCGATGATGAAGACAACGATTTTTGGTTTGGTTATGAGCAAGAATATTTCTTGTATGACATGGAAACACGTCTTCCATTAGGCTTCCCTAAAGGTGGTTACCCTGATCGTGCTCAAGGTCCTTACTATTGCTCGGTAGGTGCACGTAATGCTTATGGTCGTGAAATAGTTGAAGAACATTTTGATATTTGTATTGCTGCTGGTTTGAACATTGAAGGTATCAATGCTGAGGTTGCTGCTGGACAATGGGAATATCAGATTTTCTCTAAAGGTGCAAAACTTGCAGGTGACGAAATCTGGGTTTCTCGCTATTTGTTAGAAAGAACTGCTGAAAAATATGGTGTATATGTAGAATGGCATCCAAAACCACTTGGAAGCGATGCTGACTGGAATGGTTCAGGTATGCATGCTAACTTCTCAAATGGAAAAATGAGAACTTGTGGTGACAAAGCTGTATTTGATGCAATTTGTGCAGAATTTGGTAAATACGTTCCTGAGCACATTGCAGTATATGGTGCATACAATGACCAACGTTTGACTGGTAAACACGAAACTGCATCAATCCATGACTTCTCATGGGGTGTATCTGACCGTGGTGCTTCTATTCGTATCCCTGTAGGAACAGTAGAAGATGGATGGAAAGGTCGTCTTGAAGACCGTCGTCCTGCTTCAAATGGTTGTCCTTACCAAATCGGTTCAATCATTGTAAAAACGACAAAAGCTTCTGGCCAATATTAATTCACAAGGAAATGTGAACTCTACCTTATAGAGAAAATTACTTTTCATCCAATAAGTAGAGAAGGTCAACAGACCTTATTCTTTATACAAAATAGTGGGCAAGCCTTTAAAACTAAGGGTTTCCCACTATTTTGCACAATTACAATAAAACATAAAGACACGAACATATAAGCCGTAACTGACTGTTTATAAGCGTATAAAAAAAGACAAAAATAAAGACAATGACTAGTTCAAATCCATTCCTTACAGACGAATACGAGCAGCGCTCACTCTATTCATTTCAGAATGAGCACGATGCATGTGGCGTTGGCTTAGTACTAAATCTACATGGCGAAAAATCGCACGATATTGTTGCAAACGGACTTCAGGTACTTGAAAACATGGTACACCGTGGAGCTGAAAGTGCCGACAACAAAACAGGTGACGGAGCAGGTATTTTACTTCAGGTTCCTCACGAGTTTATCTTACTTCAGGGAATTCCCGTTCCTGCCAAAGGCAAATACGGAACAGGTTTAGTATTCCTCCCCAAAGATGCTAAAACACAAGAACTTTGCATCAACGTCATTAAAGAACACGTAGAAAAAGAATCGCTTAATCTTTTAGCTATTCGTGATGTTCCGGTAAACAGCCACATTCTGGGACAAATTTCAGCATCAAACGAGCCAGCTGTCAAACAGATTTTCGTAACAGGATGTAATTCACAACAGGAACTTGAACTAAAATTATACGTTCTCCGTAAAAAAATCGAGAATGCTATGTACAAATCTGCGATTGCTAAAGATCGTAGTTTCTACATCGTCAGTCTTTCTACCAAACAGATGATCTACAAAGGGATGTTAACTTCGGAGCAATTGCGCGAATACTACCCTGATTTATCTGATAAAAACTTCACCTCTGCCATTGCGTTGGTTCACTCTCGTTTTAGTACCAACACTTTCCCAACCTGGGATTTGGCACAGCCTTTCCGTATGCTCGGTCACAATGGTGAAATCAACACCATCCGTGGTAACCGTCAGTGGATGGAATCACGCGAAAGCGTTCTTAAATCAGAACAATTGGGTAACCTGAACGATTTGTATCCAATCTGCCAACCAAATATGAGCGATAGTGCTTCGTTGGACAATACTTTGGAATTCCTTGTAATGTCAGGCAAAAGCCTTCCACATGCTATGGCCATGCTTGTTCCTGAAAGCTTGAACAAGAAAAATCCAATATCAGACAGCCTCCGTGCTTTCTACGAGTATCATGGTACCTTCATGGAGCCATGGGACGGCCCTGCTTGTTTGTTGTTCAGCGATGGACGTTATGCAGGTGGTATGCTCGACCGCAATGGTCTTCGTCCTGCTCGTTTCTCGGTAACACATGATGATATCATGGTAATTGCTTCTGAAACAGGAACAGTAGAATTCGAACCTGCTAACATCAAAGCCAAAGGTCGTCTTCAACCAGGTAAAATGCTGATGGTTGACACCGAACTTGGACAAATTTATTACGATACAGAACTGAAAGAAGGACTGGCAAAAGCATTCCCTTATCGCGAATGGTTGAACCAAAACTGTATCGACATCGACGATATTAAGTCAGGAAGATCAGTAAAAACCGATGTTCCTAACTACAATACACTTCTGAATGCATTCGGATACTCAAAAGAGGATTTGGAGCGCTTAATTATGCCTATGGCTAACGAAGCTTACGAACCAACATCATCAATGGGTAACGATGCAGCTCTGGCTGTGTTCTCTGACAAACCACAACGTTTATTCAACTACTTCCGTCAGCAATTTGCGCAGGTAACCAACCCTCCGATTGACCCTATCCGCGAAGAGTTGGTAATGTCATTGACCGGTTACATTGGTTCTGTAAACCAAAACCTATTGGAACCAGCCCACGAAATTTGTAAAATGGTGAAACTGAAAAGTCCGGTAATCACCAATACACAATTCGACATTTTGATGAACCTGAACTACAAAGGGTTCTACACCATATCATTGCCTATGTTGTTTGACCCTAAAGCAGGGGCTGCTGGCCTTGAAAAAGCCATTCAGGAACTTTGCTTATCAGTGGAAAAAGCAGTGGACGATGGTAAAAATTACATCGTACTGAGCGACCGTGGCGTGGATGCTAACCATGCTCCGATACCATCGTTATTAGCTGTTTCTGCAGTACACCTGTACCTGGTTCAGAAACGCAAACGTATGCAAATCGACATCGTGGTTGAATCGGCTGAACCTCGCGAACTGATGCACTTTGCATTATTGTTCGGTTTTGGTGCTAATGCAGTAAATCCATATATGGTATTTGCTATCCTGAACGATCGTATCAAAGCTGGTGAGCTTCAAATGGACATTGAAACAGCCGTAAAACATTACATCAAAGCCGTAAACAAAGGTCTGTTGAAAGTTCTTTCGAAAATGGGTAACTCTACACTGCGTAGCTATCGTGGAGCACACATCTTCGAAGCAATCGGTATTTCATCTCAACTTTTGGAAAAATACTTCAAAGGGATTTCTTCAGCCATTGGTGGTATCGACATCGAAGACATTGCAAATGAAGTAATTGCTCCTCATCAGAATGCATTCTTCCCTGCTGAAGGAGAAGATGGTCATTTGAAAAACCTGGGTCATTACGCATATCGCCGCGAAGGTGAACAACATGCATGGAACCCTGAAACCATAGCACGCTTGCAAATTGCAACCCGCACAAATGACTATAACAAATACAAAGAATATGTTCAGGCGGTAGATGGCAAAGCAGCGCCTATCTTTATTCGCGACCTGATGGATTTCAAGAAATCAACTCCTATCAGCATTGATGAAGTTGAATCTGTTGAAAGCATCACTAAACGTTTCTGTACAGGAGCGATGTCTTATGGTTCTATCAGCCGCGAAGCTCACGAAGCAATGGCTATCGCCATGAATATTCTGGGTGGACGCTCGAACACCGGTGAAGGTGGTGAAGATCCTGAACGTTACAAAAAACGCGAAGACGGCTTGAGCACTCGTAGTGCTATCAAACAGGTGGCTTCCGGTCGTTTTGGTGTAACTGCCGAATACCTGATCAACGCTGACGAAATTCAGATTAAAATTGCTCAGGGAGCAAAACCGGGTGAAGGTGGACAGTTACCGGGACACAAGGTTGATAAAATCATCGCTAAAACCCGTCACTCTATTCCGGGCATTTCGTTGATTTCTCCTCCTCCACACCACGATATTTATTCTATCGAAGACCTTGCTCAGCTGATCTACGATTTGAAAAATATCAACCCAACAGCTATCATCAGTGTGAAACTGGTTTCTGAATCAGGTGTAGGTACAATTGCTGCCGGTGTGGCAAAAGCGAAAGCAGACCTTATCCTTATCAGTGGTGCTGAAGGTGGTACTGGTGCCAGCCCTTCCAGCTCTATCAAACACGCTGGTCTTCCTTTGGAAATTGGTTTGGCAGAAACACAACAAACTCTTGTTTTGAACAACCTTCGTGGACAAATTCGTCTTCAATCAGATGGTCAGTTGAAAACAGGTCGTGATATTATCATCGCCACCCTGATGGGAGCTGAAGAATATGGTTTTGCTACCAGCGCTCTTCTTATCCTTGGTTGCGTTATGATGCGTAAATGTCACCTGAATACCTGCCCGGTAGGGGTAGCTACTCAGGACGAACAATTGCGTCAGAAATTTACAGGTAAACACGAATACCTGGTGAACTTCTTCCGCTTCCTGGCTCAGGATGTTCGTGAACACCTGGCTGAAATGGGCTTCCGTAGCATCGACGAAATCGTTGGACGCGCCGACCTATTGGTACGTAAAGAATTGGAAGGCCCTGCTAAAGTAGGTAAAGTAGACTTGAAGAAAATCATGTTCTACCCTTCTAATAACAAAAACGCCATCCGCAACATCAAAGGTCAGGATCACAAACTGGAAGCTGTATTGGATCAGGAATTGATCAGAAAATCACTGCCTGCTCTGGATCTTTGCATGCCAATTCAGATCAACTCAAAAATCAAAAACACCGACCGTACCGTAGGTGCAATGCTTTCGGGTGAAATTGCAAAACGCTACGGACAAACAGGTCTGCCGGTAGATACTATCAAAGCATACTTCAACGGATCTGCAGGTCAAAGTTTCGGGGCATTCCTGAGCAAAGGTATGTACTTCGAACTGGTAGGTGAAGCCAATGACTACGTAGGTAAAGGTCTTTCAGGTGGTAAAATCGTAATCAAAGCTACGGTTGAAAGCACATTTAAACCTGAAGAAAACATCATCGCTGGTAACACTATTCTTTACGGAGCAACTTCCGGAGAATTGTATGTAAACGGTGTGGTAGGTGAACGTTTTTGCGTTCGTAACTCAGGAGCAACTGCGGTTGTTGAAGGAGCCGGTGACCACTGCTGTGAGTACATGACTGGTGGACGTACTGTTGTACTGGGTAAAGTTGGTCGTAACTTCGCTGCCGGTATGAGTGGTGGTGTGGCTTATGTATTGGACGAACAAGGTGATTTCGATTTCTATTGTAATATGGACATGGTGGAACTGACATTGATCGAAGACAGCATGGACAGCAAAGAAGTACGTGCTTTAATTGAAAATCACTATAAGTATACGAATAGCTCACGTGCAAAAGAAATTTTGGACAACTGGAATAGCTATGTTGATAAATTCAAGAAAATCGTTCCTATCGAATACAAAAAAGTATTGCAGGAAGAAAAAATGGAAGCTATCAACAAGAAAATTGCTCAGGTTGAACGTGACTATTAATCATGCCTGTTGATCTATTTATACATCAACAGAATTCGATACAATAAAATTAATAACAATTAAAACAAAGCATCCCGTCTTTTCGCTCTTCAGCGAAGGGCGGAATCACCAAATAATATGGGAAATCCTAAAGCATTTATGAATATACCCCGCAAAGAAGCAGGATATCGTCCTGTGAATGAGCGAATCTACGACTTTGGGGAAGTCGAACAAACACTTAACCAGGAAGACCGTAAACTTCAGGCATCACGCTGTATGGATTGTGGTATTCCATTTTGCCACTGGGGTTGCCCACTAGGCAACAAAATGCCTGAATGGCAAGACTATATATACAAAGGAAGATGGAAAGAAGGTATCAACAACCTTCACGAAACCAACAACTTCCCTGATTTTACAGGTCGTATTTGCCCTGCTCCATGCGAAAAAGCATGTGTATTGGCACTTCATGAATCACCAGTTACTATTCGTGAAAACGAAGCCTCTGTAACTGAAATCGGTTGGAACGAAGGAATGATCAAACCATTACCGCCTAAAACCCGTACCGGTAAAAAAGTGGCTGTAATTGGATCAGGTCCTGCCGGACTGGCTGCTGCTCAGCAATTGAATCGCAAAGGCCACACGGTAACCATCTTCGAAAAAGACAACACCCTGGGTGGATTGATGCGTTATGGTATTCCTAACTTCAAATTGAATAAAAACGTAATCGACCGTCGTCTGAACCAACTTTTGGAAGAAGGCATCGAATTCCGTCCTAACACTGAAGTTGGTAAAGATATCGCCGGTAAAGATATCATGGCTAACTATGATGCAGTATTGCTGGCAATTGGTGCAGGTCATCCACGTAATATCACTCCTGAAGGTCGTGAGTTGAAAGGTATCCATTTTGCTATGGAATTCCTTAGCCAACAAAACCAACTAATCATGGGCGAAACTGTTGCTCCTGAAACTATCATCAATGCTAAAGACAAACATGTACTGGTAATTGGTGGTGGTGACACTGGTTCCGACTGTGTGGGAACTTCTGTTCGTCAGGGTGCCGTAAAAGTAACTCAGATTGAAATCTTACCTCAACCACCGGTAGGTAAAAATCCGGATACTCCATGGCCAAACTATCCTAATATCCTGAAAACTTCCAGCTCACACCAGGAAGGTTGTATCCGTAAATGGAGCCTGAATACTACTAAATTCATTGGTGCTAACGGACAACTGACTGAAGTAGAAGTAGAAGAAGTAGAGTGGACAAAAGACGAAGCAGGTCGCTGGAACATGAAACCAACTGGCAACAAAGAGATTATCAAAGCTGATTTGGTATTCCTGGCTCTTGGTTTCGTACATCCTGTACACGAAGGCCTTCTGGAAGAACTTGGAGTTAACTACGATGGACGCGGAAACGTTGCCGTAGACAAAGCTAACCAAAGTTCAGTAGCCAAAGTATTTGCTGCGGGTGATGCAGCAATGGGCGCCAGTCTTGTCGTTCGTGCTATTGCTTCAGGTCGTAAAGCTGCTGAGGATATCAACCTGGCTCTTAAGTAATATTTCAGACGAAAAAAACTAAAAAATATAACAAAACTGGAGACAAGTTATGTGCAAAGGCGGTTTATTCCGTATCTTTGTGCATAACTTGTAACTCGTATAATTAAGAAATAAATATGTGTGGAATTGTATGTGCATTTGATATCAAACAGCAGGCGCTGGCTCTCAGACCGCAGGTTTTGAAAATGTCAAAACGTATACGGCATCGTGGGCCGGACTGGTCGGGAGTCTATTCCGATGATAAAGCTATCTTAGCACACGAACGATTGTCGATTGTAGACCCTGAATCAGGGAAACAACCCCTTTACAGCAAAGACGGTAAACTTGTATTGGCTGTAAATGGTGAGATATATAACCACATGGAAATTCGCAAACAGTTTGAAGGAAAATATGAATTCCTTACCAAATCTGACTGCGAAGTTATCCTTGCTCTTTACCGCGAAAAAGGTCCAAACTTTCTGGAAGACCTGAATGGTATCTTTGCTTTTGCATTGTATGATATCGAAAAAGATATCTTTATTGTAGGTCGTGACCATATTGGTATTATTCCATTGTATCAGGGTTGGGATGCTGAAGGAACTTACTATGTAGCTTCAGAATTGAAATCGTTGGAAGGTTATTGCGATAAAATTGAAGAATTCCTTCCCGGACAATATTACTACAGTCCTGACGGACAACCGACCAAATGGTATGTTCGCGACTGGATGGATTTTGATGCCGTAAAAGAAGCTGAATCAAGTGTAAATATATTACGCAAGGCTTTGGAAGAAGCTGTAGAACGTCAGTTGATGGCAGATGTACCTTACGGTGTACTTCTTTCAGGTGGCCTTGACTCATCTATCATCTCGGCTGTTGCGAAGAAATATGCATCCATCAAAGATGACAACTGGGGAAGCCGTCTGCACTCTTTTGCTGTAGGTCTGATCGGATCTCCCGACTTAGCTGCTGCCCGCAAAGTAGCTGACTATATTGGCACTATCCACCACGAAATTCACTTCACAGTACAAGAAGGTTTGGATGCCATCCGTGATGTGATTTACCATATCGAAACTTATGATGTAACTACCATCCGTGCAAGTACTCCTATGTATCTGCTGGCTCGCGTTATCAAATCAATGGGCGTAAAAATGGTACTTTCGGGCGAAGGCGCTGACGAAATCTTCGGAGGTTACCTTTATTTCCACAAAGCACCAAATGCTGAAGAATTCCACAAAGAAACCGTTCGCAAAATCAGTAAACTGCACCAATACGACTGCTTGCGTGCCAACAAATCATTGGCTGCATGGGGTGTTGAGGGACGCGTTCCATTCCTCGACAAAGAGTTTATCGATATAGCTATGCGCATGAATCCAAAAGATAAGATGGCAGGCAAAGGTAAAATGGAAAAATGGATTCTTCGCAAAGCATTTGAAGATTATTTACCAGAAAGCGTGGCATGGCGTCAGAAAGAGCAATTCTCTGACGGTGTAGGTTACAACTGGATTGACTCTTTGCGTGCGATGACCACCGAAATGGTAAGCGACGAACAAATGGCGAATGTAAACGAAACATTCCCTATCAACCCGCCGATGACCAAAGAAGAATACTTCTACCGCACCATCTATTCTGAATTGTTCCCATCAGATTCCGCTGCACAATGTGTACCTTCGGTACCATCAGTAGCTTGCTCTACTCCTATTGCATTGGAGTGGGATGAAGCATTCAAGAATATGATTGACCCTTCAGGTCGTGCAGTGGCTGGCGTTCACGAACAAAGCTACGACGACGAGAAGTAATCAGCGTCCTATAAAATACAAAAGCGAACTCAGTCAAATGGGTTCGCTTTTTTTATACCTGATAGTATTTTCTGATACGGGAATATGGTATATGTGAGTCATTAATCAAAAAAAAATCCCCAGCCTTGTACAGGTTGAGGATTTCAGTATAAGTCGAGTTATTGATTAATCAAAGATTTTTCGGAACTGCGAAAAGAAGCTTTTCTTAGCGGATGAGTTAGGACTCACATTTTCGGATGTGGCCAGTTTTTCTATCATTGCTTTTTCTTCTTTGTTCAGATTTTCGGGAATATACACACCGATATTCACCAATAAATCGCCGGTTCCGTAACGGTTGACACTTGGCAAACCTTTACCACGCAGACGAAGCACTTTACCTGGCTGAGTACCCGGAGCGATAGTTACTTTTACTTTGCCATCTACAGTAGGAACTTCTACAGAACCTCCTAAAGTAGCCATAGGTACTGTCAGCAGCAAATTATAGATCAGGTCATTTTCGTCGCGGATCAGTTCCGGATGCTCCTCTTCTTCCACCAGTACCAGCAAGTCGCCGTTTACACCACCACGACGGGCCGCGTTCCCTTTTCCGCTAACAGAGAGCTGCATGCCTTCCATTACGCCCGCCGGGATGTTGATGGTAATCACTTCATCCTCGCGAACGACACCTTCGCCATTACAATGCGAACATTTATCCTTTACCACTTTGCCATCGCCACCACAGGTCGGACAGTCGGTAGCCGTTTGCATACGTCCCAGAATGGTCTGTTGCACAGTCATCACACGGCCCTGACCGTTGCAGGTGGTACAAGTAGTGGCATTGGAACCTCCAGCGCCATTACAGTGCTGACAGGACACTTGTTTCTTTACTTTGATTTTCTTTTCTACGCCAGTAGCAATTTCCTGTAGGTTCAGCTTTACTTTTACGCGCAAATCGGAACCGCGACGCACTCTGGAACCGCTGCTGCGACCGCCTCCACCACCAAAGCCACCAAACCCTCCGAAATGGCCTCCGAAGATATCGCCAAAGTGCGAGAAGATGTCGTCCATGTTCATGCTACCGCCACCAAAGCCGCCATTATTGCCCATTCCGGCATGGCCGAACTGATCATAACGTTGACGTTTCTGATCGTCGCTCAACACCTCGTAAGCTTCAGCAGCCTCTTTAAACATCTCTTCGGCCTCTTTGTCGCCCGGGTTTTTATCTGGGTGGTATTGGATGGCCTTTTTGCGGTAGGCTTTTTTAATCTCATCAGCTGAAGCTGATTTGGAGACACCCAATATTTCGTAATAATCTCTTTTTGTTGACATAACAAATAATTTTTGGTGATGATAAATGGATATGATAGTAAGTTTATACGATAGTGTTTTTGACCGGAAAAATCAGAGAATATTCTCGCTGACTACCTCTATCCTATTCATATTATCATAATCACTCTTCTTTTTTTTCAACAGTATAGTATCTGTATTCTTCTATGATTTACTCTCCTACTACTACTTTCGAGAAGCGAATTACTTTCTCATTCATGGTATATCCTTTCGAAACACAGTCGATAATCTTGCCTTTCAACTCTTCTGATGGTGCCGGGAAAGTAGTGATAGCTTCATGGTATTCTGTATCAAAAGCTACATTCTCAGTTGGAATGGCTTTTACCCCGTTTTGAATCAGGAAGCTGATAAATTTGTTATAAATCAACTCTACCCCTTCCTTCACAGCATTTACATCCTCGGATGTTTCCATGGCTTTTTGTGCACGTTCGAAATCGTCAACCAATGGAAGCAAATCAACCAGAACCCGTTCGCCGGCAGTTTTTATCAGTTCCAAACGTTCTTTAGCGGTACGTTTACGGAAATTATCAAACTCAGCCATCAGACGCAGGTTTTTATCGTTCATATCCGACAACTGTTGCTTGATTTGATCCATTTCATCAGCAATCTGATCGGCAGCTTGCTCTTCGGTGATTTCCGGAGCTTCGGCCTGTGGTGTTTCAACTGTTTCCTGAGTTTCGTTTACTTCAGTTATTTCTTCGTTTTCCTTTTTCATGATTTGTATACTAATTTCTTTATGCTTTTATGTTCCAACTCCACTCTTTTCTACACAAATAGCCGCAAAGATAATTCAAATTTATCCAACAGGAATAAACCATATCATCTTTGCGAGGTATTGAAAGCCCCAACCTTGTAGCCGGATGGGGTATATAATTGAAAAAAGTCATACTCCAACTGACAATTATATTGCCAAAACACCCGGTCTCCCTTTTTGGCAGAGACCGGGTGCAATTATGTCAGTTTTACTGATTATCGTCTGACAGCTTGCCTCTATCGGGTCAGCATAAACTTGAAACTCACGCCAAAGTTGGACGAAGAAACCGGATAAGACGAAGAAATCAAAGGCGTACTCGACTGACGGTCGTAGAACAACTGGATATTCAGTTTTGAGCTAAACACATAGTCGGCCATAAATTTAAACGAAAGCACCTTGCTACCACTCGACGCCTGAGTGATGTTCTCTTCCACTTTGCGCAACAAGGACTTGACGTCTTTCAGCGACAGATCAGCACTCAGTTTCAGGTCATTTTTAATCTTTTGTTGCTGATCGGATTTCAGTTTTAATATCACATCAAAATCCTTTAATAAATAACCCAATCCTATTACAT
>JBJOOU010000203.1:0-16281 GCA_046051105.1 Bacteroidota bacterium
CTCACCGACATATTCCAACCGTATTTAAAATACTGATCATAGCGAACATTGTACGAAACATTCTCACGCTGAGATGGCATGTAGAAGGCATAATTCACGTACGCACTAAACTTCACCTTCCTGTTGAAGAAATAATTCTCATACGAAGGTCTTAATTGCAAACTGCGTGTGACGGTTGGTTTAGAGTCAACAAGTACACTTCGGTACAAATCTGTTGAAGAACCACTGGTGTAATACATATTCATCCGCCACACGTTATCGAAATAATTCAAGCCAGCAGAATAATAGATATTTTTATCAAACGAATAATTACCAATAGAAGGATCACCTGACTTGTAATAGAAGCGCATATTACTAATCGTTAAATTGGGTGTCACTGAGCGATAAGCACCAACTTTCACAGTCACAGCGGCCCACACACCTGGCTGATATACATTATATTGAGATGTATACCCTGTCGTTGAATTATAAAACTGACGAGTCGACCCGGTATAATTGGGGCCAAGTTGATAAGTGACATTCCCCGAAGTAAACGAAGATGATAACCGAAGATTGTCATTTGCATTAAAATTCACAGGATTGGAAAAATTGTACGGAAATCTGGTGAGCGCATATTTCATGTGCAGTCCATACAAATTGAGAGTCCACCTGTTCGACAACGTATATTTACCATCCAAATAGGATTGTTCAATGCCTGAATTCAGGATTTTATTGTACATAGAACTAACAGTACTGAATCGCAAATTAAATCTATCATACAAAATACCATAATCCACACGATAGCTCATTCCGTATACACTGGTATCTCTGGGTACTGTTTTAGCATAATCGGATTTTGAGCCAAGCAACTGAAGCGTGAAGCTATGATGTCTGAAGAGATTAAATCCAACACCAGCCAAAGCAGAAGTTGCCTGATAAGCCCCATCAGGAGTATTTTCGTGTACCAATTCTGTTGAGAGCGACAAATTCTTCAGTGAAGTTCGGTATCCCACCATCTCTCCTACTAAATTTGAATAAGGATTTTGCGTTACAGCGTATGAAAAGGCATTGCGCACATTCATGCGATACATTCCCGAAACTCCTCGACCATTTACCGAATGTAAAGTTCCTCCATTAACGTTATAGCCCACATGTATAGTATTATGATTATCAGTATAATCAACACTATAAATTAACTGGCGAATATAATCAAAATCACTGTTTACATCATCTGAATTCAAGCTTACATTCTGTGCACCAACGATATATTGAATCTCACGATTTTTTGGCAACAACACACTACCAAACAGTCTTGCATTCTGCCTGATTGGCTGATTTGACATTAGGTTATATATCTGATAGTCGACATTGAGTGGGGACATCGTCTGAGCACGCTGATTAACATACACATTGCTCAATTTCTGAATCTGCACCACTGCCGACTGATCTTTATTCTCGGCTGATGCTGATACCTTAACAGACGATTCCTTCCAGTTGTTTTCAAACCGAAGTCGGTCAGCAAAGCCTAAATTAGTCTGATACAACACATTTCTGGTCAGCACTGTATCGGAATAAGCCCTCAGGGTAATATAATCAGTAAGCGTATTAAGATTTGTGGCAGGGATCGATAGCAGTTTACCAACATCCATCTTGAGTTTCACCACTTCATTAGTATTACCTCTATTGTATAAATGTATATTAAGGGCAGCTTGCATATTATTTTCTGTAATATAAACAAGACTTTGATTGACCTTAAAATCCCAACTAACTATTGAAGGTAAAATGATATAGGTACTAGCGGAAAATAGGGTTTGATTGGCACGATATGATGCACTAAGCAGGTAGGAAATACCTCCAATAGAACCCGAACCGGGCGACACACGAACCGGCACAGACATACTATCGCCTGGTTGTAGCACTAGTTTTTCATCAGAGAACGAGATAATTCTCCAGTTTTCAGGCCCGTTAAAAGCTAAAGAGCCTGTTATCTTTTTTGATGTATTGTTCCGAATTCTCAGGATATTGAAATACATATCATTCGGTTTAATACTATCAGTAGCTTTCAAGAAGCTAATGGACACATCCGCTGATGCAGTTTGTGCATACGCAGACTGTAATCCGGTCGATAGCATAAAATGAAAAATCAACAGAAAGCCAATTAAACTCCTGTTGAATTTGGTATGTTGTTCAGTCACTTTAGCTATCACAATAAATAAAAAAGTTAGAAGCCCGGACCAGTAGGCACCAGTTCGAATTCAATTTCAACATTGTAGTAATCAGGCGTTTCTCCGATCAAACTGCCATTTCCACCACTTTCGGTCGGGATACCACAGTCGTAGGTTATCGTTAGCTGATGAGTATTCCAGGATAAATTGACCCAAGGAGACTTAGTATAAGTAAACAAGGGAACCCAATCGGAAGTTAGATCCTTAAATCCGTAAGTGATACCATCACCCAAACCAAGATAATTTTCGGCTTTTATGCGAATTTTACTGAGCGGAAGAGTATTAGCGGCCTCACCTTGCAGGTTCGTTTGGCTATTGAAGGCCCTGGAATACAACACAAAACCCTGCAAAATATGACCTACCTTCGCCGAATCAGCCATGGATATACCCAAACGTGTTCCAGGAGTGATAGTTATTCCATTTTTAATCTTGCTGATCGAATTAAAATTAAAGGGAATTGAGCTACCATATAACATAGTAAGACGTGCAGAATTCCATTCTTGTGCAAACACAGAGACTGAACTAATTAAAATTAGTACCGAAACAATTGTATGTTTGCAAAATAGACGGATCACTTGGTCTGTGTATTAAATCAACAAAAAGATTGATCAACTTTTGCAGTTGACCAATCTTTCGTCAGTTATAAATTTATCGATTAATTATCAATTTCAAGATCGAACAATACGTTAGCTACATAGCGATCTGGAGAAGGACTTGGTTGTTGATCGATGATTGCAACCGGATTCATTGGAGTTGTCAAACCCTGGCTTTCTTTAGTACCACAACGCCAGCTCATTTTGAAAGTATTGTCGCTTGCGTCACCCGCATTAGAAGCAGCAGCAGCACCTACCTGATCGTTATCTTCGATCAACACAACCGGATATGCCTGAAGAGCAGCAGTTTCAGCTCCACCTTTTGTAGGGTGGCTGTAAAGTTCAGCGTTTGTTGCACCTTTAGTTCCTGGTTCGAATTTATGAACACCTGTTTCAGTCAATTTAAAACCAACATTGTTCAATGCCAATGAATGAGTAGGATCATCTGTTCCCTGGAAAGTAGCTGTTTCAGAACCGTAAGTAAGTTTCCAACGAGTTGACGAAGAAACTGTAAAATCTGTTTCGTACAATGCACCAGTACCTACTGAAGCAGCTGACAAACCGTTTTTGTAATCATTGATTGTGTTGAATACGAACTCGATGTTACCACCGTTAGTTACAGTCATACGCAATACCTGGTTAAGATTCACTGCAACTGGAATGACATTTCTGTCTTTTACAGCTTGTCCAAACACTGTCATACCGCCAAACAAGGCAAGTGCTAAGAAACTAAGTTTTCTCATAAATAAAAATTTTAATTGTTGATAATAAAAATAATAAAATAAAAACTGATTACTAGTCAATTTATGCTATTGTAATAATTCTCGGTCTCTCTTAAAAATCAGTTTTTCAATAGTCGAAAAAATAGGTTTATTCTCAACAAATAAAAATTTCGGAGATAGTCTGCTAAATAAACAAAAGGTAGGTGCTTTGCCATGACTGCAATTCAATGCAATTTGTCGTAGTATTTTTTACTACTTTATAAATTACTGTTATACGAAAGTAATAATATTTATCTTATGTACAATATCATATTTATTGATAAAATGCACTTTTTTTTTTCGAACATAAATGTACGCCCGAAGCCTCAGATCGCATTATTTAGTATAGGATTAAATCTCAAGCAGTTATGCAAACAAATTTCATATACATATAAATTTAAAACAATTCCAGAAAATAAAACATTTAACACGTATAGAAATTCAGATATTTCTTCAAACAATAAAGGCTGCCTTTAAGGCAGCCTTTATTGTAATTTATTACTATGGATTGTAATATTAATTACGACCAAATGATCCTCCAATAATATCCAATAATTCGGATGTGATAGCCTGCTGACGCGATTTATTGTATTGTAACGATAAATCCTGAAGCAAATCACTTGCATTATCTGTTGCTGTTTGCATCGCAACAGTTCGTGCTGCATGTTCCGAAGCATTAGAATCAAGTAATGCTGTATATACTTTTAGCTTTAGCACTTTGGGCACTAATTCTTCTATCAATGTCTGTCTATTGGGTTCAACAATATAATCCAGATTTTTGGTCCCTTTAGCTGCTTTAGCAAGCTGTATTGGCAAAAAAGTATCAGTAGTCAATCTTTGGGTGCTCTTGCTCACAAAATGATGATAGATCATTTCTACTTTATCCACATTTTTATCTCTGAACAATTGCAAAAGCTCGTCGCTAAGTTCCAGGGTGCCATTATAGCTGGGTTTGTCCGCCATAGCCTCAAAGTTTTTCTCTACAGCAAACCCCATTTTCTTACATATCTTAGCAATTTTTTTCCCAACAGGATACACAAGGATGTGCTCGCGACCCAATCCTTCATATTTTTCGAGTACTTGTGTAAATTGCTTTGCAACATTTGAGTTGAAAGCACCACAAAGACTTGAATTGGAAGAATAAACCACAATTGCCACCCTTTTTATCTCACGTACCTCTGCGAAAACAGAAGTTGCATTGTCCTCCGCACTTAGAAAATTATTCAGCAGTCCGGTAAGCTTTTGCTCGTAAGGATAGAAGTTCTCAATTGTCCGTTGCGCTTTACGCAGTTTTGCCGACGATACCATTTTCATGGCCGAAGTAATCTTCTGAGTCGACTTAACAGACTGTATACGCGATTTAATTTCTTTTAAAGTAGCCATAAATCTACTTATAATATATTGTTTTAATATTCTGACGGATAAAATCCATCAGAATATCATTTATAATTAGGCATTTACCCTCTTTGCTACCTCAGCAGCCACTTTCTCAATGATGGCTGTCACATCAGAGCCAATATTGCCGGCTTTGATAGCATCCAACACATCCGCTTTGTGCGACAATTCAAGAACCATCAAAAATTCTTTCTGGAATTCTTGCACTTTATCCAATGGCACTGACGATAATAAACCGTGAGTACCACAATAAAGAATGGCAACCTGTTTGTCGACCGACATTGGATCGTGTAATGCCTGCACCAGCAAGCGTGTATTTTTCTGACCTTTATCGATAGTCATCGCCGTTACAGGGTCCATATCACCACCAAACTTGGTAAACGCTTCCAACTCGCGGAACTGTGCCTGGTCAATTTTCAAAGTACCAGCCACTTTCTTCATCGCCTTGGTTTGAGCGTTACCACCTACGCGAGATACAGATATACCTACGTTGATAGCCGGACGAATCCCCTGGTTGAACAAGTCGGTTTCAAGGAATATCTGACCGTCGGTGATAGAAATCACGTTGGTTGGGATATAAGCTGAAACGTCGCCAGCCTGAGTTTCGATAATTGGCAAAGCCGTAAGCGAACCTCCACCTTTTACCCGTCCTTTCAGCGATTCAGGAAGGTCATTCATTTGCTCAGCTACTTCCTGACGGTTGATGATCTTAGCTGCACGCTCCAATAAACGTGAGTGAAGGTAAAATACATCTCCCGGATAAGCTTCACGTCCGGAAGGACGACGAAGAATCAAAGACACCTCACGATAAGCCACCGCCTGTTTCGACAAATCATCATAAACTACCAGTGCATGACGACCGGTATCACGGAAAAACTCTCCAATGGTAGCACCTGCGAATGGTGCAAAATATTGAAGTGCAGCAGGATCAGATGCATTGGCAGCCACAATAGTGGTGTAATCCATTGCTCCGTGCTCAAGAAGCGTATTATATATATTTGCTACTGTTGATCCTTTTTGACCTACTGCCACGTAGATACAATATACAGGTTCTCCAGCTTCGTAGCTACCACGTTGGTTCAAAATAGTATCAATGGCCACACTGGTTTTACCTGTCTGGCGGTCGCCAATAATTAATTCACGCTGTCCACGCCCGATTGGAATCATCGCATCCACTGCTTTCAATCCAGTTTGAAGTGGCTGATTTACAGGCTGTCTGTAAATAACACCGGGAGCTTTACGTTCCAAAGGAAGCTCCAAAAGTTCGCCGCCAATTTTACCTTTTCCATCAATGGCTTCGCCCAATGGATTGATAACACGCCCAAGCATACCTTCACCTACATTGATGGAAGCTACACGACGAGTACGTTTAACAGTGTAACCTTCCTTCACCATGCTGGAAGGGCCAAGCAATACGGCTCCGACATTATCTTCTTCCAGGTTCATCACGATAGCTTTAATACCGCTTTCGAACTCCAGCAATTCGTTTGCTTCAGCATTACGAAGCCCGTATATACGAACCACACCGTCGCCTACCTGTAGTACGGTACCTACTTCGTCAAACTGAACTCCGGTATCAATTCCTTCGAGTTGCATCCGAAGAATTTCGGATACTTCGCTCACCTTAATATTATCAGA
Organism: Bacteroidota bacterium; assembly: GCA_046051105.1. Classification (GTDB taxonomy): domain Bacteria; phylum Bacteroidota; class Bacteroidia; order Bacteroidales; family Paludibacteraceae; genus Paludibacter. The sequence continues at coordinate 6,592 of JBJOOU010000203.1, forward strand.
CATCTTATTTAATTGATAATTAATAATTCATAATTCATAATTGACTGACAAAAGGCAATTAAAGATTATGCATTATGAATTTATTAGACTGTTTTTTTATTTTTCTCGATATATTCGTTACGAATTTTGCGCAATTGACCAGACACACTGGCATCCCAACGCACAAAATCTACTTCGAACTGAAAGCCACCGATAATTTCCGGATCAATTACTTTCTCCATCTCAATAGTCCCCCCGGTTGTTGATTCTATCATTTTCATCAATTTTGCTTCGGTAGCAGCATTTACAACTGTAGCTGTAGTAAGTTTGCCGTAATAGATGTTGTTTTTACGGCGATACAGGTCGATATATTTCAATGCAATTTCCTGCAGATGATTTTCACGGTTGTTTTGCAACACTAAATCCAGGAAACGATCGAACGAACTGCTCACTTTTGCACCAGCAGCAGTTACTATCAGCTTCCGCTTATCAGTCAACGTCAGTACGGGATTATCCATAGCAGCCCGAAGTTGACCGAACTGCGAAAAATGTTTTGTCAGCAATTTTGCTTCCTGATATACATTTTCCTGCTGGTTTCCAACTCCTGCAAAATCGAGTAATGCAGTAGCGTATCTAACCGGTATAAGTCCTGTATTCATTTACAATTCTTCATTTATGATTTCTGATTCATCTGCCCAAGAGCAAAATCAATCTTCTATACTTATTACGATTTAGACACGTTTACTTCGTCGAGCAAGCGATCGATCATCACCATTTGTTCGTCCTTTTTATCCAACTGGCCACGGAGTACTTTCTCTGCTATGTCCACAGAAAGCGCTGCCACCTGACGACGAATATCGCGAATGGCATCTTCTTTTTCAGCAGTGATTTGCTTGCGGGCTTCTTCGATAATCTTCGAAGCTTCGATAAGTGCTTTTTCTTTCGCTTCGTTTACGATCTGATCGCGCGTTTGAGTTGCATCTTTCAGGATTTTAGCCTGCTCACGACGAGCTTCGTCCACAATTGCTTCTCCCTGTGCCTTCACTGCAGCCATTTGCTCGTAAGTTTGTTTGGCAACCAAAAGCGATTCGTCAATGTAAGTTTTACGTTCGTCCACCATTTTTAAAATAACGGGGAATCCAAACTTTACAAGTACGAATACAACCACTCCAAACGATAAAAGCATCCAGAAAAGTAATCCGGATTCGGGCAATAATAGAGCCATAATTTTTTATTTACAATTTTTCAATTTACGATTTATTCCGGATTGAAACAACTCAAAGAAGTTTCAATCCGGCTAAATTGTATTTTGGTTGCGAAAAGCCAGCTTTGGCCGACCTTTCAGGCTGTTTTTAAAGGATAAATCCGCAAACTACGATAGCAAAAAGCGCAGCACCTTCTACAAGAGCAGCAGCAATAATCATCGACAAACGGATGTCACCACCAGCTTCTGGTTGACGAGCGATACCGTCCATAGCAGAACCACCAATACGGCCGATACCAAGACCTGCACCAATAACTGCTAGTCCTGCACCTAGTCCTGCACCTAATTTCGCTAAACCTGCACCAGCAGCAGCCTGTAATAAAATTGACATTAACATAACTTCTTTGTTTTATGGTTATTATTATCTTATAATTTTAATTGATTCAAATTCTAATGTTTATGATGTGGCTCTACTCGAGCCAAACCAATAAATACGGCCGACAAAAGCACAAATACATATGCCTGAATGTAGGCTACCAATACTTCCACCAAATCGATAAAAATGGTAAAAAGTACCGACACCACGGTCATGCTTGCATTCATTGCCGGACCCAGCTTTACGGTTACGAAAACCAAACAGGTAAGACCCAATACCACTGAGTGACCCGCCAAAATGTTTGCAAAAAGACGAATCATCAAAGCAAATGGCTTGGTGAACACTCCCACCAACTCAATAGCAGGCATCAGGGGCACTGGCACCTTCAACCAGGTTGGTACATCCGGCCAAAAGATTTCTCTCCAATATTCTTTTGTTCCAAATATATTCACAATCAAGAAGGTACAAAAGGCCAGAACAAAAGTAACAGCGATATTGCCTGTAACGTTGGCACCTCCTGGAAACAAGGGTACAATACCCAAAAGGTTGTTGAAGAAAATAAAAAAGAAAACGGTAAGCAAATAGGGAGCAAATTTCTTATAATCTTTACCGATACAAGGTTTGATTACATCATCATTGATATTCATGATGAAAAGCTCCATAAAACCTACAAAACCGGATTTAGACTGCAACGGATTTTTTTTGTAAGAACGAGCTACTGACATGATAATAATGATCAGCAATGTGCTTCCAAAAAGTAATGCAAAAGCATTTTTGGTTATCGAAAGGTCCAGCGGACGAATTTCCTGACCTGCAGCATTTTTCTCCACAATCTTTCCCTTATAATTGCCTTCTTCAGCAATATAAAAGCCCTCATACACAGGTTCGTGATGAAACACCGACGACAGAAATACATGCCATCCCGATGTTTGACTGTAAACTATTACAGGAAGTGGCACCGAAATTTCGGTTTCACCTACTTTTGTAACATGCCAAACATAAGAGTCAGAAACGTGCTCCAGAATAAAGCTACGAACATCAAGCTCTTTCGACTCTTCTTTCTTTTGCCCTTCTTCATTTGCCCACACGGCATTAAGCGGCAATACGGCAGCTAGTAGAACAAAAAGAAATATCTTATACAAACGCTTCATTACGCTTCTTTTTTGATTTGTTTTTCAACGGAGTAAAAAATGTAAGTCTCCAATCCGATATAAACGGCATAAAATACCGCAAACACAGATCCGAAAACACGCAAATCATTTTTTACGATAAAATAAAATCCCAGCACGTAGATCATCACTACAAACATCTTGATCAATTTCAAAATCATGTAGAGATTCACCAACTTTTTCCCCTCCAGCTTATAATTTTTAGTCAGGACATAAGTGACAACACAGCCCAGAATCAAAAATACAGATGGAATATATGGATACCAGGTAAAAATCTGATCAGGAAATATCTTCCTCAAAACAGCCCAACCGCCCCAACCAAGCACCAGCTCGATAAGTAACACCAGACTAAACAATTGACCTGATAATTTCTGCATAACTTTTTATACAGCCTCTACACACACTGTCACAACATTATTGCTGATTTCAGCAAAACCGCCATCGACAGTAAGTTCGGTTTCCTGCTTGGTTTCGGTAGCTACAAAATTGATTTTACCTTTTGCAAGCGATGAAATCAGAGGTGCGTGATTGTCCCATACAGTAAAAAGTCCATTTGTTCCGGGCAAAGTCACTGAATTGACATCACCGGAAAAATAAATCTGCTCAGGGGTTATTATTTCTAATTTCATGAATGTTGACTGATTATTTTTTAGCCTGATCCATCAGTTTTTGACCTTTTGCGATAGCATCGTCAATGGTACCTACGTTGAGGAACGCCATTTCCGGTAGGTAATCTACTTCGCCGTCCAAAATCATCTTGAAACCACGAATGGTTTCTTCGATAGATACCATCACACCCGGCAGACCAGTAAACTGCGCCGCCATATACATCGGTTGTGAAAGGAAACGCTGTACCTTACGGGCACGTTGCACCACCAGACGGTCGTCTTCCGAAAGCTCTTCCATACCCAGAATAGCAATAATATCCTGGAGTTCTTTGAAGCGTTGCAAAATTTGCTTTACACGCATAGCCGTGTTATAGTGATCTTCACCCACGACAAGTGGATCAAGAATACGGGAAGTTGATTCCAGTGGATCTACCGCAGGGAAGATACCCAACTCGGTAATTTTACGACTCAATACAGTAGTTGCATCAAGGTGCGAGAAAGTAGTTGCCGGAGCAGGGTCGGTCAAGTCATCGGCAGGTACATATACCGCCTGCACCGAGGTGATAGATCCGTATTTGGTAGAAGTAATACGTTCCTGCATTTTACCCATTTCGGTAGCAAGTGTAGGTTGATAACCTACAGCTGAAGGCATACGACCCAAAAGAGCCGACACCTCAGACCCAGCCTGAGTAAAACGGAAAATATTATCGATAAAGAAAAGAATATCGCGACCAGCACCCGATCCGTCGCCATCGCGGAATGACTCAGCAATGGTCAACCCAGACAAAGCCACCGAAGAACGTGCTCCGGGAGGCTCATTCATCTGTCCGAAAATCAAAGTAGCCTGCGATTTTTCAACTTCTGAGTAGTCCACTTTAGACAAGTCCCAGTCGCCTTCTTCCATGCTCTTTTTGAATTCTTCGCCATAACGAATTACGTTCGATTCGATCATTTCGCGCAGAAGGTCATTCCCTTCACGGGTACGTTCACCAACACCGGCAAACACCGAAAACCCGTTGTGACCTTTAGCGATATTATTAATAAGCTCCTGGATAGTTACTGTTTTACCTACACCAGCACCACCAAACAAACCAATCTTACCCCCTTTTGCATAAGGTTCGATCAGGTCAATTACCTTGATACCAGTATAAAGTACTTCTGTCTTTGTTGACAAATCCTCAAATTTTGGAGCTTCACGGTGAATTGGATAAGCACCCGCTTTATCCAGGGTTTTCATACCGTCGATCGAATCACCAATTACATTCAGCAAACGACCTTTTACCTGATCGCCGATAGGCATGGTGATAGGCGAACCGGTTGCTACAGCTTTCAATCCGCGACGTAAACCATCGGTGGTATCCATTGCTACAGTACGCACTGTATTCTCACCAATATGTTGTTGAATTTCAACAATTAGCTGTTTGCCATTTCCTCTATCGACAACCAATGCATCATGAATTGCAGGCAACTTTTTATCTTCACTCCCTTTCAAATCAAAGTACACGTCTACTACCGGTCCAATGATCTGTGAGATATGTCCAACTAACTCTGACATAAGTATATATTGTTTTGAAATTTATTTAATATCTTACAGTTTTTCAAAAAACAGTCGCAAATTTACACATAAAATCCGCTAAGCAATGCGATTCAATGCAAAAAAGTCAGTAAGTATACATTTTTTAAAGTTACACTTGAAATAGTACGGAGGGGAAGCAATAAATATACAGATAGTTAGTATAAAAATGCGTTTCTCATAGTCTGTATCTACTTTTTCAAGGTCAACTTCAGTATAGCAAAACCAACAATTCCAGATAAAAACGACCCAAAAACAACACCCAATTTGGCATGATTAAGCATATCGCTACCCGTTGGATACGAAAGGCCTGCTAAAAACAATGCTACAGTAAACCCAACTCCACCCAACATGGCAACACCTAACATATGCCCCCATTTAACACCGGGAGACAAGCTGGCGAGTTTTATTCGAATCGCTATCCAGGAAAAAAGATAAATGCCCAACACTTTACCAAGACACAAACCAAGGAGAACTGCAACAGTAACTCCTGCTAAAACTTTGCCCTCAGAAAAATGGAGTAAAACTCCGGCATTCGCAAAAGCAAACAACGGCATAATAAAATAGTTCACCACACCGGACAGATTATTTTCAAAGTCCTGCAAGGGACTCACCACCCTATCAGAAGCCATGTCCAATCGCGAAAGATGATTTATTTGTTTGTTATTCAATAAAATACTATCGCCGTCAGCAGCATCAATAGTAGTTTTTATTTCGTCCAGTTCGTATTGCATCCCCTGGGTAAATTTCTTCAGATTTAAGAACGGCCGAGAAGGCACAGTAAAAGCCACCAACACACCGGCAATAGTAGGATGGACACCCGCCTGTAAAAATAAGTACCATACAATAACTCCAAGTGACACATAAAAAAACTTAGAATTAATGCGCAACCAATTGCCTGTAACCAACAAAAGCAGAAGCGCAACTGCAACCAGCAAATACAATACAGACGCACTCGTCATCTGACTATAAAAGGCAGCAATTACAATTATTCCACCAATATCATCAACAATGGCCAACGCCAATAGAAATATCTTCAGCGCAATCGGCACCCGTTTGCCCAGCAGGCTCAATACACCAATAGAAAAGGCAATATCGGTAGCCATCGGAATGGCCATGCCACGAAACTCCTGAGGCGAGAACCCAAGCATTTTTCCTGAAACAAAAAAAACAATTACAGGGATCACCATCCCCCCAAGCGCAGCAATAATGGGCAACATCGCATGTTTGGGCGACGACAACTCACCTACGATCATTTCGCGCTTTATCTCCAACCCTACAGTAAAAAAGAAAACAGCCATCAGCGCGTCGTTCACAAACTGCAGGAGCGTGAGCGGTTCGCCATGATGACTGAACAAGTTGAAGTTATTTATCCCCATTACGACAGGCATATTCCACAAAGAAATATACCATTCGCTCAGGGGCGAATTAGCTACAATTATCGCAACCAACGCCACCACCAGTAAAAGCACCCCGGGATTGAGCCGGGACTCGAGTCGATCGAGAAAAGTGTACAAGCGGGCAAAACGCTGATTGCGATAATTGAATTCCATATTAGTCGAGTTTTAATACGGCAAGGAAGGCTTTTTGAGGCACCTCCACATTACCGATTTGTTTCATTCGTTTTTTTCCTTTTTTCTGTTTTTCCAGCAATTTTCGCTTACGGCTGATATCACCTCCATAACATTTCGCGGTTACGTCCTTCCGAACAGCTTTGATGGTTTCGCGGGCAATAATCTTAGCACCGATGGCTGCCTGAACGGCAATATCAAACTGCTGACGCGGGATTAGCTCTTTTAGTTTCTCGCACATGCGACGACCCAGTGGCACTGCATTGTCGATATGTATCAGCGACGAAAGCGCATCCACCGACTCACCATTGAGCAGAATATCCAGTTTAATCAGTTTAGACGGACGGAAACCATTCATGTGATAATCGAACGACGCATATCCTTTCGAAATACTTTTCAACCGGTCGTAGAAGTCAAATACAATTTCGCCCAGCGGCATGTCGTAAATCAGCTCCATACGGTCGCCCGAGATATAATCCTGCTTCACCAACTCACCACGTTTCCCAAGACACAAAGTCATAATCTGACCAATATATTCGGTGCGGGTAATTACCGAAGAACGGATATAAGGCTCCTCAATACGATCGATGGCCATAATATCCGGCAAGCCTGACGGGTTATGTACCTCGATCAGCTCATCCTTTTTAGTATATACTTTGTACGATACGTTGGGAACGGTCGTAATTACGTTCATATCAAACTCGCGATCCAGACGCTCCTGCACAATTTCCATGTGAAGCATCCCCAAAAAACCGCAACGGAAACCGAAGCCCAGCGCCACCGACGACTCCGGTTCAAAAGTCAGCGAAGCATCGTTCAGCTGAAGTTTTTCCAGCGAAGCACGCAAGTCTTCAAAATCCTCGGTCTCGATAGGATACACCCCGGCAAATACCATCGGTTTTACTTCTTCAAAACCACTAATCGCTTTTTCGCACTGACGCTTAACATGGGTAATGGTATCACCCACTTTCACTTCTTTCGAAGCCTTGATACCCGAAATGATATAACCCACATCACCCGCACTCAGTGAGGTAGCGGGTTGCATATCCAGTTTCAGCACCCCGATTTCGTCGGCATTGTACTCTTTGCCCGTAGCCACAAATTTCACCAGATCCCCTTTGTTGATGGTTCCGTTTTCGATTTTGAAATAAGCAATAATACCACGGAAAGAATTGAACACTGAGTCGAAAATCAGACATTGTAACGGCGCTTCCGGATCGCCCTTCGGAGCAGGAATGCGCTCCACAATGGCTTTCAGAATATCGTCAACACCCATACCTGTTTTTCCACTGGCACGAATAATTTCTTCGGGTTTACATCCCAGCAATTCCACGATCTGATCTTCCACCACCTCGGGCATGGCGCTATCCATATCCATTTTATTCATGATAGGAATAATTTCCAGATCGTGCTCAATGGCCATATAAAGGTTCGAAATCGTCTGCGCCTGAATACCCTGCGTAGCATCAATAATCAGCAAAGCCCCTTCGCAAGCGGCAATCGAACGGGAAACTTCGTAGGAAAAATCCACGTGTCCCGGGGTGTCAATAAGGTTGAATATATATTCCTGTCCATCCAGCTTGTAGTTCATCTGAATGGCATGACTTTTAATCGTAATCCCACGTTCGCGCTCCAAATCCATATCATCAAGTACCTGCGCCTGCATATCTTTACCCGAAACAGTTTGGGTAAATTCTAATAAGCGGTCGGCCAATGTACTTTTTCCGTGGTCGATGTGGGCAATAATGCAAAAATTGCGGATATTCTTCATTCGTAATTTTCTTTCGTTTTATTTCTGTTAGCCTGCAAAAATACGCAAAAAAGATGAAAGTATAAAACAATCAAACACCGCCACACGCAAGCCAGAAAAGAGTTTTCAACCATAAAAATATCAATACATTATAGATATCTTCGAAGAAAAACCCCGTTACCCGAAAATTGCAGTAATTTTGCAACCGCATTTTCGACAAAAAACAATGAATCATTTTTTCCGATACTTATCAATTCTCATTTGGGGAATTACAGCCTACAGCTGCGACGATATGAAGGACATTGCCAGCCCGCAAACACTTTCCGAATCGCTTGACGACAAAGGCCAACTCTATGTTTTATCCGAAGGACTGTTCAATATGAACAACAGCACCCTTACTTTGCTGGATTTTGACGCCCACCGCCTAAATACTGATTTTTTCCAAACCACCAATGAACGCAAACTCGGCGACACAGCCAACGACATGAAACGCTACGGAAGCATGCTTTGGATTGCGGTAAATGTGTCGTCGGACATCGAGGTACTGGACGCAAAAACCGGCCTGTCCATCAAACGTATTCCGATGTACAATGCTTCAGCCACCGCCCGACAACCGCGTTTCATCTCATTTTGGAAAGACAAAGCCTATGTCTGCTCATTCGACGGCACCGTTTCGCGCATCGACACCGCCACGCTTACCATAGACGCAACTATAAAGGTGGGGCGCAACCCCGATGGCATCGTAGCCGCAAACAACAAACTTTATGTATCTAATTCCGGCGGACTGGACTATCCCAACTACGATCATACCATTTCGGTAGTCGATATCGAATCATTTACCGAAACTTCAAAAATCGAAGTCGGACTCAATCCCTACAAACTGCAAGCCGACTCGGAAGGAGACATCTATGCCATCGTACGCGGCAACAACGGCAGTATAAAACCCCGCTTCGTACGCATCGACTCACAAACCGACCAGCTCGTGGAAAACTTCGACAGCATACAGGCTATGAATTTTTGCATACAAAACGACACGGCCTATCTATACAACTACGACAACACCAAAGGAACTTACTGGATAAAGATCTTCGACTGCAAAAAAGAGCAAATCATCAACCGACAATTTGTAGCCGACGCCACCAGCCTAAAGCTCCCTTTTGGCATTTATGTGCATCCCAGCAATGGAAATGTATATATAGCCGACGCCAAAGATTATGTTTCGAAGGGCGATTTGTACTGTTTTTCGAGAAACGGCAAACTAAAATACAAAATAGCAGGAGTTGGTTTAAATCCAAATACGATTATTGTTCGCTGAGCATCAGCACACTTACATTTAAGCACAAAAACAAATCGAAAAAAGTTTCGAAAAAAGTTTCAAAAAGCCTTGTAGAATCAGAAAAAGCACGTATCTTTGCACTCGCAAAACGGAACAATGGTACCATAGCTCAGTTGGTAGAGCA
>JBJOOU010000204.1:0-2930 GCA_046051105.1 Bacteroidota bacterium
CGATAGAAAGATTTTCTGTAATCAAGCTGTATAATTGGCTAATAATAACTGTCTACATGCCATGCGCGGGCACTCCGCAGCGTGAACTATTGTATCGCGATATTCTGCTTGAACTACAAGCTCTGATTTGTGATAATTCTACGTGCACTTTTTTAATCGGTGGTGACTTTAACGTTGATTTAAATAGCAGCGATTATCTTAGTCATTTTGTTGGTGATTTCATTACTCATAACAACCTGTGCCGGTGTGATGTCGTATTTCCAGTCAGTAATAGAAACACGTTTATCAACGAGTCTACTAACTCTAGTAGTGCCATAGATTATTTCTTATCGAGTTGTAATAAAACAATTGCTTTCAACGTCATAGACATGGATATTAACCTGTCTGACCATGTTCCGATACTAGCGGTTTGTGAGAATATCATTTCTCCTGATTTGTTATGTTCCGGTGGTTCTGGTGGTAATCAGTCGTGTGCTGCAGGTGACGTCACGCATCTACGGTGGGATCACGCCCCCTTAGACCTATATTATGACCACACACGTCAGTTACTTGAGCCGGTTCTTGGTAGCCTAGACAATTTAATTGAGGGATCTAATGCATTGTGTCACTTGTGTGATGATCAAACTTTTGAAGATATTGATCGTATTTATAATAATATTGTTGATAGTTTATGCACAAGTGCTCAATTATATATTCCTAAACATAAAAAAAATTATTTCAAGTTTTGGTGGAGTCAGGAGCTCGATCTTCTTAAAGAAAATGCTATAGCTTCGTGTAGAGCTTGGAAAGAAGCTTCAAGACCTAAACATGGTGCAATCTTTACTAAGTATAATAAGGATAAGCTACTTTATAAAAAGCGTATCCGCGAGGAACAAACAAGAGAAATAAATAGTTACACCAATGACCTGCATGATGCACTGTTGTGTAAATCTAATCAAGATTTCTGGAAAGTCTGGAGATCCAAGTTTTCAATTAAGTCTAACAATGTTCTTAAGGTGGATGGTACCTCTGATGTTGACCTAATCGTTGATAAATTTGCCAAGTATTTTGAAGATAACTGTACTCCGTTCAATGCTAATCGCAACGAGGAGCTCAAGTCTGAATATAAAAACCGTCTAGCTAGTTATCACGGTTCGCCAATCACAGACAGTCAACAGTTTGACGTTGAATTGGTTGGTAAGCTGATTGATAACCTGGTTTGCGGCAAAGCGGCTGGGCTTGATGAGCTGTCTGCTGAACATTTGAAATTCTGTCATCCCATTGTTACTAGTTTGTTAACCAAATTGTTTAACCTGTGTATTTCTGTGGGTCATATTCCAGCTAATTTTGGTGCTAGCTATACAGTACCCATTCCTAAGTGTGATGGGCGTGTTCGTGCTCTTGCAGTTGATGATTTCAGAGGAATTTCAATCAGCCCAATTATTTCAAAGGTTTTTGAGTTGGCGATTTTAGATAGATATGCCTCATATTTTTCTACATCAGATCACCAATTCGGTTTTAAAAAGAACACTAGCTCTATGCATGCCGTCTATTGCGTTCGCAATGTTGTTGAAAGTTTTACAAATAATGGATCTACAGTTAATGTTTGTGCTCTAGACCTCTCGAAGGCCTTCGATCGCATGAATCATTATGCTTTGTTAATTAAACTAATTGACAGGAAACTACCAAACAAAGTTCTCTCTATCTTAGAGTCATGGTTCAGCATCTCAGTAACTTGTGTTAAGTGGGTTGGAAAACTATCTTACTTCTTTAGATTATTAGCTGGTGTCCGCCAAGGCGGTGTTCTTTCTCCAGTGCTTTTCTCAATTTACATTGACGATCTTGTCTATGAAATTATTAAAGCTGATACAGGCTGTTACATTTCTTCAATCTGCGTTAGTATATTTTTGTTTGCCGATGATATATTATTGGTCTCCCCAACTGTCACTGGTCTACAAAGTTTATTGAATGTTTGTGAGAGTGAACTTGTTAAGCTCGACATGCGTGTAAATACTAACAAGTCTATGTGTATTCGTTTCGGACATAGATTTAATGAGTCATGTGCTGAGTTAACCTCCATTCAGGGCGGCACAGTAAAATGGGTCAGCAGTTGTCGCTACTTGGGTATTTATTTTGTCAGTGGTCGTACGTTCAAATGTTCATTCGACCATGCCAAATCAAAGTTTTTTCGAGCCTTTAATGCTTTATACAGCAAAGTTGGTCGAACAGCTTCTGAGGAAGTCGTTTTAAGTTTATTACGTGCCAAATGCTTGCCCATACTTTTGTATGGAACTGAGGCATGTCCATTGTTGTCACGTGACAAACAATCCATGGAATTCTCTATCACACGTTTGTTCATGAAAATATTCCGCACAGGTTCTCCTGAAATTGTTACCGAATGCCAACATTATTTTAACTTCTATTCACTCGGTCAACAAATTGCTATTCGCACATCTAAATTTTTACAATGCTTTGGTGCTTCTGAAAATGTTTTATGTTCTTTATTTTCTGCAAAGTCAGCAAAGCAGCTGCAAATTTTGTGTTCTTTTTACGGTAGCGGTGTAACAACTGCTTGCCAATTGCGTAACGCAATTTATAGCCAGCCATAGTCTCAGCGGCTCTTCTGAATGCTTAGGCCTATTCGTTCTATCTATTTGTTTGTAATGGTTGGCCAAATAGGCCCTACATAGTTACACCTACTACATTGTGTTAGCTTAAATCTGTATATTTGTTTATTTCATTGTTTTATGTTTCGTTTTCTTGCTACCAATTTGGTGAATAAAAGATGAATATAGGGCCTTAATACGTGTGCAAAATAAAATTTGGTAATGATCACTCCACCCCGTCCCCCCAGAGATGTGTGAAAATGCCAACCCAAATTCTTATTTTCCTTCCCTTCCCTTTCCTTCCCTTCCCTACTTTATTCTTGCTCACCGTATAGGGCCCAAACG